>NZ_CALLVU010000097.1 GCF_938015485.1 uncultured Lachnoanaerobaculum sp. | reverse complement strand
AGAGTATCTTATGGTGTACGTAACTTTACATATTTTAGGAATAGAATTTTAATGGCAACAGCTTAAAAAATGACTGGGGACGAGGTCATTTTGTTGTTCAAAAAAATATTTATCAGGCTTTAAATATATACTACCCGGCAAAATGGTAAGTTCAAAAAATTCCAAATATAAAAAGTGGGCTGAAAAATCAACCCACCCAACACTTGACAAAGAACTTAAAATAGATTCCTTGTACATAACATTTACATAATGTTTAATAAGTTTTTTGACACATTTAAGTATATTAAACTGTGAAATAATATTGATTACTCATAATCATGTTTTTGCAGAACAAATGCTCCGCTTGAATTTCCCACTCTTGTATAATATTTTATCCCTACTCCGGGTGTAATAATACAAACTGTATTCTTATAATCATATATGGCATATGAGCCGTTGTCCAATGTAATAGTACAAAAACTCTCACCGGGATCTATTGTATAGTTTCTATATTCACGGGTCTTTGTGTCCATATATGTCCCATCTCCATAGAAATCAGTTCCAAAAAAAGAAATAGCATCTGAATTCACTACATCAAAAATTTGATCTGCACAATATGTACTACCTATTGGCTTTTTTATAGAATTATATCCATTAATACACAATATAAGAATTATTATAATAAATTCTATACTGCATATGGCAAATGCGATAATCCGCTCAATCGGCTTTTTTTGCATAGGCATTTCCCCCATTTATTTCTTCCGACTCTTGATTAAACTGTATCTCACGTTCAATAGCTGCAGTCGTATGTGATGACACAAAATAACCGTCATTAACTCCTTCCTAATTAATTTTCACAGTCTATATATCTTGACTGAATTATATCACTCTTCATAATTTTTTCAATTGATATCTTCCCTGGGAATAAGAATTTGCAGCCAACACTAAAGCCTTTAGAACAAAATAAAAAAGGTGAAGTTTCCTCCACCTTTAAACAACTTATTTTAAGAGTTCATCATAGCAAGCCACTACACCGTCTTTTTCTATCTTTTCAAACCATCTGTTTACTATATCATACATATCGCTAAGGTCTTCACCCAAGTAATCTTCTCTCTTTAAGATATCCGCTACCGAAGCGCTCTTCATAAACTGTACAATCTCTTCACTGTCATTTGCCTCGTCCGTCTTATAGAATGCAATAAGTGCAGCCAATGAAAAACTTAATATCTCAGGATACTTTCCGTTTTTAGCCTTATATTCCAAGATTGTAGGAAGTACTCTTGCTCTGAACTTTGACACTGAATTAAGAGCAATTGATAAAAGCTGATGCTTGATAAAAGGATTTGAAAATCTCTCAAATACAGCCTCACCAAACTTTCTGTTGTCCTCGGTATCTCCTATTGTAGGTATTATTTCCTCAAACACAGATTTTCTAAGAAGTGAGGATACCTTTTCATCCTTCATGCACTCGCCTACTGTATCAAGTCCGTACAATCTTGCAGCTAAGACCATTGAAGTATGTGCTCCGTTAAGTATGCGAACCTTTCTTTTCTTATACGGATCCACATTGTCTGTCCAAACTACATTAAAACCTGCCTTTTGTAGCGGAAGCTCATCCTCGTGATTTCCCTGTATTACCCAAAGGTGGAAAATCTCGGCTGTATCCATCATATTGTCCTTTTGACCGATTCTCTCCTCAAGTGCCTTATGTTCATCTCTTGGGAATCCTGTAACAATTCTGTCAACCAATGTGGAACAGAAGCTGTTTTCTTTTTCAAGCCATGAAGCAAAATCCGCTCCAAGCTCCCATTTGGAGGCATACTGCTTACAACATTTTAAAAGTTCTTCACCGTTGTGATCTATAAGTTCACATGAAAGTATAATAAATCCCGGCAATCCCGCTTTAAATCTCTCATATAAAAGAGCTGTAAGTTTTGCCGGAAAGCTGTTTGCAGGTTTATCGGAAAGCTTATTATCATCTTCATACACTATTCCGGCTTCTGTTGTATTTGAAACAATAAATCTAAAATCAGGATTCTTTGTAAGATTCAAATATCCTTCATAATCCTCATATGGATTGATACATCTGCTGATAACATCTATATGAGTATGCTCATCTACCACCTTACCGTTATCAACTCCTCTTAAAAAAAGATTGTATTCACAGTTTTGCGCTTCAAGCAGCTCACACATACCGGTCTTTATAGGTTGAACAACCACAACCGATCCCTCAAACAAGCCCTTGTCATTTAATTTCTGGAAGAAATAGTCTACAAATCCTCTCAAAAAACCGCCTTCACCAAATTGGATAATTCTCTCTTTAGCCTTCATATTATACTCCTAATATTTTATTATTGACTACCGCAGCCATTGACATCAGTAATCTGTTATCATTGAAATAATTTTACCTACTTCAATGTTATCTTTCAGCTTCCACATCTTAGCTTTATACATCGATATATTTGCTTCATATCTTCAGACTTTATTTTTTCGCCCTCTGATAATGTAAGCGTTTACATTTTTGAGTATATAATATTTGAAATTCTTTGTCAATCAAAAAAAGACAGCTAAAAGCTGCCTATAAATTACTCATCTTTCCAAATATATTTTTCAGGATTGCACCATCCACATATATAATCAAGCATATCCGCAAACCACTCTTTTGATAATCCTTCCTTTAAGCTTTTATAATATTCAAAAAACATATTATATACAGAATCTTTTGAAATTCCCAAATCATGTATAGCGATTAATATATCATACCCCTGTTTAGTGTAATCAGAATAATTCGATTCTGTAACGTCTTTAGAAAGTTGCTTTATCTTATCAAATAATATATCAAAATCATTCATTTGTTTACCTCTATATTTTGATTACGAAAGCAGGCAGCCCCCTGTCTATCTATAAATCCTCGACATCTATCGCTTTTATTCCGTTTCTCCTTAATAAATCTGCAAATACACCCTGTCCTGATATAATTTTTACAGAAAATGAACCGTCATATATTGCATTTACTCCACATGAGGGACTTCTTGACTGTAATATAACAATATCGGCATTTTGCTCTTTTACTGTCTCAAGTGCAGCTCTTGCTCCTTCACGAAATTCTTTATCAACAGAAGTGCCGTCCTTGAGACTGACTATACCGTTTACTATTTCCGCAGGTTCTCTTGGAATAGGCAGTCCGCCAAGGACTTCCGGACAAACAGGTATTACCTCATGTCCTTCGGTATAATCTCTTACTTTTTCACTGTAATTATTTCCGCCGTTATATTTACAATTTTCTCCAAGTAAACACGCACTTACCGCTATTTTCATTACAAGTCCTCCCTGATATTTCTTACAAATACTGCTATCCCTGTCTTCTCTTGACATTATTATAAAATAAATTCAGCCGGTCCTTCGTAAGTAAATCTTCTTTCACAAGGTTATCAATAAAGTTTTCTTCATATCTTTCAAAATCCTCTGCACATCCGACATTCCCTGCAAGGAGTATCAGGGCTTTTGATATCATTTCTTGGCTCTTATTTCCTCTAAATTCAGATTCTATACATTCACATAAGCTGTCCAAAACCTCATAATTTTCTTTATCCGCTTTTTCAAAGTCACTGTCCCAATCTATTGAATCCAGTCTTTCTTTGAAGCACTTCAAATCTTTATTGGTCAAATCTATCTATACTATCCTTCCAAATCTGCATTTTTCTATCTCAAATCCAAATACATTATATCAAAATCTATATATGAATCTCCTATTTTAAAATATGCCGGAGAGGTACCGATTTTTCTGAATCCAAACTTTTCATAGACATGAATTGCCCTAAAATTATCACTTCTGACTTCAAGATTTATTATTTCAATACCATGTGACTTGGCATACTCTATCGCCATTTTAAGCAATCTGCTTCCAAGTCCTTTATTCCATTCCGATTTCAAAACTGTAATACCAAGTTCCGCTCTGTGATTCATTCTCCTTGGCAATCCGCTTAGGCTTACATCTCCGATAATTTCACCATCTCTCCATGCGAAAAATGAGCATGACCTTTCATCTTTCAAAAGAGATTCAATATATTCATCCTCTCCTTCAACGGAAATCGGAAAGCCTTCCGCTCCAAATGACAGATTATCTGTTTCACCCCCTATCTTCTTTGAATATTCTATTCTCGCCAAAGCATCCTCAGGAGATGCCTCTTTTATAATTATATTGTCCATTTATCTTCCCTTCTCAATAATCTTAGCTGTCTTTTTAAATAAATTCCTACCATTATATTTACAATTTTCTCTAAGTAAACAGGCACTGACTGCTATCTTCATCCTCAATCCCTTCTTCATAAATTATATATCACTATCCCTGCCTTCTATTCGTATTATTGTAAAATAACTCTGCCAACTCTTTTGTAAGTTTACCTTCTTTTTCAAGTCTACTCACAAAATTTTCTTCGTATCTTTCAAAATCCTCTGCACATCCGACATTCCCTGCAAGGAGTAATAGGGCTTTTGATATCATTTCTTGGCTTTTATTTTCTCTAAATTCAGATTCTATGCATTCACATAAGCTATCCAAAACTTCATAATTTTCTTTATCAGCCTTTTCAAAGTTCCCATTCCAATCTATTGAATCAAGCTTTTCTTTAAAATATCTTAAATCTTTACTATCCATACTTCTATAATAAATATACTTCGTCTAAAACTATCTTATGTCTTATATGTTAAATCCCAATTCAGTTAACAAAACTTTCAATTCACTCATAGCGACTTTATTCTTTCCACCAACATTTATACCACGCAATAAAAGTATATATCTCAACTTACTTACCTCTATACAATAAAAATCATTTCTACTTTGACGGCTTTGAGAAAAACAACAGGTAAATTCCGAATACGAACTTAATTGCCGCATCAATATATGCAATCACAGTTACAGGAACGCCTGAGAAAATATATCCTGACAAAATATTCAAAGTACAAACAGCCCCTAAATAAATCATTGATTTTCCATGTACAAAGTAATACATAAAAAAGTGTATTGCAGTCGCCATCAATGCTCCCAACCAAATCAATCTCCAATTCTCATCGGCAAAGAACGGGCCACCAAGTAGTGACATTAAAACAAGCAATAAAATGATTGCATATAATGATACTTTTCTTTGAAATTCAGAGGAACTTCCGTAAGACAGCTTATTTAACACTTTTTTATTTGTATTTATGAGTAAGAAGCTGACAATATATCCTATGCAAAATACCTGCATATTTATGATTTGTTTTCCGCCAACAAAAGTAGCCGCTAAGATAACTGCTGCTACCAAAATCAACCATAAGCCACATGCCCTCTTATAATTGAATTCCAACTTCTCGTTTTTATTATATTTTAAAAACACATAGCCTCCTTAAGTATTTCTGCAACAAGCATCCGATTTAATTATCAAAAACAATCACCTGCTTATCCACATCTACCTCGGCTTCAACTCCGAAAGGAATAATGCACCTTGGTGTTGCATGCCCCACATTTATATTATAGACAACGGATAAGTCTTTATCTCCGATTTCCTCAATTAAAATTTGCTTATACTCCTCATAATATACCTCATCTTGAGGCTTGCCTACTAAAACACCTGAGAGCACATCAAATATTCCGTACTCCTTTAAAGCTCCGATCATTTTTCTATATAGCTTCGGTTCGGGTTTATTCTCACTTGTCTCCAATAATAAAATTTTATTCTTCCAATCATCAAGACTCGGGAATAAATCATATTTTTTACAAAGAGATACACTATCTTCAAATCTTGAATTATCAAATATATCATAGATTGAATCAATACAACCGCCCAAAATCTTACCTTTGAATACCGGCTTGCCGCAAAGTAATTCAAATCCGGTATTTTTATATTTTTCCATATCAACTCCGATAGAATTCTCGCTGAAGTCTTCCCTTTCCTTATACCAAAACTCACTCGGGCGTATTTCTTTTATTTTTCCTGTTGTGATAAGCTCTTCAAAGTATTTTTTTGTATATGGTAACATTTCTTTTGAGAGCTCACATATATCAGGTAAAAATGCCTGCCCGTAGAATGTTTTTATTCCCACTTTACCTAGCATAAAATGATTTTTGGTGGTATCTGAAAAACCTAAGAATATTTTTTGTTTAACAGCTGTCTTAAGCTCATTGTTTTCAAACAGATATGGCAAAAGTTTATATGTATCTACTCCTCCTATTGCACATAAAATCATATCAATAGAGTCATCCTTAAATGCTTCTATCAAGTCTTTAGCTCTACTTTCGGGATGTTCTTTTATAAAGTCCGTACCCTTAAGTGCATTAGGCAAAAATTTAACCTCAATACCGTATTTATTTAATCTTTCCAGACCTATTTTAAGTTCATGCTTGATAAAACTTTCCCCTAAAACACCGCTTGATAAACTTACTATTCCTATTTTCTTTACCATAAACATCTCCTTATCAAAAACCCGATATCTCCATTGAATCATCAACTTTGATATCGGGTTAATTTAAAATTATTTCACTGTCTGGTCTCCGTCTTTGATAACATAATTGGTCTTTGCACCGATTTCATCCATCCAAGATCTTACCTCAAGTGTTTTATAGCTTCCTGTATTATAGCCTGAACCGCCGTCATTGTCCCAAAGCCACTCAGGAGCGTTCCACATAGCCACCTTCGGAGCAATTATCTCATATACATCCTTGTTCACACCGTACTGACCGTGGTGAGCCATCTGTACGATATCCGCCTTCAAATCTGTTGCCGGAACATCAGCCTTAAGTCTCTCACCTGCTGCAGGTCCCATATCGCCTAAGAACAATACTCTTGTACCGTTGTCAAAATCCAATCTGAAAACTACAGATGAATTATTGATAGAGTTTGACTCAATCCAATAAGGATCATTGAGTACATGTATGGCTACACCGTCTACATAGTAAACCTCACCCTTGCTTGTAATATGTGATACTCCTGCCGGCAGTTTGGCTATTGAGTTTCTTATAGTATTTACCATATCGGCTCTATACTTTTCGTACTTGTCATACCAAGCCTGTTCTCTGATATTGTAGTAGAAATTGTCGATTTTGATACCTTCAAAGCCGTTTTCTGCAAGCTTTGTGAAAGCACCGCCGTGGTCACTGTGAGGATGTGATAAAATCCATGCGCTTACCTCACCGCCATAGCTCTTTATAGTCTCTACAAGATGCGGCTCGTCCTGTGGAAGTCCTCCGTCCACAACTATCAATTTACCGTTCTTGGTCTTTATGACATAGCTCATCATCTGGCTTTTTGTTGCCGAGTTTAATATATGAATCTCGGCGCCGTTTAAATAAGTTCCGTCATTAGCCTTGGTCGCAGTCTCACCCATCACTACCTTAGGGTAGTTATTTGAGCTTTTACCTATAACACCTGCAAAAGATGTCATACCGGTATTTACAATCATTGCCGAACAAAGTGAAGTTAACAAAATTTTCTTTAGAAGTTTCATTTATCCCCCTTTTTACTGTTTTGTAGTTGTAAGTTAGTATCAGTCCCTGCCTTTATAACCTGATTCACAATATATTTTGAATCTTCCATTATATCATCCGCTCTGAAAAGCTGGATTTCAAGGTCATACTTATCAAAAAGTCCTCCGTAGGAAGTTTCACTTGACTTCTTTATTGAGAAATCTTGAGTGGCTGCATAGTCATTTATTGCTCTGATGTATTCATTACCGTATGCAAGAGCCTCATCATCACTTATATCATCTGACAGTGACCATATAAGCAATACTTTATTCTCATTTTCCTTAAATGTCATATCAATATAGTCACTCATAGGATATAAAGTCTTATCGTTGAACTGCTCTTCCGCATCACTTCTTATCTGAGACCAGTCCAATACTATATTTTTTTGTGTCTCAAATACAGGTTTGTCCGAATCCACGCTTTTGTTGACAACTATATCCGAATTCGCACAGGCTCCCGCAGATAAGGCAAATACTATAGAGAGTACCCCTACAATATGCTTTTTAATTTTTATCATAATATAAATACCTTCCATTAGACATTTACTAACTTCACTATTATACCAAAGGGTTTTATTTTTTGTAGTGTTTTTTTGATTATTCCATAATTTTTAAGATTTTTTTATATCTTGTAAAATAAGTTTAAAAGTGTTATTATGTTCAATATCAATATTTTTTATCTTATTTTGAACATAAGGAGGGCATGATGAAAAAATCAGGTATTGATTATTTTGTTACTATAGTACCTTTTTTGCTTGTACTGGCTTTGGTACTGCTGTTTTTTATATTTCCTTTACAAGCAACCGATATTCTCGGTAGTATCAGAGGTCTTTTAAATAACAGCCTCGGAATCTTTTATCTTATATTCGGACTTTTTATCTTTTTACTGTCACTGTATATGGCATTTTCAAAATACGGCAATATAAAGCTTGGCAGCGGCAAAAAGGAACATTCCGACTTTGCATGGGGAACTATGATGTTTACCGCAGGACTTGCCGCAGATATATTATTTTACTCACTATGTGAATGGATGCTTTATGCAAATCAGGACAGAATACAATCCCTCGGTGATACCACACTTTGGTCCGCCACCTATCCGCTTTTTCACTGGGGACCTATTCCTTGGGCATTCTATGTTGTTCTTGCATCATGCTTCGGCTTTATGCTTCATGTAAGAAAGAGGACCAAGGCAAAGTACTCTGAAGGTCTCAGGGTGCTTCTCGGCTCACATGTGGACGGCGTAATAGGCAAAATTGTAGATTTAACAGCAGTATTTGCACTTATTGCAGGTACAGCCACCACATTTTCACTTGCAACACCTCTACTTTCTCAGACTGTAGCAAAACTTTTCGGCATCGGCAATAATAATATACTTACAATAGCTATTTTACTTGTAGTCTGCCTTATATATTCCGTATGTGCATATTTGGGTATTGACGGAGTGTCAAAGCTTGCATCATGCTGTACATACCTGTTTTTTGCACTTTTATTGTATGTATTCTTTGGCGGCGGACATGGCAAGTTCATACTCGAACTGGGCTTTAAATCACTTGGCAATCTGGATAACAACTTTTTATCTCTTGCCACATATATAGACCCTACAGGCAAATCAAGCTTTGCCGAAGATTGGACCGTATTTTACTGGGCGTACTGGATGGTATGGTGTGTTGCCACTCCTTTCTTTATAGGCAGTATCTCAAGGGGAAGAACAATAAGAGAAGTTATACTTGGCGGATATATATTCGGACTTTCAGGTACATTTATATCATTTATCGTACTCGGCAATTACGGTATTGCACTGAATGTATTCGGTCAGGTGGATTTACTTAAGCTCTACACAGACAGCAATAATCTCTACACAACTATAGGTGAGATAATATCAAGTTTGCCGCTTCCCTATATAGCTATGATACTTTTGATACTGACAATGATTACATTTTATGCTACAACCTTTGACTCCATCACACTTGTAGCCGCATCATACTCATATAAGGACCTTGAAGATAAAGAACCTTCAAAGCAGATAAAACTGTACTGGTCGATACTTTTGATTTTACTGCCTATCGGTCTTATCTTTTCAGACAATTCCATGTCAAACCTACAGACAGTATCCATCATTGCCGCTTTTCCTATAGGTATTATAATGATTTTACTGATTATATCGTTTTTTAAAGATGCAAATATGTATCTCAACAAGTAAACAGCTCGTGATTCCAAAACTCGCCTATGGACATTGAAAATCCTGCGGCGAGTTTTTCTATACTTATTACACCGGGATTTTTACTTCGACCTGAGATAATATCTTTTATAGTGGTTTTGGGAACTCCGGACTTTTTTGAAAGCTCATACACCGTCATATCTTTTTCGTAACATAATAACATTACTCTTTTTGAAATTGCTTGTGAAATATTCATACTTACTCCATAGATTATTAGAAATTCAGAAACTTTATATGTAATATTATAGCAAAAAAAGAGCCGTTTTTACAGCTCTTTTATTCTTTATCTTCAAAATTTATCTTCTCTTCAACTATATATATAGGCCTGTCCTTTATCTCGGAAAGGATAAGTCCCAGATACTCTCCTATGATACCCACTATAAAGAAAAGTACCGAAAACATAAAGCATATAAGACATATCGTAGTGGCATAGCCGCTTGGCGTACCTACCCTTATAAACGACACTATGGTATATATCATCATTATTATTGCCAAAAACGCTGCCATACTGCCTGCATATATACCCAGCTTAAGAGGCAGATTTGAAAAGGTCATTATAGTATTCATGGAGAATCTGAAAAGCTTCTTTATAGAATACTTGCTCTCTCCCGCATATCTCTTCCTTGCCTCATACTCTATATTTACAGTGTTAAAGCCCACATTTTGTACATAGCCTCTCAAAAATCTGGTCTTTTCTCTGTAGCTGCTTCTTAACACATCGGCAACTCTCTTTGATATTCCGAAAAAATCCGAGGCATTGCTGACCAAATGTATATCACTTAACCTGTTTATAACCTTATAAAACATGGATGAAGTTATATTCTTTATAATTCCTGCCGACTTGTTTACAGTTCTTACCATGTTTATTATGTCATATCCCGATTCAAACTTTCTCAACATCTCGGGAAGTAAGGTAGGAGGATGCTGAAGGTCCGCATCCATGCATACAAGATAATCTCCGCTTGCATTGTCAATACCTGCAATCATCGCAGCCTCATGTCCGAAATTTCTTGAAAAATGTACAACCTTTACATTTTCATCATCTTTTGCAATCTTAAATAAAATACCTCTTGAACCGTCCACACTTCCGTCATTTACAAAAATGATTTCATATGGATTATCTATCAAAAGAAGAACCTTTATTGTCTCTCTATAAAACTCAAACAAAACTTCCTCTTCATTATATACAGATACAATAATTGAAATCTTCTTACTCATAAATCTCTATCTCCGTACTGCCATGGGTCGGGACTCTGTCAGTCTTTGGGGGAGGCGTCATATAGTCACCGTACACCAGATGCAAAACACTGTCATACTCATCTATTATAGAAAGTGTGGCATCCTCAAACTTTATATTCAAATACTTTTCATACCAATCCTTATTAACCTTTATATCAATATAATCAGGCTGATAATTGCTGTAATACCATGTAGTACTGTTTCTTGACTTATAGAAAAGCTTTGAAAGCCCGTCCTGCATTTTAAACAACCTTTTCATAGGTATTATCTTACCGAAAATTGAAAATAACAATACTACAAGTTTCATGGTGCCCTTATATTTTCTCAACTCAAGCTTTTTCCTGTGCCCCATTGAAAACAGATATATAAGCTTCTGATTAAATAATACAAATCTTTGCAATAACTTTGATTTCGGCAACTTATCCAAAATGAATATATCCACCCAAAGGTGATTTAACTTACCCTCATAAGGATCCTTTTTGTCATTATTTTTATGCCTTGCACTTGGCTTATATATTATCCTCGGAGTAAAATCGTAAAATACTTTACCGTTTTTGAACTCATTCGGCATGATGAACTCCAGCTTATCACTCAACTCTCTCTTTACAATCCTTCTAAACGCCTCAAAATTCGCCCTTGTCATTGCAATATCCGCATCATCATCCCAAGGGATAAAACCTCCATGCCTTATCGCACCAAGTAGCGTACCTGAGTCCAGAGTATAATTTATTTTATACTTTTTACATATTCTGTCTATTTCCTGCAAAATATATAAATTCGCCTTTTGCAGGGCAAGCATTCCATAAGAGTTATCCATTTCTAAGCCTTCCCATCAAAATAATTTAACGACATCATTTTACACTCTTTACAGTGTACAAATCAACAGTATTATTCACTAAAAATGTTCAATTTCTTAGATTTTATCAATCTGAGCGCATCTCTTGTTTTTTTAGGACTGTGATACTGTAACACCTTCTTTAATGTCTCATCACTCTCGTACTCAAAATTCTTTGCAACCTTCACCTTTTTTTCAAAGCTTTCCATACGATATTTCGCCATTCTTATCTCATTGCCTGCCGTAAGTACATTACCTGCAAACACCAGTATTACAAAAACCAAAATGCCGATATTTGATATAAGAGGAATCTTTATAGGCGCAGGCTTCTTTCTTCCGGGACCTTTTACCTTTCTCTTAATATAGGCAAATGTCAATATAACTCCTATAAGCCCCGCTCCGAACTGAAGTGAATACCTTGAGCTCATTGCATACATGGGATCCAAAAAAATCCACCTTGTGAGTATTACCATAGTGTGACTGAAAAGTCCCGATACAACCAGCAAAAGTGGAAATATCGTATCATCATATATCTTATATCTGAAGTTCATATACAGTGCATCCAGATAAAATAATATGACTACGGCACCCAGTATCCCTGTTCCTATTACATTTATCTCAAAGTGTTTTACAAGCTCCACACTGACCACATCAGATGCAAATGTGTTTAGCCCGAAATACAAAAAGTAAAGCGGATCTCTGCCAAATACCGTCACGATACTCTCACTTGTCGCTCCTGCATTCACATTGTCGGCATTCATATAAGAATACATAAATAAAGCCAATGCCATAACTACAGGTATACACAGCAATACTCCTCTTTTTTTCTTTCTGAAAAAAGCATAGAAAATATAGGCGCAAATAAGTGTTGCACCGTAGGCAAGTGAATACGAACCTGCAGCCATTATTATTGTAAATACCGGCAATAAAATATTTAAAATAAGCTTAAAGCCGCTCTCTTTTTGAATATATGAATCCAGTATATAAAAATTCAGCGCAAACAAAAAGAATGTAAAAAAATGTACCCAGCCTGTACCGTTGGTGAGCATTTCCCACTGTGAAAGTGAGAATACCACCATCATCACAAGAATGATATATCCGATTTTTAAATTCTTCTTTGCCGTAAACAGTCCTATAACAATACCCATAATCGCAAGAAATATTACTCCCAAGCTCATATCAAACATTGTGGAATAGTTAAAAAACTTTACATTTATTGCTCTTTCAAAAAATGTTATAGGCAATCTTGTCAGTGCATCCTTTCCAAAATAAGGTTCAGGTGAAAACGGATTGTGTAAATAAGTATTTATAATCCTTATATAGTCGGTATAGACCACATCAAGCACCGCACTTCTTATATATGCACTTAAATATATTGCACCTACTATCGGTAGGAAAAATGCTAAAAACTTCTTCATTATACTCCTACTATTCTATCTTTATATTTAAAATAAAGCTAAGTTTCTTATCACCTCTTTGCTCCTTGGCATCAGGCATATAGAAATTGCTCTTCATCTGTATCGGTATTACAGTATTCGGGGTGGTATCTATCTCGTAGTATGTTATATTTGAAACCAAATCCAAGGTTTCTTTTTCTCCGTTTGCATCTATCTCGATACTTTCATTTCCGGTAAGCTCTCCCGGATACATTATTTCAAAATGAATCCGTCCATGCTCTCCCGACATTACATTAAACTTAGCCTCTTCATCTGTCCAACCGTCATCATAATGTCCGTAGATATTTTCAACCTTTATATTCCTTAAAAAATCCGTAACATTGACATATTCATTGTTCTTTTTATCTTCAGTAAGCACTATCATATCTTCATTAACCACTCCTATATCTCTGTAGTTGTCAATAAATGTCACTATATCCTCTCTGATATCAGGATTATAGGCTCTGAAGAATTCAAGCGCATCAAAATCACTCAGTTTAAAATCATTTTTTATTATAAAAATCCTTTTATTATCTAATTCCTTATTATATTTGTAGTAAGTCTCATTTGCCAGTGAATTGGCTCTGTTTTGACCCTCAAAAAGATATATCTTATCATAGTAACCTCTGTAGTACATATCTCCTATAAGCATACAAAATCCCCAAACCATCACAAGTATTGCCGATACAAATGAAACATGAAATATTCTGCTGAGTGAAGTCCCTATACTTTTATTCTTTGACTTTCTTACAGCTATCTTTTTATCCACACCGTAGATATAGGCGGTAAGTAGCAACAAAAATAAAAAAGGTGCATACAGCCATCTCATCTCCACTCTTATAGTTACGGCAGATGACACTATACTTCCTATAATAAATCCGAGGAACAGCAATATGTTTTTTATCCAGTCAAATTCAATTTTTTTACTTCTCATCAGAATAGAGTATACGGACTTGCAAATAAACATAATAAACGCAAATATTCCTATGATTATCAGGATTTTGACTGCAATATTTGCATCCTTGAAGTCAATTCCGTTCAGATGTGTAGGACCCGTATTTATTCCGCAAAGATATAATATCTCAGTTTTTACAGATGCAAAAAAACTTGACAGTTTGAAAGTTTCACTTACCTTTGAGTTACCGGTGCCCTCAGGTATAAATGACTTTAAAGCCGCAAATCTTATATAATTTGCCACAATAAAAGTAATTATTGCTACAGATGCATTTATTATTCTGTATCCCTTTTTCACAATTACTGCAAAGATAAGCATAGGGAATAGTACTACAAATCTCTCATGTGTAAAACAGTCCAAAAAATAAAATACACAGGCATAATAAAAGTATCTGTTTGCCTGTCCGTTAATATATTTGTAAAGGCATACACAAAGTGCAAATGCAAATATCATCGCCATGGCTTCCATAAGTCCGAGATACTGCCCTATATCATAGTATGAAAATCTTGAAACTAAAAACATGGCGGCAAATAAAAACGCCATCGTCTTTGAACGCGCAAGACCCTTTGCAAAAAAATAAATTGCAATTGCTATACCTGCGCCTATAACTATATTTATAGGCACAATAAAATCAAGATTATTTTTTATAATCCCTTGATATATCCAAGTAACCGCCCAGTATACCGGTCTGAACTTTCTCATCTCATGCGGAAATACATATCTGAAAAATCCTGTGCCTCTTCTGGTAGACCACATAAGCAGGTCGTCCATATATAAGCCCTTTATACTGATTCCGGTATTTATAATAAATGCAATACCTATAAGAAGTAATGAAAGCAATATATCCTTTAGATATTCGTATTTTTCTTCAACTTTTACCAGTACCATATCTCCTCCTAAAAATATGCATTATACGAAGTTTGATAGAGCTTCTTTACAACAGCTGCCAGCGGACTTGGCAACAATCTGTCAAACATAATACTCTCTTCTTTTTGCCTTGAGTGATCAAGTATACTCTTTTTTGTGGTCGCACCGTCATGTACTCTGTAGCAAATCCCCGGATTTTCACAAAGTACAAACCTGCCCTCCAATTTTGCAAGCTTAAGAAGACACTCCCAATCCAGTGCAAACTGAAAACTTGATAAAAACAAATCTTTCGGACAGAGTCTCTTATCATAGGCGCAGCTTGGCGCTATTATAGGATTTCCGAAGGTTATGGCAAGTCTTTTTACAAACTCTATATTGTTCAGCGCATTGAAAGTAAGCGGCAGTCTGAGAATTTTCTTTACCAGTTCCACTTTGCCGAACTTCATCCTTCCGTTTTTTATCGTAATGGACGATGTGGTAAAAAGAGTCATATCCGGATATTTCTTTTTATACTTTAATAAATCTTTTGTATAGTGCTTAAGATAAATATCATCCTGATGTGCTATAGTTACCAGCTCCGTATCGGCTATATTGTAAGCAAACTGCCAGTCATTGCCTATATTTGAAATATTATCGGCTTTTTTAATATTGTTGACAAATACATCAATTCCGTATTTGTTTGCAATACTGTAGATATATTCATTAGGTGTGGAGGTTGCAATCTTTATATCAGACTTTACTTTCTGAGTTTTCAAAGATTTTATACAGTCCTCCAAATACTTTGATTCCTTATATGCACAAATAACAAATGTATGTTTCATAACGGCTCCGTCTTTGCTACTTTATTTTGCTTATATACAATGTCTCACATTATACCACGAAAAGATTATTAATGCATTACCCTCAGCATATGAAAAAATCTATGGAAAGGAAAGCCTTCCCATAGATTATAAATATTATCTTCTGTTTTCCTGTGCAGTCCACTTAAAGTTCGGAACTTTTTCCTGCCACTTGCTTATACCTAAGACGCTCTTTGCGAAGTCTGTATTGTCAAGTGTGTACTTTGCCTTGTCAATGTACTTGAATACATTCCAAATCTTTCTCTTTGAAACAGCCTTAATCTCATCACCTACATTCATATTGCAGGTCCAAAGTCCGAATGAAAGTCCCGATCTTACCTCAAGCGGTGCATCCACCTGACGACTGAGTATATATGCTTCGATATACGGGTTTGAATCTACAAGGTAATATGAGTACGCAAATGCCGCAGCCTGCTCATTTTCTATATTGCCTCTTGTAGGATTGGTGGCTGTAAAGCCCTCCTCTGTAAGCATTATATGTCTTACCACACCGTTTTTCTTAAGTGCATCCTGTGCAAAGTAGTCTGTAAGCTTATTAAGGTTTGCAAAGTTGATTACAGGAGAATCAAAACTGTCCTTGATAAGTCCCGTCTTCTCTGCATCATCCCAGAACTCAGGCTCCGTCATAGGTGCCGGATACGGGTGATATGCAAGACCCCAGTCTATATCTCCGTGTTCCAATACCAAAGAGTTGAAGTTGTCAACTACCTGCTTGCCGCCGTACTTGTTCTTGTTGTTGATCTCATTATTCCAGTTGTAATCAAGTGAGTAAAACACTCTGTCGGTTGACGAGTTTGACTTGATTGCATTGTAGAAAATTCTGAATGCCTTCTCATATCTTCTTGTATAGCTTCTTACATCCATATCTCCGACATAGTTCCACTGCTGGTTGTTGATTTCATTTCCTATAATCCAGTTGGATACCTTACCGTACTTAGGTGTCTTTCCGTTGTATCTTTCCGCAAGGAAGGATGCTATAGCCTCTGTAGTCTCAGCTCCCTCTTTTGAGGATGCATTGAACATATAGTAGAATATATTGTCTCTTTTCGGCATATTAGGGTACATAAGCTCAGGATGTGCTTCATTATAGCCGTTTAGAATAATGGCCGTAACGGTCATATCCTTTCCTGAGAATGCACTGATAGTCTTGTCATAGTCCTCAACTACAGCCTTGTTGAAATGGTATGTCTTACCGTTGTAATTGTAGTCGATACCGTTACCGAGGATCTGATTGAAGGCAATATTGGTGGATGCGTGCTTTACTCCAAGGTCAAAAGCATCGTCAAGCATCTTTAACTCAATCTGTAATCCCTTCTTTGAGGCCTGTGTCTTATAAGCGGCAATATTTGAAGCAACCGCCTCAGGATTTGTGATATACTTTTGTGAACTTACAGGAACATACTTGCTTCCGTCATATACCGCCACCACATAGCTGTTATAAAGTCTGCTGTTCTCACTTCCCTTATTCAACTGATATGATTTTGTTACACTTCCCGCACTTAATTTTTCAAGATAGTCGGTTCTGTTTCCGATACCGTCCTCATACGGCTGTAACTCAAAAAGATAAAAGTTACCATCGGTACCTGACATATCACCTGAGTTGTTCATAGTGATGTCAACTGTAGTCTTATTTGAACCTATTGTAACAGAATCGATACTTGATGTTGCACCAAGCGCATATGCCTTAGTGTGTATGCCAAGTCCCAGCATAGTCACAACCGCAAATGCTGATGCAAGTTTTATTAAATTTCTTCTCTTCATTTCGCCTCCTTATAAAAACTATTATAGCGTATTTCACAAATACTTTTGTTAATTTTTTTTTACAGTTTTGTTATTTACTAAGTAAGGCGTCAGAGTCTTATACATACTGTAGCAAATATCTGTAAAAGAGAAAGTCCGTTCACAAAAATAAACAGGAATATCAAAGTTCTCTTCATCTCATTTTTTACAGAAAGCTTGTTGTTTTGAAGTACCGAAAGTATAGGAAGCATCACCGGTATAAAGTATCTGCCGCTGACTCCCTCTATAAACTGTGAACTTATCGGAGTCCACGCAATAAGCATTGATAAAAGTATAAGGAATATTATAAAGCCTACACTTACGGTAACAAGAATTTTATCCTTTAAAAGCAGCAGCTTTTCCTTGCCCTCTCTGAATATGGAAAGTATTAAAGCTACATTTAATACTAAAAATCCTATATAAGGTATTCCGACTACAGTATCCGCATGACCCAAATAAGTTCCCATCATGGTGCCGTGATAGTACTCAAGCTGCAAAATAATCGTATTATAAAACAACTTTATCGCCTTGGCTTTGTTGTGAATCAAATACCCTATTGTATAGCTTTGCTCACCTGCCCACTCAAGGCTGTCGGTATTGCTTGTGGAATATCCTACCACAGTCGCCCTGTTTACCAGATACATTGCAATTACAAATGACAGAAGTACCGTCACAGCACTTGCAAGGAAAAATGTTATATTTTCTTTTTTTATCTTCCCGTTTACCTTGCCTCTTACACTGAATTTTTGCATAGGTACTAAAAAAAGTATAAGCAGTATAGGAAAATACACCATCTTACAAGGCAAAACAAGTCCTGAAAACAATGTCACAACTATCAAATCCTTTATATTAAAGGAATCCTTTTCATATGCAAGGTAAAATACATATGAAACAAAGAAAATCAAACTTGCAATCATAATCGCATCATATGAATATGACGCCGCAAGTTCAACCGTGGTGGGAAACAAACCTATAAGGAATATAAACTCTTTAAACTTCGGCAAAAGCTTTATTGCAAAAGAAGTAAGCAAAACAAAGACCGCCAGATTTGCGAGTCTGCCGAAAATCACAAGATATACGCTTCCAAGCCCCAATATCCTTGCTATACTTATGCCGAGTGCCGCAAAAAAATATACACTCGGTATGGTATTTACAGGTGAATGTAGCGACTGCGCTTTGTCATAAGTCTTTCCTTTAAAACTAATCCCGCTATTGCGACTGCGAAGATTCCCCTCTCCATAAAAAACCTTATAAGATGCTTCTTCCAGCTTGCTTGAAACAATTTTGCCATGACTTCCTCCTTCCGGTATCAAAACACCCTCTTTTACACTTTTATTTGCATCAAATTTATATTCATTATCAGTATCTTCCAGCCACAAATCTCCGGCTCTGATTATCACATGCCCGTCGGTGACGGTTGCCCTCTCACCAAGCATTATATTTGATATTTTATACGCCGAGATAAAATGTGCAATCTCATCAGGAGCCGACATTGCCGGAAATACATACATATACGCAAGTCCGAATAATGTCAGCACTATCGGATATATCTTTACAATACTGAATTTTGTCAACTTAAGATATATAAGTGAGGCTAAAACCGTAACAAAAATAACCGTAGCCAAAACAAAATATCCCTTCTTTAAGAATATATCATTTGTATGTGAGATTCCCATTTTCACATAAGTGTAGCTGATATATGCAATTATAATAAATCCTATGATATATCCCAAAAAATATATTATTTTTTTCATATTCTCTCCAAATAACACTTGTACTTTTTACAAATAGATATTACACTGTAATCACCACAATTGTAAAGGAGGTTATTATGGCAAGTTTCAAAAAGTTATTATTTTTAGCATCTCTTGCAGGTGCCGCAGCAGCAGGTGTGTCATATGTACTGAAGTATAAAGGATATCAAAAGGAATTGGAGGGTGAGTTCAAAGATTTTGATGATGAACTTGATGAAAATACAGACAATAACCCTTCCGACAGAAAATATACCGAACTGAAGTCATCTACAGATGAGTTCGTTACTGCCGCCAAGGATACCGCAAACAGTGCCAAGGGAATGGCAAGTGCCGCCAAGGAAGTACTTAAAGGCGTTGCAAATATTGTAAGCGACAATGTAGCCGCTGCAACCGATGTTGCAAAGGACAGTGCAAAACCTATATTTGACAAAGCAAAAGATAAGTTTGACAAGGCGACAAAAAAGTCTGAGGACGAGGATAATGATTCTGAAGTGGAAGTTGACTTTTATGAGATGAATCCTGACGAGGACAAAAAAGACCTTGCTCAGAAAATAGACGATGTCCTTGAAGACGACAAAAAATAATAAACTTAAAGAAGAGGCCTAAGGCCTCTTTTTTATCTGTCTTTAAATGCCGTATATTCGTGTAATTCACCCACATACTTTGTAGCAGGTCTCATTATTCTACCGTCATAAAGCTTGTTCTCCACATTATGTGCAACCCAACCTATATTTCTTGCCACCACAAAGAGCGGTGTATATAAGTCTTCAGGGATTCCAAGCATATTGTAGGCAAATCCTGAATAGAGGTCTACATTTGAAGAAATTGTAGTGCCCTTTCTTTCAAATACCACCTTCTTTACAGTCTTTTCAAACACCTCGTAGAAGTGATACTCGTCAAGTCTGTCCTTATCCTTTGCCACGACCTCACAGTACTCTCTTAAAAGCTCGGCTCTCGGGTCCGTAATTGTATAAACCGCATGTCCGAATCCGTATATAAGTCCGCTACAGTCATAGAAATCTTTATCAAGCAATCTGTTTACAACATTTCTTATCTTCTTTTCATCTGTGGTTATACCTATTTCATCCTTTACAGCCTTCATCATCTGCACAACGGATATATTCGCACCGCCGTGCTTAGGTCCTTTCAGTGAACCGATAGATGCCGCAATTGTAGAGTATATATCCGTACCTGTGGATGAAACCACAACATTTGTAAATGTTGAGTTGTTACCGCCGCCGTGGTCCGCATGAAGTACAAGTATTGTATCAAGCAGTGCCGCCTCGTTCTTTGAGAATTTTTGGTCAACTCTTAACATCTGTAAGATATTCTCAGCCATTGACAGCTTCTCGTCAGGATAATGTATTATAAGACTGTCGTTGTTAAAATAATGTCTCTTTGCCTGATATGCATAGCACATAATTACAGGTAAAAATGCCGATATTCTAAGCCCCTTCAATAAAGTTGAAAATACATCCACATTGTCAGGCTCGTCATCGTAGTTGTAAAGTGTAAGTACCGCATTTTGAAGTACATTCATCAGATTCTTGCCCGGATTTCTAAGAAGAACACTCTCAAAGAAGCCGTTCGGTAAAGCGTACATACTTCTAAAGACCTTTGAAAAGTTGTCAAGCTCCATCTTATTCGGTAAGAAACCGAACAGCAGTAAGAACATCACTTCTTCATAGCCTCTGACAGATTTGGCACTTCCGTTTACAAGGTCATTAAGACTGTAGCCTCTGTAGTAGAGCTTACCGTCCACATTTGTCTTCACACCGTCCACTATATCATAGCCCACTACATCGGAAACCTTTGTAAGTCCTACTCTTACTCCTGTACCGTCTTCATTTCTAAGTCCCTTTTTTACATTGAACTCACTGAAGAGCACATTTTTTATCTCATTATAATTTTGGCTCTTGCCGAACTCCTGTGCCAAAAAACTGTCAATACAATTATCTCTCATTTATAACTTTCCTCTAATCTTTAAATACTCAAGTATCAATTCCACGCCTTGATCAAGTGTAATCTTTGATGTGTTCAGCGGCAGATCATAATGTGTCATATCGTCCCACTCTTCACCTGTGTAGTACTTATAGTACTCTTTTCTGATCCTGTTGTTTCTTTGTACTCGTCTAAGAGCTTCCTTGGCGTCCACTCCGTCAACATCCATTACTCTGTCCACCTTCGTAGAGAGATCCGCATACACAAAGAGAGAAATAAAATCCTCATCTCCTGCGGAGCTGAGTACAAAGTCCGAGCATCTTCCGATAAGTATACAGGCCTCATTTGCAGCCAACTCCCTTATCACTTCACTTTCAAATCTGAAAAGATTGTCAGGTGAAACAATATCGTCACCTATTGACGGCTTATTATTTGCATTCTTTATTCCGCCTATGATTCTTTGCAAAATATTGTTACCCGGTCTCTCATCATTCATTCTGAAATACTGCTCTCCCACAGCCGAATGTTCGGATGCGCGCCTTATTATTTCATCGTCATAATAAGGTATACCAAGTTTCTCTGAAAGCTTTTGTCCTATTATCCTTCCGCCGCTTCCATATTCTCTGTTTATGGTGATAATAAGTTTCTTATCCATAGTCCCCTCCGTTTTTATCTAGTTTGCCAACATCATTCTGTCATTTGCAAACTCTCCGCCGCTTGCCTCTTCAAACTTCCTTAAAAGATCCTCGACTTTAAGTTTCTTTTTCTCTTCTCCGCTTACATCATAGATCACTCTTCCCGAGTGCATCATAATAAGCCTGTTTCCGATATTCAGCGCATCCTTCATATTGTGAGTAACCATCATTGCGGTAAGATTTTGCTCTGCAACCACCTGCTCCGTAAGGTCAAGTACTCTCTTTGCGGTCT
Source organism: uncultured Lachnoanaerobaculum sp. (assembly GCF_938015485.1). Taxonomy (GTDB): domain Bacteria; phylum Bacillota; class Clostridia; order Lachnospirales; family Lachnospiraceae; genus Lachnoanaerobaculum. Next base: position 29,614 of record NZ_CALLVU010000097.1, on the reverse strand, counting down.
TCGGGTCAAGTGCCGCCGTATGCTCGTCAAGAAGTAAAAGCTTAGGCTTTTTCAGTGTTGCCATCAAAAGTGTCAGTGCCTGTCTTTGACCTCCCGACAGCAGTCCCACCTTTGAAGTCATTCTGGTCTGAAGTCCGAGGTCAAGTTTTGAAAGTATCTCTTTGTACTTTTCCTTCTCGGATTTTTTGATACCCCAAGCCAGTCCCCTTGACTCACCTCTTCTAAAAGCAAGTGCAAGGTTCTCATCTATTTGCATACCTGCACTGGTTCCCATCATAGGGTCCTGAAATACTCTTCCTATATACTTTGCCCTCTTGTACTCAGGCATCCTTGATATATCTACGCCGTCTATTATGATTCTGCCTCCGTCTATAGGATATACGCCTGCAATCATATTCAACATTGTAGATTTACCTGCACCGTTTCCGCCAATGATTGTCACAAAGTCGCCGGGATTCAGATGCAGTGACAGTTTGTTTAAAGCTTTCTTTTCGTTTATTGTACCTTTGTTGAAGGTCTTGCTTACATTTAAAATCTCTAACATCTTACTCTCCCTTTGGTGAATATGCTCTGTTTAATCTTATTTTAGCACTAATTACCGGTACTGCCAATGCCAATGCCACTATTATTGCGGAGAGCATCTTCATATCGTTGGCGTCCATACCGAGCTGCAATACAATACCTCTTATTACAAAATATACTACCGAGCCGACCACTGCCGATGTAAGCTTCATCCAAAATGAAATCACCTTTCCAAGTATTACCTCACCTATAACTATTGCCGCAAGTCCTATTACTATGGCACCTGTACCTGCATTTATATCCGCATACTTTTGGCTCTGCACTATAAGTCCGCCTGAGAGTCCTATAAGCCCGTTACTTATTACAAGTGCAAGCAGCTTTGTATGAGCGGTATTTACACCTAGTGCTCTTATCATCGCCTCATTATTTCCTGTAGCCCTGAGTGCCGAACCGAGCTCGGTACCGAAAAACCAGTATAAGATAAGTATTGTAAGTACTATTATTATTCCGCCCAAAATAACACCTGCCATGGAATTGCTGATTCCCGTAGCATCTGTAAGCCATGAAAATATTGTCTTTGTCTTTAAAAGCGGCACATTACTCTTTCCCATAACTCGTAGGTTTATTGACCACAAAGAAATCTGTGTCAAAATACCTGCAAGTATAGCAGGAATCTCAAATATCGTATGCAATGCACCTGTGATAAATCCGGCTATCATACCTGCAATCGTAGCAAATATAAGCGCCGCCAAAGGATTCATATGGAAATTCACAATCATGACCGCACACACACAACCTCCGAAAGCGAAACTTCCGTCCGCAGTCAAATCCGGAATATCCAGTAATTTATAAGTAATATATACTCCAAGAACCATTACACCCCAAAGTATACCCTGTGATACGGCTCCCAAAAGTGCTGTAAACATTTTTACCTCCACAAATTATATTTAATAACAACAAAACCGGTATACACCGGTCTTGAAAATTTCTTATTCCATTGAAATATTTGATGTATCTATTCCAAGTTCCTTTGCAACCTCATCGTTTATAACAAGCTTACATTTGTCCTTAGGTAAATATGCAATCGGAATATCAGCCGGAGACTTGCCGTTTAGAATCTCTACAGCCTGCTCTCCTGCAAGCTTGCCGACCTCAAAATAGTCTATACCGTATGTTGCAAGAGCACCGTTTTCAACATGAGCCGCCTCAGCTCCGATAATAGGAATCTTATGTTCCGTAGTTGCAACCATTGCCACAGTTGTCATACCTGCCGCAATAACATTGTCTGTAGGTACATAGATGGCATCCACCTTACCTACCATTGACTCAACAACACTTTGTATCTCATTTGAACTTGAAACAGTGTACTCCACACCGTTAAGCCCCTTAGCCTTCAGGGCGTCCATAGCAAGTCCGGCCTGAAGCTTTGAGTTGGCTTCCGCTGTACAGTAAAGAATACCTACATTCTTTGCCTCAGGTAAAATCTTTGTAAGAAGCTCGATCTGATCCGCTACCGGTGTAAGGTCCGAACTTCCGGTAACATTGCCGCCAGGCTTCTCGTTACTGTCTACAAGTCCGGAATCCGCAGGGTCTGTAACTGCAGTTATAACCACAGGAATATCGGATGTGGCACCTGCTACAGCCTGTGCTGCCGGTGTTGCAATAGCAAGGATCAAATCCTTTTTATCGTTTACAAGTTTGTTTGCAATAGTCTGTGCCGCAGACTGCTCACCTCCGGCATTCTCCTGCTCAATATCCACATTCATTCCCGCCTCTTTAAGTGCGGCAACAAATCCTTCATTTGCCTTATCAAGCGCAGGATGCTGTACATACTGCAAAATACCTATTTTTTTCGCATTTGCATCAGCCTGTGATGAAACATCGGTTTTTGCATCGGCGCTTGCAGTACTGTCTGAAGTATCCGCCTTAGAGCCGCATGCCATAAGGCTTGCTCCAAGTAACATAGCTACAGCTATTTTAAATATATTCTTTTTCATATACTGTCCTTCCATTTACAATAAAACTCTGCAATGGATTATACTATAACTAAATTTTTGCGTCAATACCTTAAGGCTTTAAACCTTAAAAGTTTAAAGCGATAAAGTGACAGTAATATAACTTAATCTCCAAGCTGAACTCATGGATTTTGACTTAAAAACTTCTTTATATTCTCAATATTTCTTAAACCCTCTTCATATCCTTCATTATAAAGGCTTTCAAGCTTGGCAACGCTCTTTTCAAGTCTTTGTACAATAACCTTCTTTTGAGGTCTTATTATAAGAAGCTTGCCCTCATTTGCAAGAGCTTCCATCTCTTCCTGCATTTCATTATACCTTTCGGGTACACTCATAAGCTTATCTACAAGCCTTGGAAGCGGTTTAAAATATCTCTTATATATACTCTCATTCACCTTATTTACAGGCTTTTTTCTGTATCCTTCTTCTCTTGTAAGTACAACCACAGCCTTAGGATATCCGAGCTCAAAGGCTCTTTTGTATGCAATGGATGTGGACACTCCGCCGTCCAGATACTTTCTTCCCTCAACATCAATCATTTTCGACATCACAGGTATGGATGCCGATGCCTCTACACCTGCCACAATATCACTGCATTCATCTCTGTCAAAATATGTACTTTCACCGGTTATTACATCTGTGGCTACAGCCTCATACTTTTGTGATTTGTCATTAAAGGCCTCCCAATCAAAAGGATCATATTTATTTGAAATATCACCAAATAAAAAATCAAAATTGAATATCTGTCTTGATGTAAACATATTTTTGAAACTTATATACCTCTTATCATGTAGATACTTAAGGTTTATCCTCTTTGACCTGCCTCTCTGTTTTGAAACATAGTTCATTCCGTTCATAGAACCTGCCGAAACTCCGTTCACATATTCAATATACAAATCATTGTCCAAAAACGCATCTAAAACTCCGGCAGTAAAAAGCCCTCTTAAAGATCCGCCTTCCAAACACAATGCTCCCTTTAATATATCCATCATCCTACCTCCGTTTTAATATTTTAGCACCTTGATTGTAATTACTCAATCTGTTACAATCTACATTATCGTAAAAATGAGAGGTATTTTATGGCAGAAAAATTAGCGAAATCACTTATCGGAATGATGGGTGGACTTTTATCACTCAGCTTCGGAAAGCAGTTGATAGTATTTATTATATCCATGTTGCCTATATTGGAGCTTAGAGGAGGACTTATAGCCGCGTCGCTGCTTAAGCTTCCCCCGCTTGAGAGCTATATTATCGCAATAGTGGGCAATGTTATTCCGGTTCCTTTTATACTCCTTTTAATCAACAGAATTTTAAGGGCAATGGAAAAATCAAGGTTCAAACTTTTTAAAGGAATCCATTTATTCCTGCATAAAAAGATAATGAAAAACAAGGACTCTATAGAAAAATATGGTTTCTGGGGACTTGTAATCTTTGTAGGTATACCGCTTCCGGGTACAGGTGCCTGGACAGGTGCCATCATTGCGGCATTCCTTGAGATGGACAGAAAAAAAGCGTTCCTCGGTATACTGCTCGGTATGCTGATGGCAAGTATTATAATGATGATTATATCCTTCGGACTTATTTCAAAGGTGGCATAAAAATATCGCAACGGTTTTCGTTGCGATTTTTTATATAGGTCCGTTATTTAATACCAAAACATCTTTCTCACAAATAACAGTCTCACCGTTTGGAATAATGAACTCATCTCCTCTTATTATAAGCATTACAAGCCCGTCAAGCTCATCTGAGAGTTTTGCCAATGTATTTCCATTTGTAAGCATTTTCTTTGTAACTACATGCTCCACAATACTGTAGCTTTCCTCAAAATCTATAGATTTTGCCGCAAGCACTACCGTATCGCCACATTTTAAAACAGTCTGACCGTTAGGTACTATATCCTCTCCGTCTCGCTTTACCAAAACCAGCAATGTGTCCGGAGGAAGATTTATCTCACTTACACTCTTGTTACACCATCCCTGCTCACCGTTTAGAGTCAACTGTATAAATTCAATAGGTATCTCCTCTCCCGCATAGTCTGAAAAGGTCTTCATAACATCACAGTTTTCATCAATCATATCAAGCTTCTTTGACATGAAAGGCAGAAGGCTTCCCTGTACGGATATTGAGAACAATACAATAAAAAATACATTATTGAAAACATCATAGTTTGCATTTGTACTTAAAAGTGCCGCAATTGCAAAAACTATGGATGAAGCCCCTCTAAAGCCTGACCATGAAACCAAAAACACCTGATTCCATTTGGACTTAAACGGCTTTAAAATCAAAGCAATTACAAGCGGTCTGACAATAAATGTAATAAAAAGCGCAAGTATAAGTCCTGTGCCGGCAACTCTCAAAAGCTGTGTAGGATATGACAAAAGTCCAAGTAAAAAGAAAATCAAAATCTGCATTATACCTGTGAGTCCGTCAAAGAAAGGTACAAGTTCTTTCTTTCCTCTGATATCCGAATTTCCAAGTATAATACCTGTGATATATACGCTCAAATACCCGTTTCCGCCAAATACATTCGGCAGTGCATACGAAAGCAATGCAACCGCAATTATCAATACCATATTAAAGCCGGGGGTATGAATGATAAATTTGTTTATAAAATATCTGAATATAATCGCAATTAAAACTCCGCACAAAACCCCAAGAAATAATTGCAAAAACAACATAGTGAAGATGTCAAGTGGCGTAATACTTCCTGCAATTATCTTTATCACTATCATTGTAATCATATATGCAAATGGGTCGTTACTTCCGCTCTCCACTTCCAGGATTGATGCGGTGTTATCCTTTAGATTTAAGTGTCTGTCTCGGAGTATCGAAAAGACACTTGCAGCATCTGTGGATGAGATAACGGCTCCTATAAGCATACTGTTTATCCAAGAAAACCTCAGAATATAATGTCCGAATAATGCCACAAATACCGAAGTCAAAAGTACTCCGACACTCGAAAGCAGCCCCGCCTTCAGTGCAATAGGCTTTGCCTCGTTTATATTGGTTCCGAAACCGCCGTAAAACATTATAAAAATCAGTGCAAACGAGCATATAGTCTCCGCCTGCCTAAAGTCGTCAAATTTAATTTTAAAAATACCGTCAGACCCGAAAACCATTCCAAGCAAAATAAATGCCAGAAGAACAGGTACACCTATTTTGCTGGATATGATATTTAAAATTATACAAAGCAGTATAATGACCGACATCATAAGCAGTATAGTATTCATAACTATATTTCCTCTATATCATTGAAAAAACAACTCTTTTTGCCGTCACCGCATATAGGTGCCACAGAGTAGACTTTTACCAAAAGCGCATCCTTTTCCCCGTTCAAAAACAGTTCTCTTACATATTGATAATTGCCGTACTTTTTGCCCTTCACTATTGACCTGTTGTGTATATCTGAAAAATAAGTGAACAGACCTGTAGATAAAGTCTTATTCCATGCATCTTCATTCATATATGTATATAATAAAACGGAATTGTCTACAAAATCCTGAACGATAACAGGGAGCAAACCTTTATGATTGAGCTTTAAATCTTTCCACTCAAAATTTGTTTTTCCGCTGTAAATTCTGGCATCAATATGTTTCATACTAATCTCTCCTTTACCTGTCCAAAAGATATGAACTCAGACTTTCAAGATAATGCACGATAATATCGCCTTTTTTGGGTATCTCATATTCCGAGTTCAACTCTTCAAATTTAAAACTCTTTTTTCCGCCTGCATACATTCTGTCCATAAATACTCTCAAATCACTTAGCGGCACATACATAATCTTATCAAGTGACTTGAAAAATATAATCAAAAAAGCAATACCGCCCTGCTTTTCAAACTCGCACATAAATTTAAACTGATGCTCATGTACATTTGCCAAAGAAAAGCTTGCAGTCGCACACTCCTTGGCATCAAAGCATACAGGTAACCCCTGTACCGCCCCGATATAGTCCACAGTTGACTTCTTATCAAAGTATGCCAATGTGATATGCCTTGTACTCTTATCAATATCAATAGGTGTGATGGGGGTGGGTATCTTTTGAATAAGTGCAAGCCCCGATTCTCTGTACTTTTCATTTGAATAGTTTATATACTCTTCAAGTGCCGAGCCTCTAAGACCTCTTGTCTTCCAAGTTCCCATCTCCTATCACCTTTCTGAAATCACCGTTATACTCAGCCACAAAGCACCTGCCCTTTAGCGCTTTGAAAGTCTCTGTATCCGATATGTCCTCATTTTCGTATACAAGTTTATAAGAATGCAGCATTTGCCATTTTATTCCGTATTTTTTCTTATAGACTTCATTTACAGACCTGTTGCCGTACTTGAAATCACCTATTATCGGATGTGATATACTTGCCAGATGTGCCCTTATCTGATGTGTCTTTCCTGTAATCAGCTTTACCGACAGTAAAGTGGCATCATCAAAATATCCTATAGGCTCGTACTCCGTCTGTATATAATCAGATTTTTCAAACTCGGCATTTTTTATAAGTACCTTATTGGTCTTTTCGTCCTTATAAAGCCAACCGGATATAGCACATTTTTCACTTACTTTTCCCTTCACAAGAGCCAAATAGAACTTTTTTACCGCCTTTGTCTTTATCAGTTCATTATTTACTCTAAGCCCTTCCAGAGTCTTACCGCACACCAAAAGTCCCGAGGTATTTCTGTCAAGTCTGTTGCAAATAGACGGCTTAAAAGTATTCAAAGCGGTCTCATCAAAATGAAGGTACTCTAAAAGCAAATCATTTACAGATATATCATTTGCCTGTGCCTTTTGTGACAACAATCCGGCCGGCTTATTTATAATTACAGTGTTCTCATCTTCATATACTATATATGACTTGAATGCAGCCGCCTTATCATCATTATCTGTATTTTCAGCCTTGACCGTCTTTAAAAGATTTTTCTTTCCTGTAAGTTTTTCAAAACTTTCATCTGAAAACCAAAGTTTGATACTTGATCCAAGCATCAGTCTCTCCTTGCCGTCAGCCTTCTTATCATCCAGTGTAATATTTTTCTTTCTGAGCATCTTAAAGATTAAGCCTGCATTTGCATTTACAAATATCTTTTCCAATACTCTGTCAAGCCTCTGACCGCTTTCGTTCTTTCCTACAATTATCTCAACCATTATACCGACAGGCTTTTTAAGATTGCCCTAATCTCATTTAATTTATTGTCAACATTCTCTTCTGTCTGCGAGATTTTTATAAACTTTTTTAATTCATTTATACTTTCACAGACCTTTACATTCACACTTATTCCCCCAAGTTTCATTCTTTCTTTTATAAAGTCTTCGGTTTTTCTTTTGTCAGCCTTATTTGAAAGAACACAAAATATCCTCTCTCCGTCAATATATATGATATCAAGAGGCATAACCTGTTCCTTCATAGTAAGGATAATATCAAACAAAAAATGTTTATCTTCCAAGTACGGTTTTACAAGACCGTATTCACATGACCTGTACTTAAACACTACCAAAAAAGGCGATAAAAGATTTGCCATAGGCAGTACCATAAGTATGGATGACACCAAAAGAATCCTTGACATATTTTCTTTAGTATGCTTTGAAGCTATAAAAAGTACCAAAATAACGATAATAAAAAAACCAATCATTATCCCGTTTTTTATCTTGAAGTACTTTCTATATCCGTACTCACCTTTTTTCTTTATCATATCAACTCACTGTAGTCTACTATATAGTAGTCTGACAACTCCTTTTTCTTTTGTCTGACTTCCTTTGTAAAATCGTCTTCGATTGCACAGACTTTCATACCTGCCGACTTACCTGATATTATACCTGCTACAACATCTTCAAATACCAGGCAGTTTTTCGGTTCCACATTAAGAAGCTTTGCAGTGGTAAGGTACACATCAGGTGCAGGCTTACCCCTTTTCACTTCATCCGATGTGGTGATTACCTCAAAGAAATCTTTCATATTTAAGGATTCCAAGACCACATCCACCATTGACCTGTTATTGCTTGTCGCAATCCCCATCTTGATTCCTTTTGACCTTATATGCTCCAAAAACTTTTTGCAACCGGGCTTTTCCTTGACCTCATACTTGTACTTATCATATGCCATTTCCTCCCAGTCCTTACATATCTTTTCAACACTGTCCGATATACCGAACTTATTTTTAAAGTATACGGCAGTCTCATGAAAGCTGATACCGTCTATCTCATTTTTTAAATTGTCATCATATTCAATCCCGAATCTGCCAAGATACTCCCTGTCTATGTCAGGCCACATCCACATAGAGTCCACCAGCGTTCCGTCCAGATCGAATATGCACGCTTTAATATTCTTTATCACTTTAACTTCTCCATCTCTTCCTTAGTTATTTTCCTACTTTCACCCTTTTTGAGATTCAAATCGTCAAGGTTCAGCCCTCCGAAAGCAATTCTTTTAAGATATGTCACCTCACCTCCAAGAGCTTTTATCATTCTCTTTACCTGATGAAACTTGCCCTCATGTATGGTAAGTTTCACCTCATCACTTGACAGAATTTCAAGCTTTGCAGGCTTTGACACCTCACCCTCACCTATATCAAGCCCCTTAGCCGTGCACTCTATGGCGTCATCTGCTAAAGTACCTTCAAATTTTGCATAATATATCTTATCCACATGAGATGCCGGCGATACCAGCCTGTGATTTAGTGCTCCGTCATTTGTCAAAATCAAAAGTCCTTCCGTATCAAGGTCAAGTCTGCCCACAGGCACAATATTTTTCCTGTCTGAATCAATAAGCTCCATAACCGTTTTGTGTACATTGTCCTTAGTCGCACATACATATCCTGCCGGCTTATAAAGTACATAGGTCTCAAACTCTTCCACAACCACCTGCCTGCCTTCAAAATACAGCTTATCTCTTTCACTGTCTATCTTCTCATCAGCCTTTTTTATAACTTTATCGTTTATTCTTATCTTACCGGCTTTGGCGTATTTTTTGATTTCACTGCGACTGCCAAAGCCAAGCTCAGACATAATCTTATCCACTCTGACAACCATTACATCCATCTCCAGCCCTGATAATACTTGTTTTTACAGCTTCTTTTGTTCTGCTTTACAAAACCCAGTGAAAATCCGTCCACACATACAAGCCTGATTCCGTTGTACTCGTCATCAGCCTCTATAGTCTCACCCTTTAAATACTTTATTACTCTTTCATCATCTGCATGCAGATTAAGCGGATTTTCCCACTCATCAAACTTTATATTCATAGCCAAAGCTTGAAAAGGCTCAAATCTGTTTTTCTTTACCTCACCCAGAAGCAGTCCTGTTCTGATATAGTGAAGGCTTTTGTCAATCAGTGCGTCTTTCGGCAGATAGTAAGCATAGTCCTTATTGATAAAAATCCTCTCATAATCCCAATCACGCTTTATTTTCTTTAAAAAATCCAAAAGCTCCTCAGGTAACTTCGGCGGTTTCTTTCTTTTATTCTTTTCCTTTTTATTGTCTCTACTTACAATTTCCGTTTCGCTGCCTTTCTTTTTAAGCCTCGCTACAAAATGTCCCTCTCCCTTTAGTTTATGCGGAAAAAGTCTTACAGTCCCCGGCAGCTTTTTAGACTCTTCAAATCCGAACTCAGGCATAATCTTTTCTATAGTAAAATCACTGTGATTTTCAAGGAAATTTATAAGACTTCCTTCATCCTCAATGCTTGAATATGTGCAGGTGGAGTATACCAAAGTGCCTCCCGGCTTTAACATCTTGGCGGCCTCATTCAATATACTCACCTGAATCCCTGTGAAAAACTCAGGTCCTCTTCCAAGATATGCCTTAAACACCGCACTGTCTCTTCTAAACATTCCCTCTCCGGAACAAGGAGCATCCACAATTATCTTGTCAAAATATTCAATATATATCTTTGAAAGATTCTTAGGATCCTCATTGGTGATAAGTACATTGTCAATACCGCTCACCTCTATATTTTTTTGTAACGCCTTTACTCTGGAAGCTGAAAAATCATTTGTTACAAGTAATCCCTCACCCTGCAAATATGAAGCAGCCTGTGTTGACTTTCCTCCCGGTGCCGCACAAAGATCAAGTACCTTATCACCCGGCACTATACCTGCAACACTTGCAGGTGTCATGGCTGAAGGCTCCTGTATATAATAAAGCCCTGCAAAATAATACGGATTTTTTGATATACTCTTTATCTTTTCATCATATTTTATTGAAGGAGTGTTAAGAACTCCTTTTTCTTCTTCAAAATAAAATCCTTCTTTTACCCATGGCACACTCTTAAAATCTCTGTCAAGAAGCTCCTTTAGTCTGTCAGGGGTAAGCTTTAATAAGTTCGTTCTGATACCTACATACGGTTTTTCATACAGTGAGTCTATATAAGCATCATATTCAGCTCCCAAAAGATCCTTCATCGCATCTTTATAGGCTTTAGGCAAATCTTTTTCCTGTATCATATATACCTCTATCTTAATTACGCAAAAAATGGGCTGCTTGGCAGCCCAATCATTGTTCCTGTGAATTCGGATCTGCAGGAACAATACTGGTTGCAAGCTCCTGTCTATTCTTTCCGATCTCTTCCGTATAATACTGCAGTGAATTCAAATACTGAGCAAATTTGTTTTGGCCGTCCACCAATGTCCCCGAGATAATCTCCTGAATACTCTGCAAAAGTTCATCCGCATATCTTACAGATGATTTTCTAAGTTCATCGGCTTCCGCATTGGCCTCATAAATTATCTTATCGGCATCCATCCTCGCATATGCTATTATCCTGTCGGACTCCGCATACGCCGCCTGCATAATCTGATTCTCATTAACAAGTTGAGACTTCAGCTTATTGGCCTCAAGCATAATAGCCTCGGACTCCTTCCTTGCGCTTAAGATTATAGCATCGGCCTTTCTCTTTGCGTCATCCTTTATGGAGTTACTTTTTAAATTTGCATCAAGTATTTCCTTTTCAGCCTTATCCTTTGCATCAAGCAATATACTTTCCTTGTTGCTGATAACTTTCTGTGACTGTGTAACTTCCTCAGGTATTTCCTGTCTCAGTTCATTCAACAGTGCAACGAACTCTTCCTTGTTTACCTTTATTATCGAGTTTGACAGTGTAACAGTTTTACATCTGTTTACAAACTCCTCTATCTCTGTTATTACCTGTTCGATTCTACTCATTACTTCTCCTCAGACCTTTTTCACGCAGTCTTTCCATAATCCTTTTTCTTATATCTTCTCTTACGAAATGACTGATATCTCCATCGTATACCGCTATCTCCTTAACGATGCTTGAACTTAAATATGAATATTTCAAGTTTGTGCTCAAGAAAACAGTCTCTAAGTTCGGTGCAATTATTTTATTAGTCTGAGCCAATTGCAATTCATATTCAAAATCGGTTATTACTCTAAGTCCCCTGACCAAAATATTACAGTTCTGCTCATGAGCAAAATCCACCAATAAACCGTCAAATTCCAAAACTTCTATATTCGGTAGGTGTCCTACCACGCCCTTTATCATATCCACCCTCTCGGACGGTGTAAAGAGCGGATCTTTGGCCGAATTGATAAGTACTCCGACAATTACCTTGTCAAACATCTTAGCAGCTCTCTCAATTATATCAATATGTCCATTGGTAATAGGATCAAAACTTCCCGGATAAATAGCTTTAGCCATAGTCACCCTCGCTTATGTATAAAAATATGTTTATTAGACTTATACTCTTTGACTTTAACTATATCCCAATCCTTTTCCAAATGGGTCGTATCAGTCTTAAAATCTTCTTCAATTATAATCAATGTATGCTCATCAATCAATGTGGAATTTAATAAAATATCAAGACATTTATCTTCAAATTCCTTTTTATATGGAGGATCCAAAAAAATAATATCAAATCTTTCTTTAAAATTTTTTATCTTATCAAGGTTACTTTCAAAGCTTCCTTTCATTACAACGGCTCTGTCTGAAAGCTTTGTATGTGCAAGATTGTACTTAATACATTCGATAGCCTCTCTGTCAATGTCACAAAAGTAAGCCTTCTTTGCTCCTCTGCTTAAAGCTTCAATGCCTATACCGCCACTTCCCGCAAACATATCAAGGAAAGTGGCATCATATAAGTCATTTGAAATCATATTAAAAAGCGTCTCTTTTATCTTATCCGTAGTCGGCCTTGTCAGATTTCCTTTCGGAGTCTTTAATACCAAACTCCTTGCAGTTCCTGAAATAACTCTCATACTACTGTTCTATCTCAACCGCTGTCTTTCCACCCTGTGGACTTACATTCTCACTTATAGGTTCCACCGTTTCTTCAGTAGGATTGCTTGCCGTAGTCTCACCTGTACTTGCAGCAGAAGTCTCTGCAGGAGCAGGAGCCGGTGCCGCTTCAGTCAGGTTGTAGCAAAGTACCGGGAATCCCGCATCCACATATTCATATAGCTGCTTTGCAACGGCAGGCGGTAAGTTGACACATCCGTGTGAACCCGAAGTCTTATATATCTGTCCGCCGAATGCACTTCTCCAAGGCGCATCGTGGAAACCTATACCGCCGTTAAAAGGCATCCAGTAATTTACAGGGGTTGAATAACCCTCACCCTTTAATGTTGCATTCCTTGTTCTGTATGTAAGCGGAAATGCTCCCGGAGGTGTGGTCCAGTTCTTTGAAACATTTCCCGATACAAAGTCACTTTCAAGTACCTTTGAACCGTTCTTTATAAGTATCATATGCTGTGCGGTAAGATTTACCTCCACATATGAATTGCCGTAGTCATTTTCACCATGTGAAGCTGCTTTTCTTGAATACTCAGGTTCTCTCTTTGCAGTCTCCCCGGCCTCTATAAGCGTTCTTATAGCAGCCTTCTCTTTTTCGGTGTCTACCTTCCATCCGTATGATCCGCCTGTTATTGTAACTGTCGGACCGTATGATGTCTTTAAGGTCTTTGGCTTACCCACAGTATTGTAGGCATTTGATACCTTCTTTACAAATGAAGCTATTCCGTCATCGGATATACTTACAGATCCGTCACTGTTCACAGTCAGCCAATTATGTATAGTATCACCGTTTAATACATTAAGCTTGTCATATGATATTCTGGCTGAAATATACTTGTTCAAATTCTTGAGTGCCGCATTCAAAGTGGGGTCATCCGATCTCCTTGCCGGCTTCTCATACAAATCATTATCCTCATAATCAAGATTTATCTCGTTGTTGAGTGTAATAAGCTGACTCTTTATATACTCCTTGGCCTTTGCAATATCAATTGTATTGCCATTTGTCTCAGGTATTATAGAGTATCCCGACCCCTGTACAAAATCTGAAATCTTTGCATCTACAGGCTTTTCAAACTTGGACTCGTCAAGTGCCTTAAGCTTTGATACGGTATTCTCAAACTTGTCCGAGTCTACGGTAAATGAAGACTTTATCTTCAAATCCTTTTTGCCGTTCATCTCGGCAATCCATGCCATACTGTTTTGTTCGTTTAAAAGATTCTCAAGTGAGTTATCCTTGACAAATGCAAGTCCGACATCGCTTCCTTTTATTATCTCATCATTGTTTCCTCTTGACTTTATCGTACTTTCAAAATTGTCAATCTGTTTTGACATCACCTGACGCACTTCATCTACAGTTTTCTCAGATGCGTCTATTCCGTTAATGACGGTATGTGGGAAAAATCTTGTTCTATATGTGTTGGCTTTCACAGTGTAAGCACCTACCACTGCTACAACACCGGCAACTATAACCCCCAAAGCGACTTTACTTCTTCTCTTTTTCTCTTTTTTACCTCTTTTTCTTGATTGTTCTTTATTCTCAGACATACTACTCCTATCAAAGTGATAACTTTTTATAATGTAAATCAATATAGTTATTTATCTCTCTCTCAAGCTTATCTATCTCGTCATCCCCCATATTGTCACATTGTATCACATCTACGGCCTCTTTCGCCATCTCAAATATATCATTATCGTTATATATATCCGCAACGCCGAAATCAAGTTCACCGCTCTGTGCCAATCCGAAAAGCTCCCCGGGACCTCGCAAAACCAAATCTTTGGAAGCAATATAAAATCCGTCATTCGAATTTCCTATTATCTCAAGTCTTTGCTTTGCCAGTTTAGAGTTTGAAGTCCTTACAAATATTGCATATGACTGCAACCCGCTTCTTCCGACTCTTCCTCTAAGCTGATGCAAGGTCGCAAGCCCGAATCTCTCCGCATTTTCAATCATAATCACCGTAGCATTGGGAACATCCACTCCCACCTCGATTACGGTTGTCGACACTAAGATATCCGTCTCTTTATTTACATACCGGGACATTATATCATCTTTTTCTTTTTGATGCATTCGCCCATGTAACACTTCCACCTTACAATTTTGTGAAAATTTATCTGCTATTTTCTTACCATAGTCCAGTACATTCTCAGCCTCTATATTTTCACTCTCCTCAACCATCGGACATATGATATACGCCTGATGTCCTTTTTTTATCTCAAGTAATATATGTTTGTAAGCTTTTTCTCTGTCATTTTCAGTAATTACGGCATTCTTTATCGGAAGTCTGCCTACAGGCTTTGACACTATTGTGGAAATATCAAGGTCACCGTAGAGTATTATGGCAAGTGTCCTCGGTATCGGTGTAGCAGACATTACAAGCACATGCACATCTTCTCCCTTGTCTGAGAGTGTACTTCTTTGCCTTACTCCGAAACGATGTTGTTCATCTGTTACTACAAGTCCAAGATTTTTGAACTTTACATTCTCAACAAGAAGTGCATGAGTACCTATAACTATATCAAGTTCACCGCTCTCTATCTTTTCATATGTGAGCAAATGTTCCTTCTTTGTCATAGACCCTGTAAGTATACCTATCTTAGGCGGATTATCAAGCTTATTTAATATATCACACATAGACTTAAAATGCTGCTTTGCCAAGACTTCAGTCGGTACCATTACCACACCCTGAAATCCGGATCTTACAGCCATATAAAGGCAAATCAGTGCAACCACTGTCTTTCCCGAACCCACATCGCCCTGTATAAGCCTGTTTGCTACCGTACCGCTTGACATATCATGTAAAATTTCTTCTATCACATTGTCCTGTGAATCGGTAAGTGTAAAAGGCAGCACGGATTTTATTTCATTCAATATGTCTTTGTCATTTGCTACTATATTCTTTGTCTTTACCCCAAGTCTCTTATCCTTTAAAAGCCTCATGCCGTATAGAAATCTGAAAAAATCATCAAACGACAGTCTCTTCTTTGCAGCAAAAAGACTTTCCCTATTCATCGGATTGTGAATGTTTTTTATAGCAACTTCCCTGTCCTCAAGTGAAAATCTTTTCACAATCGACTGTGGCAGATACTCTTTAAAATCCATCTTAGGGATATACTCAAATGCGGATTTTACAAGCTTTTCCATAGCATTGTTATTGATACCTGCAGTCAGCGCGTAAACAGGCTTGAAACTTCCGATTTTTTTCTCATATTCCTCTACAGTATAAACAGTCGGATGTTCCAAAGTGTTTTTACTTCTCTTTGACATCTTACCTACAAATATATAACTCTCACCTGCTCTTAAAGTCATTCTTAAGTAAGCCGAGTTGTACCAAATCACATCTATTACATCTATATAATCCGTAAGCTTGGCTGTCAGTACCTTTTTATTACTTCCGGCAAACGCCGGAGTCTTTGTAAGCGTTGCTTTGATTACAACATCCTCATCCCTGTTTATATCGCCAATTTTTGTGGGCGGCTTATACTCCGAATATCTTACAGGATAGTGCTTCAAAAGATCGTTTACAGTCCTTATGCAAAGCTTATCCAAATACTGTGTTGTCTTTGCTCCCACACCTTTTATGTTTTTTACAGATATATCCGGCATACATCTCCTAACAAAGTTTTAACTAGGTCATCAAATCAAAGACTTGATAAACCTAGTTATTAAGTAATTATTCTACAGATATAAAATAATAATAAACCGGCTGTCCGCCGTTATGTAACTCAAATTCAAGCTTAGGATACTTGCCAACAAGCTCGTCACAAAGCTTGGTAGCATCCTCCTCACTTACATCGGCACCGTAGTAAAGACTTACAAGCTCACTCGAATCATCTATCATACTTGATACAGCCTTATCTACCGCAGAGTCGATACTCTTATCTACGCCTATAATACCGCTGTCTCCAAGTGCCATAACATCATTTTCATGTATCTCCACATCGTCAATAGTGGTATTTCTTACAGCATAGGTAATCTGTGCCGACTTCACATTGGCAATCTCTTCCTTGGCGTTTTCAAGATTCTCCTCGGCGCTTCTGTCCTCAGACAGACTTATCATTGCGGTAATACCCTGCGGTATGGTCTTTGTAGGTATTACTACAACCTTTTTATTCTCTTCCAATTTTGCCGCCTGCTCTGCCGCCAAAATTATATTCTTATTGTTAGGTAAGATATACACGGTCTCGGCATTAAGCTTATCAATTGCATCTATGATATCCTCCGTACTCGGATTCATAGTCTGACCGCCTTCAACCACTATATCCACACCTATTTCTTTGAAAATAGAGGTAAGTCCGCTACCTGCGCTTACACTGATAACCCCCATTTTCTTTTTGTGGTTCTGCTCCTCTAGGATCTTATCCACACCCTTTATGACTCTTTCCCTATGCTCTTCACGCATATTGTCAATCTTTAAGTTGGTAAGTTCACCGAATGTGAGACCCTTTTGAATGGCAAGTCCCGGGTCGTTTGTATGTACATGTACCTTAACCACTTCATCGTCGGCAACACATACCAAAGAATCTCCGATAGATGTAAGGAATTTTTTGAACTCCTCCTCATCCTTATCTGTAAACTCTTTTTTCAAATTCACTATAAACTCGGTACAGTAGCCGAACTTGATATCCGCAGTATCTATATCATCTCTTGCGGCACCGCTGACTGCTGACGCCTTTGTAGAAAGAACCACATCTCCAAGTTCTATTATATTACCCTTAAGTCCTTCAAGGATACCGTGGAGTATAACCATAAGTCCCTGACCGCCCGAGTCCACAACTCCGGCTTTCTTAAGTACAGGCAGCATCTCAGGTGTCTGCTTCAGAGTTTCATCGCCACATTTTAATACTTCCTCTAAAAACGGGATAATATCATCAAAATTGTCATATATTTCAAGCGCCTTCTCTCCCATAGCCTTGGCTACTGTAAGGATTGTACCTTCTTTCGGCTTCATTACCGCCTTATATGCTGTCTCACTAGCCTTATCAAAAGCAAGTGCAAGTTCAAACACATCTATAGTCTGCGACTCTTTTAAAATCTTTGCCGCCCCGCGAAAAAGCTGTGAAAGTATAACGCCTGAGTTTCCTCTGGCTCCGCGAAGTGAACCCTGCGCTATGGCCTTACAAAGTGTAGCTATATCATCACTCTGTTCAGCCGCCAGATTCTTTGCCGCCGACATTATAGTCATTGTCATATTTGTACCGGTATCTCCGTCAGGAACCGGAAAAACATTCAGTTCGTTTATCCACTCCTTTTTAGCCTCCAAGCTTTTGGCTCCTGTTATAAAAGCACTTCTCAGTGATTGTGCATCAATCTGCTCTAGACTCACAAAAAATCCTCCTTAGTCTATTATTCGTACACCTTCTACGAATATATTTATTTTCTTTACTTCCATTCCTGTGAAATTTTCAGCTTTATATTTTATAGTTTCTATCAGATTCTGAGTTATCGCACTGATACTTAAACCATATGCAACTATGATATGAAAATCCAAAACAAGCTTGTTGTCCTCTATTTTTATACTGATGCCCTTTGTCATACTCTCTCTCTTAAGGAGCCTTGCAATACCGTCTGTCACGGAAACTGCCGCCATGCCTACTATACCGAAGCACTCGACAGCCTGCATTCCGACATAGAATGCTATAACATCCGGATTTATACTTATTTGACCAAGATTTGTATTGATTTGCCCTTTATTCATATAACCCTCCAATCATATTTGTCTAAAGACCTTTATTTTTGTGGCAATGCCACCTAACTATGAAAGAATAAATATTTCGTAGTTTATATATAACCCAAAGTCCGAAAATTGCCTGCTTAAGACATATCTCGGATACTTAATCATACCATTTTTTTATGATAAAGACAATGCAAGCTTTTAGCTTGGTAAACTGCCGTCTGTTTTGAAATTTTTATTCCTTAATATATTTTTTGTAGTACAATAGAAATATCATTTTTTTAGAAGGTTTTTTATGGAATACAAGTTTGGTAAAAATAAAAACATTTTCTTTCTCGGTGTAAGAGACGGCATACCCATCGCCTTAGGGTACTTTGCAGTATCGTTTTCACTGGGCATAATGGCTACCAAATCCGGACTTTCCCCGCTTCAAGCGCTTGTTGCAAGTTTTTTAAACAATGCTTCGGCAGGAGAATATGCCGGATTCTCAATGATTGCCATATCCTCATCATATATAGAGATTGCCGTTATCACACTGATAGCCAATGCAAGATACCTCTTGATGAGTATTGCGCTCAGCCAAAGAATACGAAAAGATACACCGCTTCATCATATTCTGATAATTGCACATCTTTTGACGGATGAAATATTTGCGGTGTCCATTGCAAGACCCGGAGATGTCAACCCCTACTACATATTCGGAGTAATACTTACAGCTTCACCGGCATGGGCTTTCGGAACCTTCTTCGGTGCGGTTGCAGGCAATATCCTTCCGATAAGACTTGTCTCGGCTTTCAGCGTTGCACTCTACGGAATGTTTATTGCAATTATCATACCTGCAGCCAAGTCCGACAAAGTAATACTTTCACTTGTAGTTGTAAGTTTTTTACTCAGCTATATCTTTTCCTTTGATTTTTTTAGAATATCCGAAGGAATAAAGACGATTTTACTTACAATTGTAATATCCGCTTTCGGAGCAATATTTTTTCCGCTGAAGAATGGAGACAGTAATGAATAAATGGATATATATCTTTATAATGTTTGCAGTAACTTATCTTATCAGGGTGCTTCCGCTCACACTTATAAGGAAAAAATTAAAAAATACCTTTATCAGGTCATTCTTATACTATGTGCCTTATGTTACGCTCTCAGTAATGACTTTCCCTGCCATATTGCACGCAACCATGTCAAAGACTTCAGGTCTTATAAGCTTTATTGTGGGAATCATTGCCGCATGGTTTGGAGCCAATCTTTTCAAAGTGGCAATTTTATGCTGCACTTTGGTATTTGTAATTGAATATTTTATTGTATGAAAAAGCTGACACAAAGTGTCAGCCTCTTTATCCTCTGAATCTGTATCCTACACCCCAGATTGTCTCTATAAATTGAGGCTTGGAACTGTCAAGTTCTATCTTCTCTCTTATATTTTTGATATGTACGGTAACTGTCGATATATCACCCATCGACTCAAGCCCCCAGACTTCTCTAAAGAGATCTTCCTTGGAATATACCTTGTTCGGATGCTCCGCCAAGAATCTGAGTATATCAAACTCCTTTGCGGTCAATGTCCTTTCCTTATCGTAGCACCAAACTCTTCTTGAGCTTGAATCTATCTTAAGTTCTCTGATTTCGATGATATCTCTATTGGCTGCCGCAACACCTGCCAACCTGTCATATCTTGTTATATGCGCCTTCACTCTGGCTACAAGCTCACTTGGTGAAAAAGGCTTAGTCATATAGTCGTCAGCACCCAGTCCCAAACCTCTTATCTTATCAATATCGTTTTTCTTTGCACTGACCATCACGATAGGTATTTCCTTGGTTGCCCTTATACGCCTGCATATCTCGTATCCGTCTAATCCGGGCAACATCAAATCCAATAGTACCAAATCATAATCTTCACTCAATGCTTTATCAAGTCCTTCTTTTCCGTCAGTTGAAATATCCACCTCAAAGCCGGAAATCTCAAGATAATCTCTCTCCAGCTCCGCTATGCTTACTTCATCTTCAATTATAAGAACTTTGCCCATTTTATATCTCCTACTTTTTTAAAACTATATCTATATCCGTTCCTACTCCGGATTTTGACATAGCAACAACACTACCTTCATGATTCTCTATCACCTTTTTCACGATAGATAAACCTATACCGCTGCCACCAAGCTTGGTATTTCTTGATGCATCACTTCTGTAAAATCTCTCAAATATATGAGGCAGATCCTTTTCATCTATACCTCTTCCGTTATCTGAGATTCTTATATTTATAGCATCCATAGTCTCTTTGACTCTGAAGTGAATCTCAGGATCTTCCTTATCCATATACTTCACCGCATTGGCTACTATATTATTCAAGGCTCTCTTTATCTGTTCTCTGTCGATATCTATTACGGTATCGGCATCGACATTGGCACTATATGAGAAACTTATTTTGATGGTATCCAGTTCAAGATACAAATCCTTCACATAATCATCAAAAAATTCTTTGACATTTGTCTTTTCAAAGTTGTATGAGAACTCATTTCCGGAAACCCTTGAATAGTAAAGTAATTCATCAATCAACTTAGTCATATCATTTGTCTTATTGTATATAGTGGTCAAGTAATCTCTGACCTTTTGCGGTGAGGAGGCGACTCCGTCAAGTATACCTTCCACATAACCTCTGATAGCCGTAAGCGGTGTCTTCAAATCATGTGAAATGTTGCTCACAAGCTCTCTTGCGGCGTTTTCGGAAAGAATCTTCTCCTCCTCATTTTCCTTTAATTTGATTCTCATTTTCTCAAAATCATTGTATAAAAAAGGAATTTCCACAAAATCTTTCTCATCCAATTCATAATCAAAATTACCGTCGGCAATCTTTTTGGTGGCTATACGCATCTTATCAAGCGGCACCAAAATTCTTTTATAGATCCAGAACCACATAACAATCGCAATAACATCTATGACACATGCAAGGATTGTAAGCCATAGGTCTACATCCCTTGCAGTTTCATAGTTTATACTATATATCAAAAGTATTGACGGTACAACAATTACAAGACAAACTACCGAAAATAAACCGGAGCCGATCTTCATTAGATACCCTTCTTAAGCTCCTCTACCTTGTCAAGCCTCTCCCATGGAAGGTTAAGGTCATCTCTTCCGAAATGTCCGTAAGCTGCAGTCTGCTTAAATATAGGCTTTCTAAGATCAAGCATCTTTATTATTCCTGTAGGTCTTAAATCGAAATGCTTTCTGATAAGCTCAACTATAGCACTGTCGCTTATCTTACCTGTGCCGAATGTATCTACAGATATTGATGTAGGATGTGCTACACCGATAGCATAAGACAACTGTATCTCACATTTCTTTGCAAGCCCTGCCGCTACTATATTCTTTGCAACATATCTTGCCGCATAAGCTGCAGATCTGTCAACCTTTGTGCTGTCCTTTCCTGAGAAAGCACCGCCGCCATGTCTTGCATAGCCTCCATAGGTGTCAACTATTATCTTTCTTCCTGTAAGACCTGAATCTCCGTGAGGTCCGCCTATAACAAATCTTCCTGTAGGGTTGATAAAGTACTTTGTATTCTCATCCACCATATCCTGCGGAATGATCTCGTCAAATACATATTTCTTTATATCCTTATGTATCTGCTCCTGTGTCACATCCTCATCATGCTGTGTGGAAAGCACTACGGTATCTATCCTTACAGGCTTACCTTCCTCATCGTACTCTACAGTAACCTGTGTCTTACCGTCAGGTCTGAGATACTTAAGTGTACCGTCTTTTCTTACCTGTGTAAGTTTCTTTGCAAGGTTATGAGCAAGGTATATAGGATAAGGCATATATTCCTTTGTTTCGTCTGTAGCATATCCGAACATAAGTCCCTGGTCGCCTGCACCGTTGTCCTCATCTTCTTTGTCAATAAACTCTCTTGACTCTAATGCCTTGTCTACGCCCATCGCAATATCCTTTGACTGTTCGTCAAGTGCTACAAGCACACTGCAGGTGTCACAGTCAAAGCCGTACTTTGCTCTGTCATAGCCTATCTCTCTTACAGTCTCTCTTACTATCTTTTGGATATCTACAGTTGCCTTTGATGAGATTTCTCCCATTACAAGCACCATTCCTGTAGTTGTAGCTGTCTCACAAGCCACTCTTGAATCCGGGTCCGCACCCAAATACGCATCCAATATTGCATCCGATATCTGATCGCACATCTTGTCGGGATGTCCTTCTGTAACTGATTCTGAAGTAAAAAGTCTTCTCTCTTCCATCTTTCTCCTATCTTTTTACACTTATATAAACCTTAGAATATAAACTAAACAATTAAGTATATCTTATATTAAAAAAGTCCACCAAACGGTGGACTAAGGCTTCCACTCATTGCTCGATTTCTCGCTCAGGTTGGCACCTTCCTAAAAGGGGTTGCCGTGACATCACAGATCCTTAACTCTCCGTCACTCTTAATAAGTGTATATAATACCCATAAGGGCAAATTTATTTTGTTGCTCCAATAGTATAGCATTTTAGTATAGTTATGTAAATATGAAATTTATAATTATATTATCCGACACTTTCATATTGTTATATAAACAGATATTTTAATTCCAATCCAAATAGCTAAGTCTCCTTAAGCTTCCCTCATCAAAAGTATAACTCTGTGTTCTGAAAGGATACTTAACCTCACTTTCATAATACCACGGGTCTTCACTGTGAGCAGGATTTTTGATTATATGAAAGCTTTGTGCCGGCATAAATCCCTGTGCAAGTAAAAATGCCTTTTCTCCGGCTTCATTTTCACAGATATCCGCTACCATCACCACATGCCCAGGGCTTCCTCCCTTTATAAAAATATCTCCCACCTGAAGTTCTGATATATCTGTCGGTCTTGCTTCTTTTTCCATAGATAAAGTAGATGAATACGCAAATACAATTCTTAGATACTTTTTAAATGTCTCTTCACTGTTATCGGCATCGGTTTTCTTTTCCCAATATGGCTTGTCATCCGCAAACTTCACTCTATATCCCTGTTTCCAATGATTATAATCACATACAAATCCGTCTACAAACTTAAAACTTATTCTGTCCTCATTTCCGCTCTTATACAGATATTCGGCATATATTCTCATAATACTGTCTGCACACTGCTGCAAATCCTCTTCTCCTACTTCCATGGAAAATACTGCTGCATGACCGTCTCCGCCCTTTTCTCTTTTATCAAAGTAATACACAGGAGTACCGTCAGGCTCAAGCGGATAATTCCCTATAAAATCTGCAAAGCTTCCCTCTGCCGTTTCCACTCTTTTATATCCCTTTGGAGTGATAAAACGGGTAAAAATTGTATTACCCTCAGGATTAATAAAATCCGAAAGTTTCACAGCACTTTCCTCAGGACTTTCTTCCCTGCTCTCATTATTATTAGCTTCTACAACAATATTATCTCCAGTAATTGTACTTTCTGCTTCCTCACTTGTGATGGAATTCATATTTTTACTCTTACAACCCCAGCATATGCAAATCATCATAGTAAGCAGTAAATAAAATTTATTTCTCTTCATAAAATTCATCAATATCTGTATACCCCCTTTCAAACTCTTAAAACCAGATTTATTTACTTTAAGTACTTATCTATTTTGTTTCTATATTTTTCTAAAAGTTCCCTTGAATAAACTTTTTCATTTTTTGAGTCTCTAACTTCTTTCCAAAGGGTAGCTGCAGCTTTTAACTTATCAGAATAATTATTGCTACATTCATCTAAACAAAAATCTTTTAGGAACTGATTCCATTGACAAGCTAAATTATCATACTTAGCGTAATCTGATTCACCATAATATACTTTCAGCATATCTTGTATCGTAAAGCTTAAATCATTTTCGGCTTTTACTTTCCTCCAAGCTGTTGCCATATCAGCATTAAATTTAAATGGATTAACACCTGTTACAGCAGAAAAATAATCTCTAAATTTTTGGTTAAAGGAAAATCCACATTCAAGCAATGGCGTATTTAAATTTATCAATTCAGTTTGATTTTTGTTTACTTTCCTTACAGATTTTTCCACTCTATTTCCCTTAAAAAATTGTTCTATAATTAAGTTCAGCTCCTGCTTTGTGCATCTATATTCCAGCCCAAGAGATTTACAAATTTGTGAAAGTTCTTCTCGATACCAATAGTATATGTTAAATTCTTCAAATGATTTTATATCTTTAAAATCCGGTCTAATATCTTTCATCATCCCTCCTCTATAAATACTGATTTATCTATAATATTTATCATAGTAAATAATCCAATTCAAAACTACATTTCAAATCACAACTCTTTTGTATAATAGTATCTCTCACCTGTATAAGGGTATTTTTCCAATGCAAACACTTCTTTATAACCATGCTTTTCATAAAATTTCGGTATTTCCAAATATACCTGATTTTAAAATCAGCCATTCAAAGGACTCCGGCAAAAATAATGCCAACTTACCGTAGAGTTCTTGTTCTTTTACAAGACTCTCCATCTCACAACCAATGGCAGCACCATCTGCTACAATAATGATATTAGAACTCTTATATTTTTTCAAAAGTCCTTTAATTTTAGACTTTCCTCCTGCTGCTTCACATTTTATATTTGTATTTTTTACAGTATCTAAGAAAAACTCATATCCGGACTTGCTGTCTTCTGTAATAATAATATCCGGCATGAATGGAAATCTATTTGGATCAGGATTATCATAAAATTTATCAATATCAGTATAAACTCTCTCAAATTCTTTGTTCTTTCCGGTACCCTTAATACGATATATTTCATCAACACTGTATGGCAACTGTGAAAGATAACTTCTTGTTATTATTAGGAAGTAATTATCGCAACCCTTTACCTTATTTGCAAATTCCTTTGAAAATATGAACTTACTTCCTTCATCAATCACTATAACGGCGTTATTCAACTTATCAAGCTCGTCTTCCCAATTTTTCCCTTCCAGCGTTACTATATTACCACCGCTAATCTTTACTCCGCTTTCTCTTCCCAGATTGTTGTAATCTCTAATCATATCATACAATGTGGTCTTCCCTGTGCCACTGTCTCCACGAAGAATAGTAATATTCCGATTTAGTGTGAATTTATAAGAGTTTCTTTGATTGCTTATCTTAATACTTACCCTACCAATCATTACTGCATATTCTCCTTAAGATATTTATCCGCCGCATCTAAAAACTCTCTCATGTTATGCACAATTAGTTTTCTATCATTTAAAATACGAATTTCAAAGTCTTCTTTTCCAAAATCCATTATATGATATAGGGCTATTGTGAAATCCTGTTCTTTTCCAAGCTTTAGTATCCATTTTGCACAATTATCCCCACAGTTGGAGGCATTAAATGTCTTACCCGGTTCATTTTTCATAAGCATCAAGGCCTTTACACCACCTGACAATTTATCCGGCGGAATTTGCCCTAAAACCGGACTTTGAATAGTATTTGCATCCAAAACTTCAGATCTGTCAATATCTTTAATAGCGGCTCTTGCAAATTCATCTGTAATCCAGCTGTCTTTATATCTGTTTCTGAAATATACCGATGTATTATATATTACATTATCTCTATCACCAAACCACACTCTAAGCATGATATTCCTCCATATTTATAGTTTTTTATTCTCACCTATATTGAATATATTATATCATAATTACTTTTAATTCTATAAAATCTGTTCCTAAATCCATATTTCCTCTTGACAATAAAAGTAGACAGTGTATACTTCTTTTTGTAGACAGTGTATACTTTTAGAAAGGAAATATATGAAAAGGGATACTGACAAATTAAAGGAAAACCTTATTTTAACAGGTGTGGAGGAAATAAAGCAAAACGGTATTGACAGTATATCACTTAGAACTGTGGCAAAATCCTGTGGCGTAACCCACGGAACGCCTTACCGACACTTTGAGAGCAAGGAAAATTATTTAAATACAGTCTTAAAGCATATCTCCACACTTCTTGACGGTGAACTTATTAAGGATGTGGATATAAGCCAAAATGCCAAAGAACAACTTATTCAAATGGGTGTTAATTTTATAAATTTTGCCAAAACATATCCGAATTTCTTTGAGGCATTATTTATCAAATTTCCGTTTAAGTATATGAAATTCACTGATAAAACAATTTCAGATACTTCAGATTTTCCGGGCTTTTCAAGGTTTAAGGAGGTGGTTATTTTACTTAGAAAAGAGGAAAAATTTACAAATAATGAGTCCGAATCACTGCTTCACTTTTGGAGTTTTATTTCAGGTCTGGCAATAATAGCCGGAAGCCTGATTGGAAACGAGCTTGATAATGAAACCATAAAAAATACCATAAGAAGTATGCTTGAAATATATATTAAAGGAGAAAGACAATGAATATTTTAATTATTTACGCGCACCCGAACTGTAAGAGTTTTAATCATGAGATACTAAAGCATGTGGAAAACTCTATCCCGTCTGTGCATAAGGTTAAAACAATTGATTTATACAAAGAAAATTTTGATCCTGTACTGAAATTTGATGAAGAAAATAAAAGGCGTGATCTGTCAAAAAATCCTGAGACTTCAAAGTATCGTGATATGATCAAAGAAGCCGATAAGCTTATCTTTATCTTTCCAATATGGTGGTCAGGTATGCCTGCTGTTTTAAAGGGATTTATCGACAGAGTATTTGTATCAGGCTTTGCTTATTCTTATAAGAAAATAGGACTTGAAGGACATTTAAAGGGTAAGTCGGCATGGATTATCACAACTATGAATGCTCCCTCTGTTATACTGCCTTTCTCTAATGATTACGGTAAGGTTTTAAAAAATCAGATTTTAAAGCAATGCGGTATTACACCTGCTAAATTGACCACCCTCACTCAGGTAGAATCTGCCACGTGGGAAAAGAGAAACTTATATTTACAAAAAATATCTTCAATAGCAAAAAATATCTCTTAGATACGATTTTAAATAGGTGAGCCAAAACTTGACTCACCTAAATCTTTCATGTGTTAAGATTCCATTTCTACTCACACTTCAAATTACAACTCTTTTGTATAATAGTACCTCTCCCCTGTATAAGGATATTTTTTCAATGCAAACACCTCTTTATAACCATGTTTTTCATAAAATTTCGGTGCTTGAAAATTAAAAGTATCCACAAATGAATACTTACATCCTCTATTTCTTGACTCATTTTCCGCCATTTCTAAGATCTTTGAGCCTATCCCTTGTCCACGTAAACTATCACTGACATACAGATATTCAATCTCAAGCCAATTTCCAAAAGTCTCCGCTACCATTCCTGCCATTAAATTTCCCTCTTCATCTTCCAAATAAATATTAAGAGGTTCACTTTTAGACGGCTCTCTATTGGCTCTGTTATAAGCTCTGATTAGATTTGCCAGTTCATGTGTTCTTTCCGATTCTGTATTTTCCAATTTAAATTCCATAATTTATAATTCCTTCACCAATTTTATACTTCTTGCACTAAATCATTTGGACTGATAAAGTCTTGATTCTCAATTATAAAGTCTTTCATCTGCTTAAACATTCGTATTAAAGCCTTGCTTTGCCTAACAGCAAGTTATCCTCTTAATACAGCCATAAGCATATAAATACCCTGCTCCGTAAAAGCGTAAGGTAGTTTTCTACGACTGCCCCAACTTGATGTCGATTTTTTCGATATCAAGTTTTCAAACTCCGACTTCGTCAACTGAAACATAAAATCATCATCAAATTTCTCAGCATTGTTTCTTACTTGTTCGTTAAATCTTGTCGTTGTATACCCATAAATTTCAGCAAGTTCAAAATCAAGCATTACCTTTTGATTTCTTAAATAATAAATCTTAATTTTAATTGTAGTTTCATCTATTACCACTATTTCTTTATTTTCTTCTATAATAAAATGAACCTCACTAAATTTATCCTGACCGGTAAACAAGGATTTCTTAATTACTCATTTTTTAATTAAGCTTCCAAAAAGATTTCCTGCTGTTACAATTATACCATATATCAATACATAAACAGCTGCACTTCTTAACATAGTAAAGCTTACAATAATCACATAGCATATCCAAGGACAATGAATTGTAGTACTCTTTCGTTTTAACTATATCTACCTTCACAGTTATCTCCTTAAAACTTTAGCAAACACCAGGTTTTCTTCACCCTGTATTTTTGTCGAAAAAACCTACAGCACTCTTATTTCATTCTTCATCCTTCAGTTCCCCTCCCGTAATATTCCCCAAAAACATTTCTAATATAGATTTTACTGTACTTTTCATATTCAGTCCATCTTTTAGTCACGGCCTGTAGAAAAACTCTTCTGTATCTGCTCCACTACTATGTTACTCACAGATTCTTCAAACTTTACTACAACTTTTCCAACAAAATTACCGAATACAGAAAAAGCACATATCTGAAAGATTCTATAATCTTAAAGTTATGTGCTTAGTTTTTACGCTATTCGATTATTTAGACATACCGTTTTTTAAGCTTTAGTTATAGGAATCCAAAGTTCCATTTTATAGTCTTTACTATCCATATCACCTTCGTAATAGTATTCAAAGTCAGGTTTACCTGAATGTACATAGCCATGCTCTGGGAAAAATACTTCCATCGCATATTTCCATCCGTTATGAATACAATCCGGAACACTTCCTATTAACTCTACAACGGCATACTCTGCTTCTTCCACTTCCAAAACATCTAAACCCATGCTTATGGCTTTGTCTACATCATTAACAATATAGCCTGCCATGTAGTTTATTGTGCTTGGATTTTCCACATCATGACAAACTCCCATGCTTTGACCGCTTCCCAAACTTGCAAGTTCATCGTAGCTATATTTTTCATATAGCTTATTCCATACACTCGGACATAATGATGAATTGATACTTTGTTCATTTACACCTGCAACTTTAAATGCTTTTTTCTTTTGAATTGTAATATTCATACTTCTTCCTCCTCTTACACTGAGTGCTAATTGCACTCGTGATACTAATTTGAACGGTTTCCCGTTTCTTACCTCAGAGGGAGTAAATCCATGAAAATTCTTAAACGCTGTTCCAAAAGGATTAACCTTTTAAGGACAGAGAAAATAATAAAAACTTGGAAAGGAGGTAATTCTCATGTCAAATACGAAAAGAACAGGACAAACAGCCCTTTATGAGCGTTTAAGTCGTGATGATGAAATG
>NZ_CALLVU010000096.1 GCF_938015485.1 uncultured Lachnoanaerobaculum sp. | reverse complement strand
AATTTGATAAAAAAGTGGCTGAATGGAAAGAATTGTACACAGATTCTGTAGATGCATTTGACAAATACATAAAAGTTGAGGTTTCAAACCTTGAACCGCAAGTAACTTGGGGAACAAACCCTGAAATGGGAATTGGAATAAGTGAAAAATTCCCTGAAATTAAAGATGTAAACTATGAAAGAGCATACAACTACATGGGACTTACACCAGGAGGATCACCTTACGACATTCCATTAAAACATGTATTTATCGGATCTTGCACAAATGGAAGATTAGCAGACTTAGAAATTGCAGCAAAAATTGTAAAAGGGAAAAAAGTTGCTCCAAACATTACAGCAGTAGTCGTTCCAGGATCGCAACTTGTTAAAAAAGCAGCCGAAGAAAACGGAATCGCACAAATATTCAAAGACGCAGGATTTGAGTGGAGAGAAGCAGGATGCTCAACTTGCTTAGGAATGAACCCAGACTTAATCCCAAGCGGAGAACACTGTGCGTCAACTTCAAACAGAAACTTTGAAGGAAGACAAGGAAAAGGAGCAAGAACTCACTTAGTAAGTCCAGCAATGGCAGCAGCAGCGGCAATTTATGGAAAATTTGTGGATGTTAGAGAATTGGATGAAGTGAAATAGGAATTTTAGTATAAAGGAAACGATATATTAGACATGTTTGAAAACTATACATATTTAAGATTTCATAAAACAAATGTTCTGAGGCAAGTGGTCTTGACCCCTTGTGAAATAAAAAAACTTAAGTTACCGAACAGGTCTATTATGAAAATAAAATTGATAAATTTTAGTAAAATATTATTTTTTATTATTATTATGTATAATGACAAATTTCTATGATTTAGAAATTTTTAAAATGACAGTGTTGACATTGACTTATGATGCAACGGATTTTACAAAAGTTTATAGTAAAACAACATAACTTGGATTATAAATTAAACTGAAATGTATAATTGAAAAACCTAAAACTATAAACTACAAGGGGTCAAGACCCCTTGTCAGAAAGTTGAGAAAAACAAGAAAATTAAACATAAAAAATACAGTATTTATTGTAGTTTTTAGAGTTTTAGAAATAACTATAAAAATAAAGGAGAAAAATATGAAACCATTTACAAAATATGAAGGAACAATTGTTCCAATAATGAATAACAACATAGATACAGATCAATTAATTCCAAAACAATACTTGAAAAGTATTGAAAAAACAGGATTTGGAAAACATGTTTTCGATGAGTGGAGATATAACGAAGATGGATCTGATAATATGGATTTTAATTTGAATAAGCCAGAATACAAAAATGGAACAATTTTAATTACTGGAGAAAATTTTGGTTGCGGATCGAGTAGAGAACACGCTGCTTGGGCATTGCAAGATTATGGAATTCATGTAATCGTGGCGGGAGGATATTCGGGAATTTTTTACATGAATTGGTTAAATAACGGACATTTGCCAATTACATTGCCAGAAGCAGATAGAATCGAATTATCAAAATTGCCTGGAGATGCGAAAGTTACAGTTGACTTGGAAAATAACAAATTGATTGCGAATGGGAAAGAATATGTTTTTGAGCTGGAAGAAAGCTGGAAACAAAGACTACTTAAGGGACTGGATTCAATTGGATTGACTTTACAGCATGAAGATGAGATTAGGAAGTATGAGGAAAGTCATAAGTAGTTAAAAAAGGAGTAAAAATGAAAAATTGGGAAGTCATAGATGGAGAGCATATTCGTAAAGTGATGTGGATAAATCATGAAATAGAAATGAAATTGTACTGTAATGGTGAAGATGACATTGATGAAGAGAAAATTGATGAAATAAAAGTCGAAGAAATGGTTGAAAAAATTTTAGAAAAGAAAGAATACTGGGATACAAAGTGTAAAAATTTGTTTGCTGATGAATTTGTTGACTGGTTTAATGAGGAAAAATGGATAAAGCCTGAATATGCCGAAATTTACTATGAAACAAATAGTATTGATGAAGTGGAGAAAAAATTGCTTAAAATTATTGGAAAAGAAGATACAGAAGAAATTATGAAGAATAATTTTTTAACAAAAGAAGCATTTAAAAAGTTGCT
The DNA here is from genome assembly GCF_938015485.1 of uncultured Lachnoanaerobaculum sp. Classification (GTDB taxonomy): domain Bacteria; phylum Bacillota; class Clostridia; order Lachnospirales; family Lachnospiraceae; genus Lachnoanaerobaculum. The sequence goes on along the minus strand of NZ_CALLVU010000096.1, from coordinate 19,198 downwards.
TGATAATGAAGATATGGAAATAGTAATTGATTATAGTGAGGTAGAAGAAAATTCTAATTTTACAATAGCTATGCATGAAAAATTATTTTTTGTTGATAAAATGTTTTATGCTTGTTGTAATTTTAATGGTGAAATAGACGAGTATTATATGGGCTAACTTTCTTAAATTTTTTTAGAAAGGAAAAAAGATGTATAAACTACCTGATTTGACAATGATACAAAGTGATTTATTACTTGAATTTGAAAATCTCACAGCTTTAGTAACTCCTACATCACAAAGTCACAGACAGCTGGCAAAAAAGCACTGGGACAGCATTGCAAAACCGCTTGACAGTCTGGGTGAGTTTGAAAAAATCTTCCAAAAACTCTCTGCGATATATGAAAGTGAAATCCCTGATATTTCAATTAAATGTATCACAGTAATGTGTGCGGACAACGGAATTGTAAAAGAAGGCATATCACAGTCGGACAAGGATGTTACCTTAGCAGTTGCAAAGAGTATGGCACTTGGAACTTCAAGTATTGCAGTGCTGTCAAAAGCTGCAGGCTCCAAAATGACGGTCTTTGATATGGGAATTGACAGCCTTGATACTGAGATATATTCACTTGGTGTAATCAATCACAAACTGATGCACGGCACAAACAACTTTATAAAAGAAAAAGCAATGCCGCTTGATATCACACTTAGAGCACTCCTTACAGGTATAAGCACAGTAAGTGAACTGAAAGACAATAAGACTAAAATTATCGGTACGGGTGAGATGGGAATAGGAAATACCACCACATCATCCGCACTTTCCGCCGCCATACTTAATTTGCCTGTTGAGGATGTAACAGGTCGCGGTGCAGGACTTGACGATATCAAATTAAAGAAAAAGATAGATATTATAAAAGAGTGTATAGAAAAGTACGGTTTTAGAGATAAGCTTTTTTTAGAAAGTATAAAGTCCGAGAATAAAAGTGTAAGAGTATTGGCTGTACTTGATTTACTTTCTTCCTTAGGCGGACTTGATATTGCAACACTTACAGGTATCTTTATCGGCGGAAGTATATATAAATTGCCGATAGTTATAGACGGTGTAATCTCGGAGGTCGCAGCTTTGTTTGCGTATTTTATCAATCCGCTCTGTAAGGAGTATATGGTTGCCTCACATCTGAGTCGTGAACCTGTGGCAAGCATTATCTTCGATATTTTAGGCTTAAGGCCTGTTATAGATGCTTCATTGGCACTTGGCGAGGGCAGCGGATGTGCCATGCTTTTTCCGCTCCTTGACATGGTATTGGAGATTTACACGAAAAATGCAAGTTTTTCGGATATTAAGATAGAAGAGTATAAAAGATTTGTATGATAGTATATATTTACGGCGGTGTATCAAGCGGAAAGTCGGAGTATGCCGAAGAGTTGATTTCAAAAAGTTTTGAAAATAAAATTTATCTTGCAACAATGGAAAATATGGGAAGTTATGCAAAACAAAGGATACAAAAGCACCTTAAGCAAAGAGCAGATAAAAACTTTTTCACCGTTGAAGAGCCCAAGTATTTAAGTAATGTTAATATAAGCTGTGCTGACAATATTTTGCTTGAAGATTTGACCAATCTGCTTTCCAACAATATTTTTGATAAAAACGGTATGAAATCAGGCTCCAAAGAGATTACAGAAGCAATTTTTTCTGATATAATTGAACTTGAAAAGAGATGTAATTCTCTTTTTATTGTGGGAAATGATATTTTCTCTACAAAAAGAAACCAAAGTAAAGAATTGGATATGTTTATAGACTGTCTTTTCTCTTTACATCAAAAAATAATTGATATTGCAGATAGAGTGGTCGAGGTGATTTACGGACTGCCCTATGACAGAAAGTAAAGATGATAAATGTAATAAAGTCGATGGCAATAACCTTTGCCATGTACTCAAAACTTCCGGTCAGGAGTTTTGAGTGGAAAAAAGAAAATATGAAATATTGCCTTTTATTCTTACCGGTTGTAGGTATTGTGGAAGGGATTTTTTTGGTTTTATTTTCTATATTTTTTAGCAAATTGAAGGTAAACGAATTTTTGGTGGCTGCGATACTTACAAGCTTTCCGATATTGTATACAGGCGGCATACATATGGACGGGTTCCTTGATACTATGGACGCACTCGGCTCAAATCAGACAAGAGAGAAGAAACTTAGTATACTGAAGGACTCCAATTCAGGCGCCTTTGCTATAATCGGTGGACTTGTATATATAATTTTATACTTTGCAGGTATGTTGTCCATAAAGAGTTTTACAAAGATATGTATACTTGCTGTTGCATATATGCTTATAAGGGCTTACAGCGCACTGGCTTTAACAGTATTTAAAAATGCAAGAGGCAACGGTCTGGCTTTTGAATTTGCCGATAAGAGCCTTATTTACATCAACAGAATAGTATTGCTTTTATTTATCGGATTCGGAAGTGTGGCTATGATAGCGGTAAGTGTAAACTACGGTCTGCTTTGTGCGATAGCTACATTTTTGGTCTTTTTATTTTACAGGGTAAAATCTTTTGAGGAGTTTGGGGGTATTACAGGTGACCTTGCAGGCTATTTTTTGCAACTGGCAGAGCTTGTAGTTGTTTTGGTACTTGCATTGGCACCTTAGAGTAAAATGATTCATTTTTTTGCTTTTTTATGTGGATTTATATTGGATTTTTTTATCAGAGATTTTGAAAATTTTCCACATATGGTAAGATTTATAGGTAATACAATTTCAGCTTTTGAAAAGCTTTTCAGAAAAGTTTTCAAGTCGAATACAGGACTGCTTTTTTCAGGCTTTCTTATCGTTTTTTTTAACATCCTTATTTGGGGTGGGGCGGCATATCTTATAGATACTTTCTTATATAAGGTGAATACTTTGCTTGCCTTTTTATTGGAAAGCTTTCTGTTCTTTCAAATATTTGCAAAGGCTTCACTTAGATTTGAGAGTATGAAGGTGTACCATGCTATAAAGAGTAATGATATAGAAAAATCAAGAAAAGCACTCTCCATGATAGTGGGCAGGGACACCGACAAACTTGACTATGAACATATCATAAAGGCGGTTATAGAAACTGTTGCCGAAAATATGTCCGACGGTATTGTTGCGCCATGGTTTTATGCTACACTCGGAAGCATAATAGCTGCGTTTAACACCGAACTTATATGGCTTATCTTGGTACTTCCTATAATATATAAGACTGTAAATACTATGGATTCCATGATAGGCTACAAGGATGAAAAATATTTTTATATCGGTAAGGCGGCTGCCAAGCTTGACGACATAGTCAATTTCTTACCTGCCAGAGTTTCCGCCATTATATTACTTTTTGTGATATTTATATTATCTTTGGTTAAAGGCAGTTTTATAACATTTACAAACTCTTTACAGGCCTTTATTAAATACAGATATGTACATTCCAGTCCGAATGCAGGGCAGACAGAGAGTATTATTGCAGGCTTTTTTGATACCAAGCTGCTTGGTGACGCCTATTATTTCGCCAAGCTTGTCAAAAAGAAAAGTATCGGAGACGGTAATACGGCCGTAAAGGCTGATGATATAATAGAAGTAAACAATATTATGTATTTTGCTTACACGGTATTGCTTATAATAAATTTAATAATTGGAGGCATAATATGCTTTATTTCATAGGTGCAGGCTCGGGAGATCCTGAACTTTTGACTGTCAAGGGCAAAAGAATTATTGACAGTTCAGATGTTATTATTTATACAGGTTCTCTTGTAAACAAAGAATTATTTACAGATATTAAAGAAGACGCAAAGCTTATAAACTCCGCTTCTCTAAGTCTTGACGAGGTGCTTGATATTATATTTGATTCAACCGCCAAGGGTTTGAGTGTTGCCAGAGTTCATACAGGTGATCCGTCTATGTACGGCGCTATCAGAGAACAGATGGTTGCTCTTGATAAGTCCGGTATAGAATATGAGGTAATTCCCGGGGTAAGCTCCGTTTTTGCAGGTGCTGCCGCAATGAAAAAAGAATTTACTCTGCCGGGAGTTACACAGACTCTTATTCTTACAAGAATGGCAGGCAGAACACCTGTTCCCGAAGCTGAAAGTATTGAAAACCTTGCAAAGATACAGGCAAGTATGGCGATTTTTCTAAGTATAGCAAGTATTGATGAACTTGCAAAAAAGCTTATGACTTCATATCCTAAGGATACTCCGGCTGCCGTAGTATATAAGGCAAGCTGGCCCGATCAAAAGATAATAGTGTCAACTCTTGAATGTATTGCAGATAAGGTAAAAGAAGCCGATATAAATAAGACGGCACTTGTATATGTAGGCAGATTCCTTGCAGATGAGTTTGAACTCAGTAAGCTCTATGACAAACATTTTTCTCATGAGTTCAGAGAGGCTAAAGATGCACGGAGGTAGATTCTTAGAATATGCCAAGACGGGAAAAAGATTTATCGACTTTTCCGCAAGCATCAATCCTTACGGACTTGACAGTAACTTAAAAAAAATTCTGACAGGTTCCATCTTAACTTTGGTACATTATCCGAACGGAGATTATAGTGAGATAAATGACATAATAAGTAAAAAACATAATGTGAATACAGGTGATATTTATCTTGGAAACGGTGCAAACAGTATTATATTCAGATTGTTTCAAACATTTAAAAAAGGGATAAATATATGTATACCGGTGCCAAGCTTTGAATCATACAGGCTGGCTGCCGAATCAATAGATGCTAATTTGATCTACTACAATATGCCGAATCTTCATATAGATGAAGATATATTTGATATATTATCTGAAAATATTGATATACTTGTACTTACAAATCCGAATAATCCGACAGGATTTATTATTGAAGATGAATTATTACATAAAATAATCATATATTGTAAGCAAAAAAATATTTTTGTTCTGCTTGATGAGTGCTTTTTAGAGTTTGTAGAAAACGGTGAAGATCACTCAATATGTAATAAACTGAGTACATTTGAGAATATAGCGATACTAAGATCTCTTACAAAGCTGTATGCTTTCCCGGGACTTCGCTTCGGATACTTGCTCATACATAATGATATGATAATGAAAAAGCTTAAAAAGCTAACACCTTCATGGGAAATAAATACACTTGCGCTTGAAGCCGCCAAGTACTCACTGACACAAAATATGGACCACATCGTCGAATCTATTCAAAAAGAGAAGACTGTTTTGGCAGATAAATTGGAGGATTTAGGTATAGTTACTTTTAACTCCGAAGCAAACTTTTTACTTTGCAAGTATAAGAAGAATTTGTCCAAAGAGCTTTTAACATATGGAATAATTGTCAGAGACTGCTCGGATTTTATAGGACTTGACGATACCTACTTCAGAACGGCAGTCAAAACAGAGGCTGAAAATAAAATACTTGTTGATACAATACATAAGATACTTAGGGGGTAGTTTATGGCAAAGGTTATAATGGTTCAGGGAACCATGTCAAACTCAGGTAAGAGCTTTTTGGTTGCCGGACTTTGCAGAATGTTTAAAAGAATGGGATTTAAGGTGGCACCTTTCAAATCACAGAATATGGCTCTAAACTCCTTTATAACTGAAGACGGTTTGGAGATGGGAAGAGCTCAGGTTATGCAGGCCGAGGCGGCTAAGATAGCGCCTGACGCCTGTATGAATCCGATACTTTTAAAGCCCACATCAAATACAGGAAGTCAGGTAATATTAAACGGTAAAGTCTATGCAAATATGAGTGCAAGCGATTATTACACAAATAAAAAGAGCTTTATTCCTTATGTACTTGATGCTTATAAAAAGCTTGACAGTAAATACGACATCATTGTTATAGAGGGCGCCGGTTCACCTGCGGAAATAAACTTAAATGAAAATGATATAGTAAATATGGGACTGGCAAAGCTTGTGGATGCACCTGTACTTCTTGTGGCGGATATTGACAGAGGCGGAGTATTTGCATCGGTTTTCGGTACTGTAGCTCTTTTGGACAGTGATAGTCAAAAAAGGATAAAAGGTATTGTGATAAATAAGTTCAGAGGTGATAAAACCTTGCTCACTCCGGGCTTTGATATGCTCAAAGAACATTTTGCCAAAATAGATGTCAAAATACCTGTAGTGGGCGTTATACCTATGACAAAGATTGATATAGACGATGAGGACAGCTTATCTACAAGACTTGATACTGCAAATACCGAATTTTCAAATGATAAGATAAATATTGCGGTAATCAGACTGCCACATATTTCAAACTTTACAGATTTCAATCCGCTTGAGCGAAGGTCTGAGATTGTACTGAAGTATATCACCTCTCCAAATGAGATGAAAGATGCAGACCTTGTAATATTACCCGGCTCAAAGAATACGCTATATGACCTTAGATGGCTGAAAGATAAAGGCTTTAATCAAGTCAATCTGATAAATAAAAATCTTATCGGTATATGTGGCGGTTTTCAAATGCTTGGAAACAACTTAACCGACGAAGCAGGAGTGGAAGAGGGCGGCTCTGAAACAGGCCTTGAACTCCTAAACTTCAGTACCGTATTTGCCAAACAAAAGACTACAAGACAGACTAAAACAAAGATAATGAATTTGCCGGATTTTATTGATAATCTTAGCGACACTGCCATAACAGGTTATGAGATACATATGGGAAGCACCATAGATGCAAATGAAAAGTATTTTACAACATCCGATATAAGTGAAAACGGAGGTTTTGTAAATAGGAATATACTTGGCACATATATACACGGTATATTTGAAAATGATAAGTTTGTAGATTGTCTGATAAGCGGACTTATCAAAAAGACAGGTAAGAAAATCGGTCTTAATGATAATATAACCGATTTTGAAAGCTATAAGGACTCACAGTATGAGCTTTTGGCAAATCTAATGGAAGAGTCTTTGGATATAGAGAGAATAATGAATATTTTAAATATCGAAAAATAGAAAGGCAATTTATGCTACAGATAAAACCTGAGGATATAGAGAAAAAGAGTTTTGAAATACTTACATCACAGATGGATAAGGAAAGACTGAAGTTTTATACCGATGATGAGCTTTTGGTTGTAAAAAGAACTATACATACCACAGCCGACTTTGACTATCAGTATAATGTTATTTTTCAAAACAATGCAATTGAAACCTTAAAACATTGTATACAATCATATGCAATGATTTTTACAGATACAAATATGGCACTAAGCGGTATCAATAAAAGGATACTGACAGGCAAGTTTTCTATAACTCCGCATTGTCTTATTGCGGAGCCTGATACGGTTGAATATGCCAAGAAAAACAACACCACAAGAGCGACGGCCTCTATTGATCTGGCTTATCAAATTCGTGATGAAAAACAGGCTTTAAACAAAGGCAAAAAGATCCCTATAGTGTTTGCGGTAGGCAATGCACCTACGGCACTGATAAGAATCCATGAGCTTTTGGACAAATATACACCTGATTTTATTATTGCGGCACCTGTAGGCTTTGTAAATGTTATCGAAGCCAAGGAACTTATAAAACAGAGCAATATACCTGCAATCATTTGTGACGGCAATAAGGGCGGAAGCAATGTCTGTGCCGCAATTATAAATGCTGTATTATTGCAAATGGTATAATAAAAACTGTTACCTGATGAACTAAGTTATCGGGTAACAGTTTTTTAGCTTTAAAAAATTATCATATGTTACATATTTTGAAGCTTTTATTGTACAATGTAACGATAAATGTGATAATAGCATACAATTATTGAAAGACTTTTGTATCTGTAATATAATATTTATAAAATATTAAGGATATTTAAATCTTATATTTAAGTATCTGCGTGGAGGTATATATGGTCAAAAAACTACTGTCGCTGGCTGCAATCAGCCTTGCCGTTGTCGGGCTTTACAGCATGGATGTTGCAGCATATCCGTTTACCGTAGCCGGAACGCCGTCTAATGCAAAGATAGCTACACAAAGAAGTGAGGAAGATATAAAAGCTTACCTAAGCAGTCATCCTTTCGATGTTACAAAACCTGATACTTGGAAGATTACACCTGACTACAAGAACAATATAGCAGGAGAGTTGAGTGACGCTTCAAGACAAAACGCTCTCAACACTTTAAATGTCATGAGGTATGTTGCCGGACTTAATGAAGCAAGCTATGACTACGATACCGAAAAGTATGCACAGGCCTCATCAACACTTATGATCGGAATAGGCGGTATCACACATAATCCGGAAAGAAAAGCCGGTGTATCCGACGAGTTATACACCAATGGTGCCTACGGTGCAAAGCATTCAAACCTGGGTGCAGGTTATGATACAATTTCGGAAGCCATACTCTATGGCTGGATGGGAGACGGAGACCCTTCTAATATAGATAGAGTAGGACATAGAAGGTGGGCAATTTCTCCGGGACTTGAAAAGACATCATTCGGTATTTCCGTAGGTCCCGGACGCAACAATGAATATACATCCATGTATTGCATCTATACAGGTACAGGCTTGTGGAACGCGTTCTTCGGCAGTTCAAGTAGCAGCGGTAGTGACGTGGACTTTTTGACATGGCCTGCAAGTAAGATGCCTGCAGAATATATGTACGGCCCTTGGTCTATCTCATTGAACTCCGACTACTTCAGTGCAAATGAAAATGATGTAAAGGTTACTCTTACAAATTTAAAAACAAACAAGTCATATTATTTTGATAAGAGCGATAAGAGTACTACAGGCGAATTCTTTAATATAAATACAGGTGGCTACGGCTCATTACATCAGGCTGTTATTTTTGACGCAAAGATAAAATGTAATGCAGGTGACAGATATCTGGTCAAAGTTGAAGGACTTAAGGATAATCACGGAAATGCATATGATCCTATAGAATATACTGTAGATTTCTTCAGCTTATATGGAAATAAGAGTTTCGGCAAAAAAGGTCTTATAGTCGAAAAAGACGGTAATACAAGTGTACATACAGGCGGTTCCGGTAAGTCAGGCAAATCCGGTGGTGGAGGCGGTAGCTCATCAGGCGGCGGCTCAGGCAAGTCAAAAACCACATTCAACTGGGGATTTATTAATACATACAATAATACAAGTCAATCCTCCGGCGGAACTTGGTTTAAATTAAGTAACGGAAGTTGGAATTATTTCAGAAACGGCTCAACTTTACCTGTACGAAATGATTGGGTGAAAGATAACGGACATTGGTTTTATCTTAGTGCAGACGGCAGTTTGATTGAGAACAACTGGTTAAAAGTAAACAATTCATGGTTCTATGCAAAGGCGGGAGGATATATATCCGAGAATGAATGGCTTTACTTAGGTAATAAGTGGTATTATACACAGGCAGGTGGATATAGCGCAGTCAGTCAGTGGTTACAGATAAACGGAAAGTGGTATTGCTTTGACTCAAGTTGTGCGTTGTATGTAAACACTACAACACCTGACGGATACAGAGTGGATGCAAACGGTGCATGGATTAAATAAGCTATAAACATATTTATATTTGTATAAACGCAATATTGGGGAGTTATTATAATAATAGCTCCCTATATTTAAATTATATAACTATGCGTTAAACTTGAGTTTTGCGAATAATTTACCATAACATATTTACCAAATATATAGTTGCCGGGAAATGTATTTTCCCGGCAACCTCATTATACTCGTATTAAAAACGCTTATATGTATCTTCAATTATATAATTTAAATTTTGTAATGAAACCTTATGTGATTTACTATACTCTTCTTTACTATAATTGTTATGGTATATAATACAATTTATAGTTTTAGATACAAACAATATAAGTAAAACTATATACAATAGATAAAATACTTTATATATTCCCAATTTATATTGTCTTAAAAAATATATTAAAGAGAATACAAATATCTCAATTATAACAATACAAATTAAATAAAAAGTCTCAAAGTATTCTCCATCGTTCATTATATTATATTGATCACGAATATATCCGGACCAATAAAATACTATACAACTTATAATAAACATTACCAAATTAAGTATAAGTATACCAATAATAAATATACTATCTTTTTTAACAATACTTCTCATACGAATTTGTTTTTGAATTCATCATAGTGATAATCAATCATCTCAAGCTTTTTCTTTATCTCATCCTCATTCAAATCATTTTCTTTACAAAAATCATCCAACGAAGAATTATAGTCTCTAAGCTTGGTATTTATAAGTGATAATAACATCACAGGATCCTTTGGCAATGTCATATTACTCATCCCAGCTATGATATACATTCTGTACATCATCCTCAACATCCAAAAGGTCAAGAATACGGTTCATCTTCTTGATATCTTCTTCATCTGACAATGTTACCCAGTTTTGAGGAATCATCGTAACCTCTGCATCAGCCATCGGAATACCCAGTTTTTCCAGTCCTTCTCTTACAGCTGAGAAATTATCAGGATCTGTTAAAATCTCATAGCTGTCTTCTACCTCATTGAAATCCTCGGCACCGAGGTCAAGTGCAGTCATCATAAGTTCATCCGAGTCCATATCACATTCTTCCTTATCTATGATTATCTGACCCTTCTTGTCAAACATGAAAGACACACATCCCGGTGTTCCTATATTTCCGCCACCCTTTGTAAAAGCCGCTCTTACATTTGCCGCAGTTCTGTTCTTATTGTCTGTTAAAGTTTCTACAATGATTGCAACTCCGTTCGGGCCGTAACCCTCATAGGTGTTCTGCTCATAGTTTACAGAATTGACATCTCCTGCCGCTTTCTTGATACCTCTTTCAATTGTATCATTTGGTACATTGTTTGCCTTTGCCTTTGCAATAACATCTCTAAGTCTTGAGTTATTGTTCGGATCCGGTCCGCCCTCTTTTACCGCAACTGCAATCTCTCTTCCGATTACAGTAAAAATTTTGCCCTTAGCGGCATCATTTTTCTCTTTTTTATGTTTAATATTTGCAAATTTTGAATGTCCTGACATATTTTCTCCTTTATATACTAATCCAAAAAACTATTTTATACTTAAATTATTTTGCTGTCAATTCTATAGCCAAGTTTTTCAACCACTTTCCCTGTTTATACCTTATATACCCCAGTACTGTCTTATAAATTTCTGCAGAAAGCACCATCCCATATACTATATATATAGGGAGTTTAAAGTACAGCCCTCCTATAAAAGCCATAGGTACTCCGATAAGCCAAACCCCTGACAAGTCCATAAACAGACAAAAAAGTGTATCTCCACCGCTTCTTAATATACCTACTAAATTCACTGTAGCCACCGCCTTAAACGGTAAGAATATGGCAAATACCAGTAAGCAAAGCTTTATATCAATCATCAAATTATCAGACACATTGTAGAGTCTTACAAAAGGCACTCTTAGTAAAACTATAAGTATTGAAACAGATATACTGACTATGATTGTAAGCAACCAGGTATATGAACCGTATACCTTCGCCTTTTTCAGATTGTCGGCTCCCATCTCGTTTCCGAGTATTACCACGGCGGCAAGTGCAATTCCTTGGAATGAAACCACCAATAAATCCTGTAAGGCTGTAGAAATGGTTATTGCAGCTATAGCCGCATCTCCCATTCTACCGTATACTACAGAATAAAGTGTAGTACCAAGCCCCCACAGCGACTCATTGATTATTACGGGGAATGCGGTTACAAAAAACTGATTTATCAAATCCTTTGAGAAAGGATTCAAATTCTTTATAGAACAGATAAGCGGCGAATTTTTCAGCTTTATAAGTATAACAGTCAATAAAAATTCAAATATTCTGGCCACTACAGTTGCAATCGCCGCACCTACCACACCAAGTGCCGGAAACGTAAACTTTCCGAATATCAGTATATAGTTTAGAATAATATTAACTACAATGGCAAATATACTTGATATAACAGGTACCTTAACCTCTCCCACCGCTCTCATTATTGCAACATAGATGTCTGTCGCCGCCGTAAACGGATATGAAATACATACAACTCCAAGATATGCGGCACCTATTGTTATGGCATCTTGTGAATTTGTAAAAATTCTCATCAACCTGTCCGGCATAATAAAAGCCGTTGTTGCAAAAATTATTCCTCCGGTTAGTGAAAGCAAAAGCCCAAGTCCAAGTACTTTTCTGATATTTTTTATATCATTGTTTCCCATGTACTGTGAAGCCAATACTCCGCTACCGCTTTCAACGCCGAATACCAGCAATACAAATACAAAGAAGTATTTGTTTGCCAAACCTACACCTGCAATGGCGCTCTCCCCCAATTTGCCTATCATTACAGTGTCAATAAAATTGACAATCATCTTTAATAACATTTGAAGTGATACAGGCAGTGCGATAGACAAAACTCTGCCTATATACTCCCTGTCTTCAAACATGCTAAGCGGACCGGGCAATCCGCTATTCTTCTTTAAGCTCCTCATCCTCTTTTAATTTTGTTACTTTAATGGTGTTAATCGTCCTGTTTGACACCTTCAGTGCCTTGAACTCATAACCGTGCATTATAATATCAAACTTCTCATTATCTTCAGGTATTCTGTCAAGTCTTGATATCATAATACCGTTTATAGTATCAAAATTCTCCAACTCCTCTTCATCAAATTTTATACCAAGAATATCTTCAATATCAGATAGAGGTGTCATTCCCTTTATTATATATGAACCGTCTGCAAGCTTTTTTATAAGCTCTTCATCAACATCGTACTCATCCAAGATATTTCCTACAATCTCCTCAAGTATGTCCTCCATTGTGACAATTCCTGATGTCTGACCGTACTCATCCACTACCACTACCATGTGATTTTTATGTGACTGCATCTCTTTAAACAATGTATTCAGATTTTTATTCTCAGGAACAAATACAGTCTTTCTGAGTATATTCGGAATATCTTTGATGGCCGTATTTTGATAGTTGGTAGTATTCTCACATATTATGGCATCCTTCATATTAAGAATACCCATTATATTGTCAATGTTTTCATCGTATACAGGATATCTTGTGTTATTACCTGTAGTCAGCATGAAGTCGATAACCTCTTGCAAAGTATCTTCACCGTCTATAAATACAACACTTTTTCTGTGTGTCATTACATCTCTGGCCTGCTTATCGTTAAGCTCAAAGATATTTGTAATCATCTCGGCCTCGGATCCTTCAAAGATACCCTGTTCATGACCCTCATTTAACATACTTACTATATCTTCTTCACTTACTGTCTCCGCCTGTGCCTTTATATCCACTCCGAAAAGCTTTAATATAATATATGAAACTCCGTCAATTATACATATAATCGGTGACAATAAAAACATCAGTACGGCAGATATACTCATAAATGTATATACACTTTTTTTCGGTTCTTTTCTTGCAAGCTTGTTTGGCAATGATATTCCGAAAATAACAAAGAGAATACAAAAGACCACAACAACGATAAAAATCGAAAGACCGCTTGAAAATGATACAGGTAAAGTATTCGGCAGTTTATTCTTTATAATACTTCCAAATGTCCTGACAAAATACCATCCGAGGAAACTTACGGAAAGTATATTTACTATATGTGTACAGTAAAGCACCTTATCCTTTTTTTCTAAGAATTTCCTTAACCTGTCCTCTTTCTTTCCCTCTTTACCCTCTTCTTCTATATCCGAATTATCCAATTCACGCAATGCGGAATTGAATGAGTGAATTGAAAAATTGACAAACAATACAATTACAATACTAATAATCAATAATGCCGAATGAGCATCGTCCATGAAAATCTCCTACTTATCCAATATTAAAATTTAAGTACACTATATCACAGTATACAAGTCTCTTATATAGTCCTTTTTCCCTATATATTCATCTTTGCAATAGTAAAGCCTAGGTACTCTTTTATTGATACCGCAGATAAACTCATAGGAAAAGGTATTGGAATTCTTGGTCAGTTCATCCACGGTAATAACTCTGTTTTCGCTCTTTCCCAAAATAACCACTCTATCTCCTATCTTTGCATCTTTAACATCGCTGACATCCACTATTGTCTGATCCATACAGATTCTGCCAAGTATATTACATTTAATGCCGTGAATCAGCACATATCCTTTGTTGCTTAAATCTCTCGGATATCCGTCTGCATATCCGAATGATATCGTTGCTACCTTCATATCCTTTTTTGCTGTGAATGTGGCACCGTAACTAACACATTCTCCTACACCTATCTGCTTTATATATGTAATTGTTGAATAAATACTTAAAGCAGGCCTGTAATCAAAGTCTTTCAAATCCACATCACTTGAAGGCGCTATACCGTACATCGTGATCCCGCACCTAACCATATCAAGATCCGTTCCGATACCGTTTACAATACCGGCTGAATTGGAGGCATGTGCAATCTTAGGATTAACTCCCATACTGTGTAACACTTCCAAAAAGTCACTAAAAAGCTGCTTTTGGTGGTGTGCGGAAGTCAAGTCACTGTCATCCGCACTGTGAAAATGTGTGAAAATACCTTCCACCTCAATATTTTCCATGTCGTTTATTTCTTTTATGATATCCGCACTTTCCTTTGTAGGCTTAAAGCCGATTCTGTTCATTCCGGTGTCTATCGCTATATGAACAGCCATCTTCTTACCCATCTGCTTTGCTTCTTCATTTATCTTTTTAGCCTGATCAATTGTAAATACAGATTCTCTTATATCAAAAACTATTGATTCCTTGTAGCTCTCTCTTGGAATACAGGCAAGTATCAAAATAGGCTTTGTAATCCCGTGATACCTTAAGTTGATTCCCTCTTCAAGTGTAGCCACACAAAAAAAATCCACAATATCTTCTATATACAGTGACACCGGAACACTTCCGTGCCCGTAGCCGTCCGCCTTTACGATTGCAGCCAACTTCATATCCTTTTTCAATGCATTTTTTGTCACTGTCAAATTATGTTTTATAGCATCCAAATCTACTTTTGCATAAGCTCGTTTATATGAGTCCATTTCTCTTCCTTCTATTCAGCACTTCTCCTATATTGTCCAGTATATCTCTTGCAATAATACTGTGCTCTCCCTGCTTTTGTCCTGCCAGATTCCCTGCCAGTCCGTGTATGTAAACTCCAAGTGCCACAGCCAAATCATCTTCTATTCCGAGGCAGAACATTCCCGCTATTATACCGCAAAGTACATCTCCGCTTCCTGCCTTTGCCATAGCAGGAGTACCGGATTCATTGATAAAAGTATCTTCTTTGGCGGCAATCACACTTCTATGTGATTTTAATACCACTGTGATACCATATTTATTTGCATATTCCTTTGCATACTTTTGTGTATCTGCAAGTATATCCTCTATAGATACATTGATAAGCCTTGACATCTCTCCGATATGAGGTGTGATAATAATATTGTCTGTATAGTACTTAGTCAGTGAATTGTCAGACGCAATTATATTGAGTGCATCGGCATCGATTATCATCGGTACATAGCACTCGGACAAAACATATTCCACAATAATTTTGGCGTAGTACTCTGTGGAAAGTCCCGGACCCAGCACTACAACACTTGCCCAGTCAAGACATTGCTTTATCTTACTTAATAAGCAGTCTTTACTTTCAAACGCCTCTCTCTCATCATAGGTTGTAATTATAGCTTCAGGCAGCAGTGTCTGTAAAATCGTTCTGTTTTTGCTTACTGTAAGTATCCTTACAAGTCCGGCACCTGAACGATAAGCCGCCATAGAACTGAGAAAAGCGGCACCGCTCATGCCGTTGCTCCCTGCAATCACAAGTACATGTCCGTAACTGCCTTTATTTGCATCTTCTATTCTGTCAGGTATATATTTTAATGCAGTCTCATCAAGTATCCTCATATCTATCTCCACATATCAATCAACTTCTATTACCACCATTGCAACGGCTAATGAATTTGTATTGCTTATAGATACATAAATATTTTTCTCATTGATATCCATAAGATGAATATTTTCATGGTTGCAAATCCTTATAAAGGGTTTGCCGTATTTATCTCTAAGAACTTCCAAATCCTTCAGCCCGATACCTCTAAAACCTATTCCCAATGCTTTGACAAAAGCCTCTTTTACAGCAAAATTGCCTGCCAGAAAAATATCAGTATTTCTTTCCTTAGCCATAGCAATCTCACTGTCACTAAAAGCCCTTTTCAAAAAATAATCTTTTTTTATTGCTCTTGATATTCTGTCTGTTTCTACTATGTCGGTTCCGATACCTCTAATCATACTTTCCTTCAAAAGGTATCGCATCCATATTGCTGACTCTGTATGACAGTCTCATCAAAGACTCCGACAGATGTACATTTTCAACTATTACATCGCCCGGAACTGTAAGATCCGTGTGTGCAAAGTTCCAAATCGCCTTTATTCCTGATTTTATAAGTCTGTCTGCAACTTCCATGGCTCTTGCCTTCGGTATGGTAAGCGCCGCAATCTGAATATCATTTTCCGAAATAAACTTCTCAAGACTGTCAAGTGAATATACTCTTGCACCTCTTACAGTCTTTCCGAAAAGATTCGGATCCACATCAAACATTGCCTGAATCAAAAAGCCTCTTCTCTCAAAGTTTGCATAATTTGCAATGGCCTGTCCGAGGTGTCCGGCACCGATTATAATAATATTATGCTGACGGTCAATACCCAATATCTTTGCTATCTCATTGTATAGATACCTTACATTGTATCCGTATCCTTGCTGTCCGAATCCTCCGAAATTATTAAGGTCCTGCCTTATCTGAGAAGCGGTTACCTTCATTCTCTCACTAAGCTCTTTTGAAGAGATTCTTTCAACTCCTTCTTCTGAAAGTTCTCCCAGGTATCTGTAGTATCTTGGCAGTCTTGAAATAACCGCTCTTGATATTTTTCTTTCTTCCATTATGTCTCCATCTAAAATACACATATAGTGCATATCTCTTTCTTTGTTAAGAATTCTACAATTAGTATATTATTTCTCAATATAATTGTCAATACAGATAATAACGCTATTCTTTACCCTTGCATTCAATTGTATGTATAGGATATACTTATGTGTATTATATAGTAAGGAGGCAAATTGTTTGATTTTAAATGCCACTAATATATCAAAATCATTTGGAAGTAATGAGATAATAAGGGATGCAACCTTTCTTGTCAACGAACATGAAAAGGTTGCCATTGTAGGTGTAAACGGTGCGGGAAAAACCACACTTTTGAAGATACTTACCGGAGAAGAGAGTGCCGATGGCGGCAGCGTTACACTTGCAAAGGACGCAAAACTCGGATATTTACGCCAAATCAATAATGTGGACTCTGCACTCAGCATTATTGATGAATTATATACAGTCATAGAACCTATATTGAATATGGAAAAGAGAATGTCACAAATGCAGGAAGACATGAAGCATTTGACAGGTAGTGAATTGGAGGAGCTTTACTCTTCTTACACCGCTCTTACACATAGCTATGAACTTATGGACGGATACGCGGCAAAAAGCAGAGTTGTAGGTATCTTAAAGGGACTTGGCTTTGAAGAAGCCGATTTTGACAGAAAGATAAACACATTGTCAGGGGGGCAAAAGACCAGAGTTTTCCTTGCAAAACTGCTGCTTGAAGAGCCTGACATTATACTTTTGGATGAGCCTACAAACCACCTTGACTTAAGAAGTATAGAGTGGCTTGAATCATACCTTTTAAACTATAAGGGCGCTGTAATTATCGTATCTCACGACAGATATTTTCTTGATAAGATTGTAAGCAAGGTTATTGATATAGAAAACGGTAATGTGCAGATGTATCTTGGCAACTATACCGACTTTTCAAATAAAAAGCAGATGCTTTTAGATGCCAAGATGAAGGAATATCTGAATCAGCAGCAGGAAATCAAGCATCAGGAAGCCGTTATCACAAAACTTAAGCAGTTTAACAGAGAGAAATCAATAAAGAGAGCTGAAAGCAGGCAAAAACAGCTTGAAAAGATTGAAAGGGTAGAAGCACCGCAGACATATAGTGAAAATATGAGACTGTCTTTAGATATCTCAAAAGAAAGCGGAAAGGATGTTTTAACCGTACACAATCTCTCAAAGAGCTTTGATCACAAAAAATTATTTGAGGATATAAACTTTGAGATAAAAAGAGGTGAAAGAGTCGCTATAATAGGCGACAACGGTACAGGAAAGACTACTCTTTTAAAAATTATAAACGGTCTTTTAAATCCCGATACAGGTGAAGTCATCTACGGCTCAAATGTATCCGTTGCCTACTACGATCAGGAACATCAGGTACTTCATATGGACAAGACTTTGTTTGACGAGCTTTCAGATACCTATCCTGATATGACGAATACTCAGATAAGAAATATTTTGGCGGCATTTCTATTTACCGGAGAGGATGTGTACAAGAAAATAGCAGATCTCTCAGGTGGTGAAAGAGGCAGAGTGTCATTGGTGAAGCTTATGCTCTCAAAAGCAAACTTTTTGCTTCTGGATGAGCCTACAAACCATCTTGATATAGTAAGTAAGGATGTACTTGAAAATGCATTGAACAACTTTCCGGGTACTGTCTGCTATGTCTCACATGACAGATACTTTATCAATAAGACAGCTACCAGAATACTTGACCTCACTGAAAACAGATTGTTAAACTATATAGGAAACTACGATTATTATATTGAAAAAAGAGAAGCCGTAGAGGAAGCCGCCAATCTTACAAACACTGAACAGGCTGAAAAACCGGCAGATATTTCAGAGTCAAAGAAAGAATGGATTGACAATAAGACTGCTCAAGCTCAAAAAAAGAAAATAAAGAACGCTCTTAATAAATGTGAAAAAGAGATTTCAGAGGTTGAAGATAAATTACAATCTATTGATGAAGAATTTTCAAACCCGGAGAATGCTTCAAATGTCGGCAAACTTATGGAACTTCAAAAACAAAAAGAGGCGCTTGAGAAAAGACTTGATAAGCTTATGGAAGATTGGGAAGAACTTACCCTACAGACGGAGGAATAAAATGAAGAGAATTTTTGCAATAATACTGCTTTTAATACTTATTTTCAGCCTACTTGCTACAGTTTATGTCGCAATATTTACAAGCAATACAAAACTTCTCTTTGTCTTTCTTTTCATAGATATCGTGATGCCTGTAATAGTCTATGCATATATCATAATAACAAAACAGATACGAAACCTTGATAAAAAGGATGAGGAATAAAAAAAAGGGGGGTGTGAAAAAACTCGATTGAGTTTTTTCGCATCTCCCTTTTTGCAATTATT
>NZ_CALLVU010000095.1 GCF_938015485.1 uncultured Lachnoanaerobaculum sp. | reverse complement strand
TTAACTTTACCAATCATCCATATGATATGTGGGATGAAAGACAAAAAGAAGAAGCTTGCAGTTTTTATACGATACAGGTTTGGGGTCGAGGAACTCTCAGGGATTTGGGATGTTTGAGCAGGTCTGAAGTATGAAATTATGATATAATTAAATAACATGTATAAAGGAAAATAATTTATGAAGAGTATTATATTACTAGCTATGAGTACACTAAATGCAAACGTATTTTCAGGAAAACCCGGTGATACTTTTTCAGTCTACGGTGATGCAAAAAAAATAGAAAATTGTAAGTCACAGCTTGAACCAGTGGTTAGATATTTTCTTAGTGACAGTGAATGTGCCAACGAGGTAGAGATACTGATGCTCTGTACACGTCAAACATTGGAAATTGCAACTGATTTCAACGGAAATAAGTTTAAAGATGAATATGGAAATGATATTGATAATATAAGTGCTGTGACATTTTTGATGGATAGAATAGATAAATGTGATGAAAAACATGGCAAAGAAATCACATATAAAGCCTTTCCTCTTTATAGAGAGGGGGAAGAAAGGATATTGCCTGAAATAGATTGCAATAAAGTTTTACCTAATGTACAAGGTATAGAAAAGAGCAACTCACCTGAATATGCAATTGCGTACGAAAAAGCTTTCCAACCGGATTATATCTCAGGAATGAGAGAGGCTATTCAAAGTATAAGAAATACTGTAAAAGAAAACATGCAAAAAGATAAAGATTTTAAAACTCCGTTTTATATTGTTACTCATGGTGGACCAAGGGATGTGATGCTGTCTCTGAACGCTGTAGTTTCTCTGTTAGATGAAGAGGGAATAATACCGACAAAAATTTGTGGTACAAATCTGGCAACTAAAATGATTGATGATCAAAGGGCTTCTTTTGATATATTCCGCTTTGTTTCAGGTATGCAAGATTTTTTAAATGTTGGAAGTGTAGATACACTGCAAAATTATTACAAAGAGTCTGTTTATTTATATAGTTCAGATAGAGAAGATGCTGAAGAATTTAATAAGAAGCTTTTGGATGCAATGAATAAAGTTTCAATAGGCGTTCAATATAGTAATCCTGAAAGCTATATTTCCGGTTTAGATGATTTGAAAAAAGTATTGGATACAGATGTTGATGATGAGTTTGAAAAGACAAGTCTGGGAATTTTCAAGGATACAATTAAAAAAGATTTTGGGGTATTATTAGAGCCGGAAAAACGTACAGAAGTCGATATGGTGGAAAGATGTATTAATAAAAAACAATATCAGCAGGCACTTACATTTTTAGAATCAGAGCTACCACAATATTATAAAAAAAAGGGTATTATTTCATTTCCGGGTAGTGATTATAAGAAATCTAGGAAACGATTTAATGAATTTCTATCTGAAGTGCTTAAAGTGCGAGATACAGATAAGTCACCTGTGTTAATTATAAAAAGATTCATAAATAATAAAAAAGAGGGTAAAAATTGGGAAGAAGCATTAATAGATAAGGAAAATTGGAACGAAAATCTTGAAGATAATATAGAAAAGTATATAAAAGATTGGCAATGTTCTAAGAATAACTGTAGAAGGAACAATAAATATGACCCGGACTCAATTGGAGATATCTATAACTTTATTGAAGATATATTACCTATTTTAAAGATGCATAAAGTATTAAAATTAATAAGAAATAGTTTTAGTCATAGTGATGGATATGAAAGGCCTGAGATAAGTGAACTAGATGAATATATGAGATGCTATTTAACAGCCTTAAAAAAACTTGTGGAAAAGGGAAATTAGAATATTTTTATGATGTACTGAAAATATAAAAGATAGATATATATTTGCTTATCACAGTGATATATATAGTAATCTTTGTTAGAAAAGGAGGAGATATGGCGGAAAATGGTTATGTACTATGTATGTATGACATACGAGGAAAGCAGGAATTTATTTATAAGAGTTCAAAATTAAAGGAGATTGTGGGAGCATCTTTAATAATTAGAGATTTATTTGAAGATTACTTATATGATGCCGCAAAGTTATATAGAGATTTTATAAATGAAAAATCTATGGGTAGTGATGCTATTTTTAAGTATGATCCGAATGAGGATAAACTCAAGAAATTCAGCTTCAGAGATTTTGAAGATAGGATGAACGGTAATCAGTATATCGGTGAGATTGTCTATGACGGCGGTGGAAATTTTTTGATGCTTTATAAGAATGAAGAAGCAATGAAAAATACCACAGAGATTTTCACAAAGAAGATATTAAAAGAGATAGGAACTCTAAAAGTAGTTGCCACATATATTGGAAATATTAGAGAAGATAACTACCATAGTGATGGTACTAAGGATCCGGGAGACTATGAGAAGCTGTATCAAAAGCACAGATTTCGTGAAAGTACTGCACTTTATACACAGCCATATGGAAGTTTGCCTATAGTACAGACATCTCCGGTATCATCAATGCCTCTGACATATATGTACGATCATGCGCCAAAAGATATCAGTGCTTCCGAAAAGGCATATTTTAAATGTTCTACAGAGACTAATGCCAAGCTGAAAAAATATTGGGAAGAAGCTAAGGAGCATGGTGACGAGATGGGTGAGACGATATTAGACAATATCGTGGCTGAGACTAAGGGTGAAGACAGCATGCTGGCAATATTTTATATTGACGGAAATGCTATGGGTGCAAAGGTACAGGCATGCTTACATGGAAAGAAAAATTATGACGACTGCGTAAATTTACTTAGAGAATTTTCTAAGAAAATACAGAAAACTTTTATTGATGACAGAAAGAAGGATATGTTAAAAGAAGATAAGGATAAAAAGCATTATAGAAGCAGAATCCTAATCGGAGCCGGAGATGAGATGACTATTATATGTAGAGCTGATGAATCTTATGAGATTATAAAAGAATATCTTTCAAAGATACCTTCACCATATTCATCATGTGCGGGAGCGGCTATTTTCCACAGTCATACACCATTCTCAGATGCATACCGTATTGCTGAGCAGTGTTGTGAAGACACCTGCAAAAATTATATGAAGGAAAATGGCTTGACATTGGCCAATCTTATGGACTTTGAGTACTGTCAGGGCGGAATAGGCTTTAAGTTGAGTGATATTCGTAAAGAAAATGGAGATGATGATAATTCAAGACCTTGGTTGGTAGAAAGTAATATTGAAGAAAGGGTACCATATCACTATAAAAAGTCAAAAAATAAAAACTTGCCGCCTTGGGAAAAAGGAAAAGCAACAGAAGAGGCAGATAATAAAAAAATAATAGAAAAGCTGAAAGAGGATAAGCTCCTTACATTGGTAGATGTTGAAGATTTTCATAAAAAGCTTTCATTTCTTGGCAGAAGCAATATTAAAGGTTTGGCAATCCCTGTATCGCTTTCAGAATCAGCACTAAGAACAGAGCTTAGACGAATTATAGCTCATATGTCCAAAGATAAAAAGGAAAGCATGGGATTTAAATCGGATATTGAAAGCGTTGAGTATTTTATAAACAATAAGAAACTCCTAAAGGATCTTGTACGTATGTATGATACAGGATATGGAAAGGCAAAAAAAGAGGAGGAAGAAAATGCAGAATAAGAAACAAGGTGAAATACATATTATACTGTACTCTGATTTTTGTTCGGGAAACGGATATTCATACTATGGAACTATTGACTCCGAGGCGGAGCATGATACTTTCGGACTTCCTTTTATACCGGCAAGAAGACTGAAGGGGTGTTTAAGAGAATGTGCGAGGCTTTTAAGAGACTCGGGATTGTGGGAAGAATCTACAGACCCTTTAAATTACCTGTTTGGAGTAAGCGGCGATGACTCTACAAAGGGTATCAGAATTGAGAATGCATATATATCAGGTTATGAACAGATAGAGGTGGGTTTGAAACTTCTACAAGAAAACAAGGAAATTAAAAAATATATATCACCTGATGAAGTACTGGATCTTTTTTCCGATGTAAAGGCGCAAACAAGGATGGAAAACGGTGTTGCGGATGACAATTCACTCAGATTTACAAAAATTATCCATCAATTTTCACCTTTTGATAAAGACAACAGACTTGAGTTCATTGCAAAGGTAGAATACCCGGATGGTCAAGAAGATAAATTAAAACAGATTTGTAAGGCACTTCGTCATATAGGTATGAATAGAAATCGTGGACTTGGATGTGTAAAATGCGAGTTTAAGGCGGAGGATAAAACAGCCGATACAAAAGATGATATTAAAATTATTGAAAATGTGGAAATAAATAAAGACTTAAATCAAAAACTTAATATTACTATATTTTTTGAAAACCTTGGTCCATTGATAATCAGTGGAGATGATAAAAATACTACACTTAAGTATATTTCCGGTAAGTCTGTGTTGGGGGCTTTGGCAGGAAGCTATCTTAGTATAGACGGTAACAGTGCAGATGATGAAGAGTTTGTTCGTTTGTTTTTAAGCGGAGATACCATATATTCAGATTTTAATATTTCGGATGGTGAACATATTTTTTATCCGGCTCCTTCATTCTTAAACAAGATGAAAAAAAGCAAGAAATATGTAAACAGCTTAAAATATTCAGAGAATCAAGGTTATAGCAGTGATGACTATAATCCTGCAAACGGAAATCAACCAAAGAAATTAAAAGGCAAATATATATACCTTGAAAAATTAAATAAGTCCGGTGCTTTGAATATTTTAGATTGTGAGCCAAAGCAAAGGGTCATCTATCACCATAGAAGAGGTAATGATGCCCTGCTGTATTCACAGACTGCATTGAAAGAAGGACAAATCTTTGCAGGAAATATTATATGCGGCAGTCAAGACTATGAATTGCTTCTGAACCTTTTAAGAAAGACAAATTTCAGTTTCGGAAAGTCAAAAACTGCGCAGTATGGAAAATGCCGTATTATATCGCTAAATACCGACATAATCAAGGATTTTAATGTTAAAAAAGGCGAGCTGATATATGTTTCATTGGCCTCAAGAGGCATTTTTCAAGATAAATATGGATACACACAGGAGCCGAAGAAAGTATATAAAATTATTGGAGAGCAGCTTGGCTTATTAAATGAAAAAGCGGATGAATATATTCAAATAGGAGAGACTGATTACCCGTTCTGTTCCATACAGCCTGCAATGATATATGGTTATTTGGGTGTTTGGAATCTTAGAAAAGCTCCTATTGCAGGAATAGAATCAGGTTCTACATTTGTATATAAAGCAGAGAAAGATGTCTGTATCAAAAATTACTACGTAGGCGAACGAAATTTAGAGGGCTTCGGAAAGGTTAGTATTTATAGAGGAGATGAACTTCCATACGAATTAAAAGTGGACAATGAAGATAATAAATCCACAAAAGCTGATAATGAGCTTTCTAATGTTAATGATGAGGTCAAAGAGATATTGAAACAGAGCTTATATAAAGTACTCTACCAAAATATACTTGAAGATATGCTTGTAAAAATGGATAAAGACGATTCAAAGCTTATCATGTCTCCATCTACTATAGGGCGTGTAAATCTTATGGTGAAAGAAACTTTACCTGACAGTGAATCGGTTGCAAATGAGAAGTATATTGATTTTGCAAAACGTATTGTATCTATAAAGCGTGATACGGAAAGAAACGAGATCGGAAAAGTTGCAGAGAGATTCTTCGGGACAAAGCTACCTGATAAAAATGATTTAGGCAGCTTGGATATTAAAAAAATACTTGGATCAAACACGGATAAGTATAATGAATCGGAAAAATGCAGAATATATAGCTTGTTATGCCAACTGACGGATACTGAAAAAGTTAATGAGCATATTCTTAGTTGGTGGGGTAACTTAATGCTTGAGTTGTTGGCGAATCAAAAGTATTTGAAAAAATTTAATTAGCAGGAGCAGTGAAATGGGGAAAATTATAAAAAAACATTATTTAAAAATAACCTTTCAACTTGACTCTCCTTTATGTATCGGCAGTGGAAGAAATGATATCACAGATCAGGATATTTTACGTGATGCGAGGGGAATTCCTTATATTCCGGGAAGTGCTGTAGCCGGAGTACTTAGAGAAGCCTGTCAGGGGATTATGGATGATAAGGTGTGGAAGTATTACTTTGGATATTCATCAACTAATACAGGAAATAAAGTTAAGAGTGACGATGATATTATAGAGAGTCAAATCATATTTTATGATGCCACTTTAGTAGGAGATAATAAAGATAAGGACGGAAATCCTAAATACCGTATTTCTCAAAGGGATGGTGTTGCCCTAAATGAGTATAAAAGTGCAAAAAAACAGGCAAAATTTGACCGGGAAATTTTGGAAGGTGATTGTAAGTTTCAAACTTTTATAGAGATATCCGAGGAACAATCGGATGTAAATGAAAAGGTAAAAGCAGATGAAGTACTGACAAATATTGCAAAAATATGGAAAGAAACGGATATCAGATTCGGTGCAAAGACTACCAGGGGATATGGTAAAATATGTAATGTAGAAATCATCGGAAAAAACTTTGATTTTACTTTGAAAGATGAAATAAGCAGTTGGCTGGACTTTGATATTTTTGAAGAAAACTCTTGGAAAAACGCTATATTATATAAGGATATGCTTAATACTTTAATGAAAGATAGTATATGGGCTCTAAAAGATAATAATAAGCTTTCATTAAAACTCAGATTGGAAGGAGGACTTTCTATAAGAAGGTACAGTACAGAATGCAGTGATGAAGAATCTTCTTCTGATCAAGAGCAGCTGACAACTGTAAAGTTTGATAAGAACGGATCGGAAGAGGTGGCGGTTATTCCCGGTACTACTTGGGCAGGAGCTATCGGGCATAGAATGGAGGAGCTGATTGATTGCAGTAAGGTCAAAGAAGTTGAAAGAGGTAAAGGTGATATACAAAAGTATTATTACTTCGGTACTGTAAACAGTAAAGTAAAAGAGAAGTCACTTATTTATTTTAGTGAAAGCAAACTGACAGGCGGGCAGTTTAAAAAAATGTCAAGAAATGCTATCGACAGATTCATTGG
>NZ_CALLVU010000094.1 GCF_938015485.1 uncultured Lachnoanaerobaculum sp. | reverse complement strand
TCTCACAAAGTGGTTTGAAAGGGGGGGAGAAAATCCTGCTGATGAAAGTGATCTTCCTATATTTATAGGCAGATTTAATATAGGGGTAGTATCTTTAAACTTGCCTATGATTTTGGCTAAATCAAGAGAAGAAAACAAGGATTTTTATGAGGTGCTTGATTGCTATCTTGAAATTATTAGAAAGATACATAAGAGTACGTATAAGTTTTTGGCACAGAAAAAAGCATATACCAATCCTTTAGCATTTATGCAGGGCGGTTTATATGGTGGATATCTAAATAGGGATGATAAGATAGAACCTTTGCTAAAAAGTGCGACAGCTTCGTATGGTATTACTGCAATGAATGAGTTACAGTATCTCTACAATAAAAAGTCTATTGTAGAAGACGGTGAGTTTGCACTTGAAGTATCTAAGTATATAAATAAGAAAGTGCTTGAATTTCAAGGTTCGGATCATATTCAATATTCTGTATATGGTACACCGGCAGAAAGTCTTTGCGGTAAGCAGGTGAAGTCATTCAGAGACAAGTTCGGAATTATAGAAAATGTAAGTGATAGAGATTATTTTTCAAATTCATTTCATTGTCATGTATCTGAGGATATTACTCAGATAGAGAAGCAAAACTATGAAGCCAGGTTTTGGAATCTTTTCAATGGTGGAAAAATCCAATATGTGCGTGTGGATGTACCTTACAATATAGAAGGTTTGGAGGCATATGTAATTCATGCTATGAAACTTGGACTGTATGAGGGAATAAATATTTCTCTGGCTTACTGTGATAACTGTGGATATCAATGGAACAATGTAGGGCCTGAGAGACCTGATACTTGTCCGAAATGTGGCAAAAAGGAAATGACCATGATAGACAGAATGTGTGGATATATAGCTTTTACAAAAATTCATGGTAAGTCCAGACTGAATGATGCCAAGATGGCAGAGGTACATGACCGTATTTCGATGTAGAATATTTAATTGAATTTTGCTTGGAGAAAGTTATGAGTTATGTTAAAATGATGTAGTCTTGAATTTTTAAGACAGTTTGTAGACTTTATGCTGTGCCATATATTCATACATTTAGTTGTATAATTATTTTAAATATGGCGATTTTGAGACGGCCCGCATAAAATAAGGGTTTGGAGCGCTCCAAGTAACGCAAGTTACGAGAATTTTGCTTAAAATCGCTTGTTAAATTTTAGGCACGCTAAAGCCCCTTGGAGGCCTTGATTTATAAGGGCTTGGAGGGGGTAGGGTTTACAGGAGCTAACCCCGATAAGGGGACGAAAACAATCCTATGATTTTGCTTATAATTTAGGTTTAGTGTTTACAGGAGCTAACCCCGATAAGGGGACGGAAACAATGTAATAAAGAAATAAGCAATAAGGCAATAGCATGCCCGTTTACAGGAGCTAACCCCGATAAGGGGACGGAAACAAAATCGGCTGAATCAGGGGTATATGCACTAAAACGTTTACAGAAGCTAACCCCGATAAGGGGACGGAAACCAATCATCATGGGGCTGCCGCACTAAGTGATTAGTGCACAGCCTTTTTTTTATATAAAAAATAACAGCCTGACTTCAAAAAAGTCCGACTGATGGTGTAAAATATAAGTATGCAAACGTATGCGTCAACTAAGCACGTTTACCTATAGATATACTTCGCTGTAAATTAACCCCAGACTAAAACATGTGGATGTGCCTATCTATGGCTAAATATCCTAAAGAAGAAAAAGAGCTATTGATTGATGACTTTAAAAGTAGTGGACTAAGTATCTCAAGCCGGGTTAAGAGGAACGACTATATTTTATCACAACAGAATCATCTACTTGTTTCAATAGTGATAGGATGAATGAATAAATAAATATAAAAAGAAGTAAATTACTTCTAGCGGTGTAAAATTTATTAAAATTAAGAGACCTTTACCTAGCCAGACTCTAAAGCTAATGACCGGTAATATAAGTTAGGAGTATTTTAAAATTATAGTTGAAATGTTTAACATGGAAGATTGACAGGTATATTATATAAGTGTAAGGAAATATATTGTATTTAGAAATATAGGGAGATTCAGGTATGAATAAGATTGTTATAGTTATAGCAAAAGAAGTAGTAATTAATGTGGTAGTTAAGGCAGTTGTAAAAGCAGTTTTGAAATAACATAAAAAGTTAACATCATTTGATACGTTACTTATTATATAGTTGAAAACAATAGACATTAGTTTTAGAAAGTTTGAGGTATATAGATGGATAAGATCGTTATAGTTATAGCAAAAAAGGTGGTAATTAATGTGATAATTGGAACAGTTATAAATGCTATATTAAAATAGCAAAAGTTTAATATCAGATAAAATTTTACTAATTATATATACAGAAAAGCAATTTTTATTTTTTATGGAGGATAATTATGGAACAGTGGCAAAAAGAGTTGTTAAAACAGGTGGCAGTTAGAGTATTAGAATTTTTAAAGGATAAGGTGAACAAATTGTAGTTTTGTTGTGGTAAAGTATTGGACAGAAATATTATTCACTTGATAACATATTCAGAACATATTAATATTATATTAAATAAATAGTAAATGTAATTTATAAACAATGTATCAAAAGTGACATTATAGGAGGGAATAAATCATGCTAACTATGATGAATATAAAATTTAAAATGAATGATGTGAACACATATGATGCAAATATGGGATCTATAATGCAAGGGTTTATTATGGAAAAGATAAGTAGAAATTTTTCTGATAAGATGCATAAAAATCAGTTTCATTCATATAGTCAGTATATTAAAAGATGTGAGGGTGAGCTTGTATGGACTATTAATACAATGGATAGTGAGGCGAAGGTCGAGATTATAGATAAGCTTATTGGATTGGATAATGTTGAAATAAAGCACAGAAAAGAGACATTGAGAGTAGAAAAGATTTATATAGAGAGTATGACATATGAGCAGATGTTTGATAAGTTCTATACAAAAAATCAGCCACATAGTATAAAGCTAAAATTTATTACTCCAACGTCATTTAAGAGTGGAGGGAAGTATATGATTTACCCTAGTGTAAGACTAATATTTCAAAATCTGATTAATAGGTTTAATCTTTTTTCTAAAGATATTGGTATAGCAAAAGATGAATTTATACCGGTGCTAGAGAAGGCGATTCGATTAAAAGATTACAAATTAAGTAGTACCACATTCTCTTTAGAAGGAGTGAGAATTCCGTCATTTTGTGGAGAACTTGTTTATTTGATAAATGCACCACAGCATATAGTAAATTTAGTACATATGTTGTCGGAGTTTGCTATGTACTCAGGTATCGGAATAAAGACATCTATAGGCATGGGAGGTATTAGAGTAATTCATGATATCAGGATATAAATACAAAAATTAATATGTGATTTTTGAAGGATATGAAAAGAGATTTTGGCAATGAAGAATAGCAAAAGTAATAATTGGAAAGTTGAGTCGGCAAAATAGATGGCAATAGTGGTTTTAGATTTTATAAAGGAGTCAGTAAAAAAGTTAACATCGAGTAGATTAGGATACATTATATAATTGAAAATGTTATTTAGATGTAAGGAGAATAGGATTATGAAAGAGTGGCAAAAGGAGTTATTAAAGGAGATAGTTTTAGCAGTTGTAGATTTTGTAAAGAGAAAGTTAAGTGACTGATAGAGCTATGTTTGGTTGTCCGGATGTTTAAATATATAATGTTAATTTTGAGGAGGAATTATGGTTGATATTTTAGTCAGTGTTGTTATTGAAGTTGCTATAAAAACTATCGTGAGTAAGTTTGTTAAATAGTATATATTACATTAGACATGTGTATTTTTGAATTATTATTAAAATGAGAGGTTTTACTATGAGAAGTACAAAGACATTTATAACAGTAATTGCTGAACAAGCAAAAGGGATGCTTAAAAAGTCGGTTTATAAAGCACCGGAGTCAAAGGAGTTGTATTATGGCAAAGAGGTTAGTTTTCCAATTATCAATGCAATTAATGCATATGCAAAGCCGGATGATGAGATTAAAGTAATTGCAATAGTGAATACTGAAAGTGAGAATGCAAAATATAATTTTGAGACAATATTTAAGTTGGAATTAAAGAACATTAAGGAAGAGAAAGGTTTAGATAATCTTGATATTAATAATGTAAAGGTTGTAAAGGCGGTTAGTGACCAGACAATGAACTCAAATCTTGATTTATTTGAGAATATATTGAGTGTAATAGATGATGATGAAATACTGTATACATGTATTACATTTGGAACTAAGCCTATGCCTATGATGCTATTTATGGCATTAAATTATGCATACAAAGTAAAATTAAATGTGGAAATTGGTGCAATAATATATGGAAGTTTTTATTCCGGAACAAGAGAAGCACTGATTTATGATTTGACAGCTTTGTTTTATACAAATTCACTTTTCCTAGAGCTAGCAGATGCCGGTGAGAGTGACCCGGTAAGTAAGTTAAAAGAAATCAGAAAGAAATTTTTTGAATAGTTCAAAGGAGCGCTTTATGATGGAATACAATGAATTGTTAGACTTAATTGAAAATAAAGTAAAAAAATTGTTATATGCAGAAGGTGAAGAGGAGAATGTGCTAAGGGAAGAGATAAAGGCAATACTTACAGGGGAGGATTTTATCAAAGGTCCGTTTAAAGATAAAAATGGTAATGAAGTATATGAACTGATTTATTTGCAAAGTGAGGGCAAGGCAGAGAGGTATGAATGTGGATTATATGAGAACAAGCTTAATTACCTTTTAAGGAAGAATAAAAAAGGAAGACTGGCGTATGTAGAAAATAAAAGTGGAGGAAAGTTTATTGACTTTTTGTTCTATTGCTTGAAAAAGATAAAAGGTATAGACAGTTTGGCATATAAGTGGTCGCTGTTGCAGAAAGAATATCTCAAAGATACAGATAATATAGCGATAAAGAGTGATATGGAAAAAATAGCTTACAAAATATGTGAAAATATCTTTAGAGAGCATAATCTTAATATAAATACTGATGATGGCAAATTTAAGGACATTGGTGAGGAAAAAGAAATTAAGTTAGAGGCAATAAATGAAGCGTTGGCGGAGGCATTATGTGCTAATAGTGAAAAATGCTATAGTTTTGAAAAAAATAATTCATTTAATGCATATATACTCTTAATGAGTAGATATAAACTATCAACTGTAAGAAATGAGAGAGACAAGAATAGTAAAAAGGTAAACAATCAAGAAGAAAATGTAGTTGTGGTTAAAAATTATGAAGATATATCTGAGGTAGAAGGTGTTATAGGCAAAAAAGATGGAATTGAGGATGAAGTTATAGACAGGGAAAGTGGATATAGGATTTTTGAGGCACTATTAAAGGTTTTACCTATACATACAGTGAGAGGTTTGTGCAGTGAAAATGATATAATAGATGCAGAAAAGAAGCTTGATAAGAAAATGAGTATTTACCAATCGATACTTAGCTACAATATTGTAAGTGATATAGAGGAAAATAAGGGTTTAGGCGACATAAGAAATAACGGTAGCATGGATATATATATGGAAAATGAAAGTAGAATATACTTGATTTTAAGAAAAACTTTGGTTGCTTTTCTTAAGGATGGAAGTGTAGAGGACTTTGATAGTTTATATAATATTATTATTGCAAACATACGAGAAGGTATAAACCTAAAACAAATGCAAAAGAATTTGCAAGATTATTTTTACCAATATGGTATCGCAAAAGGAAAAGGTAAGCCAATATCCAGGCAGACAGTTGGTAAATATATTGATGAGTTTACAGAATTAATAAATGAACTTAGGATATAAGGAGAGAATATATATCTGGTGATGTACGATATAAGTGTTATTCAGAAGTTTATCTTTGCCACAGGAAAGATAAAAGAACAAATGGGTGGATCAAATATCATACATAGGATTATGTATGAGAGTCTAACTGAATTATGGGGTAAGAGAGAAAAGAAATGGAATGAACTATGGTAAGTTATCCTGAGCCGTTAGACGGAAGAGAAATATTTAAATGGTTTGCAAATAATAGGGGTAGTGTAAGTGCATCAAAAATTGAGCAAACTTTACCTGATATTAGCGCTGAGGATAAGTTCTTGAACAAAAATATAAAAGAACGTAAATAGAAAGGATATTTTATGAGCAATATATTATTAACATCAATAGGAAAAGGGAAATATGATAAGGAAACAAAAAAGGTTTCATATATAGATACAAAATATGCATTAAGTGATAGAAAAGATAGAGTTATAGAAAGTGCATATATATATGAACCTATGGTTATATTAAGGAATATTGATAAAATAATATTTATCGGTACTACAGGAAGTGATTGGTATGCACTATATGAGCATCTATATATGGAAAACAGTGTTATAAAGCCTAGATTAGAGAGAAGTGAAGCTTATGCAATGGAGTTATATAAGCTTCTGGAAAGTGGGGAAAAGGATCTAGATAAGTGTAGAAAACAACTTGAGCAGTTAATACAGACTATGGGTGATATATGTCAGGACATAATAATATTAAACTATGGTATAACCACTGAAGAAATGAATGAAAATTTCAATAGACTTGCCACTGCAAAGAAATATATTGGAAAGGATGATAATTTATCATTTGATATAACGTATTCATTCAGATCACTTGCATTCTATGAATTACTTGCAGTTAACTTCTTTAAATTGTCTTTGAGTGAGGGGGGTAGATTAGACTTTGTATCATATGGTATGTTTGAAGGTAAGGATGAGAATGGTATTACACCAATTGTAAATCAAGAGCCGCTACTTAAGATATTGGATTGGACTAAGGCGGCTGATGAGTTCAAAAGATTCGGTACAACACATTTGCTTGATCAATTTCTAAAGGATGATGGAATAGATTCCGGCAATATATCTATAGTTGCATTAAAAGAGGCAAAAAAAGCATTAGGAAGGTTATGTACAGCTGTAGATACAAATGACTTAGGTGAACTAAGGAATATGGTAGCTAACTGCAAGAAAATTAAAGAAAAGGGTTCAACAGGAAATCATGTTATAGACTTTATCTTTGATGAGATATGGGATAGGTTTGGTAAATATTTAGATAAAGACAACAGTAATATAGCATTGTATGTGGAGTTTGCAAAATGGCATATTGAAAAGAATAGATATATTGCAGCTGCTATTACAATGATTGAAACAATGCTTAGACTATGTTCCACTGGAGATAATACCAATAGCGTTAGGTCAAAGCTAAGAAGTGATAATGCAATTAAGATATATTCCGGTAAGCATGTGGATTTTATAAAGTACTATAATAAGATAAGAGAACTCAGAAACAAGCTATGTCATGCAGGAGACTGGAATAAAAACAAAGATCTGAAAGACTTGAAAATGTATATAGAAGAGTTTTTCAAATTATATAAGAAAAGGTACATGAATAATGAAAAGATGCAAGAAGACTTGCGTGTAACGGTAAATGGATTTTAAGAAAAATAAAAAATTTAGGGGGTTTTATGTCCTGCCTTTATATTACAGAGCAAGGAGCTAAGGTGTCCACAGAAAACGGTAAGATAATTGTGGATTGCAAGGATGGTTCTAAGCGTAGTTTTCCTAAGGAAACGCTGGAATCTATAATGATTTTTGGAAATATTTCTATGACATTACCTGTGCAGAAATTTTGCCTTGAAAAAGGTATAAATGTAATCTATCTCTCTACAAAAGGCAAGTATTTCGGCAGACTACATAGTACGGCTCATTTCAATGCCGAAAGACTGAAAAAACAAGTGTATCTTAGTGACTGTGACAGCAGTTGTTTGGAGTTTGCAAAGAAAATCCAGTCAGCCAAGATACACAATCAGCGTATTATCTTAAAGAGATATGAAAAGCATTCAGATAAGGATATCAAGGAAGAACTATACAGAATAAGTATATATGAGAATGAAATATCCAAGTGTAATACTGTAGATGAGGTACTGGGATATGAAGGGATGGCTGCAAGAGAGTATTTTAAGGCGTTGTCAAAGCTTATAAAAGAAGAATTCTCTTTTAACGGCAGGAGCAGGCAGCCGCCCCTTGACCCTTTTAATTCAATGATCAGCTTTTGCTACACTATAGTATTTTATGAAATATATGCTGAACTTGAGAGTAGAGATTTAAGTCCTTATATCGGTTTTATACACAAGATAAAGAGAAACCACCCGGCACTGGCAAGCGATATGCTTGAAGAGTGGAGGGCACTACTTGTAGATTCTACTATACTTAGCCTGGTACAGGGTAATGAGATAGGTGCAGATGAGTTTAAATATGATGAGGAAAGCGGTGCGGTTTACTTATCTGACAATGCAATGAAAGTCTGTGTAAAAAAGCTTGAGGATAAGATGAGAAAGGAAATCAATTATCTGGAATATTTGGATGCTCCTGTAAGTTTCAGACATGCTATATGGTGGCAGGTAAAGTCATTAGCAAACTGTATTGACAGCGGTAGTTTTGAAAGTTATCAACCTTTAAAAATAAAGTGATGAGTATGGGAAACAGTAATGAGCTTAAGTACAAAGTACTTATAATATATGATATAACGGAGGATAAGCCTAGAATTAAGCTATCAAAATTGCTGTCGTCATATGGTATCAGGGTGCAAAAGTCAGCATTTGAGGCCTGCCTGAATAAAAAGCAATATGAAAAACTTGTATTTGAGTTGGACAGGTATGTAGGTAGAGAAGACAGCATAAGGGTGTATAAGTTATATGAAGATAGTGAAGTGATAACATATGGTAAGGTAGATGAGGCTAAAGTTGATGATGTTATCATAGTATAATCCCCGAAAGGGGACATAGAGATTGTGAGCGGATTATGGAAGATAAATTTATATTGTTTAGACGAGACGGAAAAGGATTGTCTTATGGAAGAGATGATATTTGGATAAAAGAGCTGATACGAACAGATGGAGAAACTGCTCTTGCACCTATTGATGATGTTGCTATTGAAAAGATAAATGATAACTTTTATAAGGCGCTTGTAGATTTAAGTAAAAAGCTTGGAAGAAAGGAATTTCAAAGTAAAGAGTGGCATAGCTGTATAAAAGAGGCTTTACATGAATATCCTGAAGTGGCGGATGTTTTTTTATATGCTACAAAGGAAGTTAATGCAGATATATATGAGCAAATATGTAAGCAGATGAGCAAGATCACCTATGACGGTGACAGAAGTAATGGAAGTATGGACAGCAGTCTGGTTTCAAGCAAGCGTGCATTGATAGTGGATGCGGTAGAAAAGATAACTTACAGCAATTATCATCTGGCTCCGGATGAAAGAGAAGCTTTAAATGACGGATATATCTATGTTCATGATATGGGCTTTAGAAGAGATACCATAAATTGCTGCCTTTTTGATATGGAGGCTGTACTTGACGGCGGTTTTGAGATGGGTGAAATGTGGTATGATGAACCGTCAACACTAAGTGAAGCGTTCGACGTAATTGCAAGTATATCAATGAATGCGGTGGCACAGATTTATGGCGGATTTACAATTCCGCAGATAGATGAATTGCTTTCCAAATACGCCAAGAAAAGTTATGAAATATACTATGAAGAATACTTAGAGGTTGGAGTGGATAAATTAAAGGCGGATGGTCTTGCAAATGACAAAGTGAAAAAGGACTTTGAAAACGGTTTCTTCTCACTTGAGGCTAAGTTTAATTCGCAGATTTCACCAAGAGGTGATTATCCCTTTATCACTGTAACATTTGGAATAGGCATGGATAAATATTCGCAGATGGCAACATTGGCGGCATTAAAGGTGAGAAAAGAAGGGCATGGAAAGGACGGTTTTAAAAGACCGGTATTATTTCCAAAGCTTGTATTTTTGTATGATAAAAATCTTCATGGAAAAGGAATGGAGCTATATCGTCTTTTTAAAGAAGCCATAGAATGCTCAAGCAAGGTGATGTACCCTGAATATCTTAGTCTTACAGGAGATAGCGGTATTGTTTCCGAGGTATATAAAAAGTACGGAAAAGTAATAAGTCCTATGTGCTGTAGGGCATTCCTTACAAAGTGGTTTGAAAGGGGTGGAGAAAATCCGGCTGATGAGAGTGATTTTCCTGCATTTATAGGCAGGTTTAACATAGGTGTAGTATCTTTAAATTTGCCTATG
>NZ_CALLVU010000093.1 GCF_938015485.1 uncultured Lachnoanaerobaculum sp. | reverse complement strand
TTTGGCTTACAGCAGGAAGATATTTTGATGAGTTTGAGAAGGAATTTGGTAAGCAGTTCGGTGTAAGGTATGTATCGCTTGTAAACTCAGGTTCGAGTGCAAACCTTCTTGCATTTATGACATTAACTTCACCGCTTTTAGGTGAAAGACAGGTAAAAAGAGGTGATGAAGTAATTACAGTAGCATGTGGATTTCCTACTACAGTTACACCTATTATACAATACGGTGCGGTACCTGTTTTTGTGGATGTTACAATACCACAGTACAATATAGATGTAAGCAAACTCGAAGAAGCTTTGTCATCAAAGACAAAAGCTGTAATGGTGGCACATACTTTGGGAAATCCTTTTGATCTTGAGGCTGTGTCAGATTTTTGTAAAAAGCATAATCTTTGGCTTATTGAAGATAACTGTGATGCTCTTGGAAGTACATATGTTATAGACGGTGAGAAGAAGTTTACGGGTACAATAGGAGATATAGGGACTTCAAGTTTCTATCCGCCACATCATATGACTATGGGAGAGGGTGGAGCAGTATATACTTCAAATCCGCTTTTAAGTAAGATAATTAAGTCAATAAGAGACTGGGGAAGAGATTGTGTTTGTCATTCAGGACAGGACAATATGTGTGGACACAGATTTGATCGTCAGTATGGAGAGTTGCCTTTAGGTTACGATCATAAGTATGTTTACTCACATTTCGGATATAACTTAAAGCCTACAGATCTTCAGGCGGCAGTCGGAGTGGCACAGTTAAAGAAATTCCCGGAATTTGTTCAAAGAAGAAGAGAAAACTATAGAAGACTTTACGATGCCCTGAAATGTGTGGAGGATAAGATTATTTTACCTGTTCCTGCAAAAAATGCAGATCCAAGTTGGTTTGGATTTTTAATTACCTGTAGAGAGGGAGTGGACCGGGCAAAGCTTGTAAACAAACTGGAGTCAAACGGTATTCAGACCAGAATGCTTTTTGCCGGAAACCTTATAAAGCATCCATGTTTTGATCAGATGAGAGAGACTAAAGAAGGATATAGAATTGTCGGTGAACTTACAAATACAGACTGTATTATGAATGATACATTTTGGGTAGGACTTTATCCGGGAATGACAAATGATATGCTTGATTTTATGGCCAAGACGATTATTGAGGGAGTACAATAATGAAATTGATTTATCTGTTCCTATTCCTTTTGATTTTTTTCATTATGTTTCTTTTGTTTCGAAATAGTAATAGAAAGATAGTAAAGGCTGCTGGAGTAGCATTATTTGTTGTTATTGTAATCCATAGTATTAATTCATTCTTTATTCTTCCATCGGATACTCTAACTATTACAGCATTGGGAGAACAAAATGAAAATGCCGGTGGGTATTCCATTGTTTTTTCAGGTATAATTTCAGGGGGTAAGAAGCAGAATTATGTGGTATCTTCAGGCAATTGGTTGGATACAGACGAAGAATTAAAGTGGGGAGCTTTTGCTCCAACAAATCTGACAGATAGCATAGTGATTAGAATTCCAAGAAGCTCTAATAGAAGTGTACAATTTTTTTCCAACAAATGGACAGGTAAAGTAAGTGTATCTTTAAACGGAGGGAAGCCGGAGATATTTGATACATATTCAGAAGCAGATAAATATCAAAATTTCCCTGTAGTTGCATCCAATGCATTTTTAAATATTGGACTTTTAGGCTTGGTAATTATTATTATTGAAACAATTATTCTTAGCATTATAGTAGTTACTTTGTTTAAATTTTCAAATAGATTTATAGATATCATAAAAAAACATCCTGATGAAAGTATATATATAGGACTTTCAATTATTGGTTTTATAATTATGGTATCTTTTGCAGATAAGAGATCAACGTGGGTAGATGATACTGCAGCAATGGGGATAGGAAATAAATATCGTACCCTATTTGGTGTTATAAAAGCAAATATGATAGAAGATCCTCCATCTCCACCACTTTTTTCAATAGTGTGGCATTATTGGGCAAAGCTAATTCCGGTTGGGGGAAAACAGTCGGTATTGTGGGCAAAGTTTGTTGGTATTTTGTCAAATACAATTGCTTTTTATGCAATAGCTAAAGTTGTAAAGAAGGGATGGAATAGATATATAGCTGTTTTAGCAGAGGCTATTTTGATATCATCACATATTCTTATCACCGCTTCTGCTTATGCAGTAAGGATGTATGCAATAATTATTCTTATAGTAGTATTTTATATAAATGTGATGATAGAAAGGGAGAAGGAAAAGAAAATCAGTTTAAAGAGCACATTGCTTTTGACTGTTGCAATTCTTCTTATATGCTATACACATTTCTTTGGTATGTTGTTTTCGTTTGGTTTTTTTTGCTATGAGGTACTAAAATTCAAGAATAAGAAAATTTCATACAAGTTTATTTTTCCATATATATTATCGGCTGTATTATATCTGCCATGGTTGGTGCCGGATTATTTAAGTATTAAGTCATTATATGGAGAAAACTTTTGGCCGGAAATACCTACACTAAAAAGTATATGTGTAATGATATTGACTATCTGTGATTCACAGATGATTATAGTAGGATTTTTTATTGTAGGAGTGTTTCTGACACTTTTGTTTTTTTACAAAAATAATAAAGGCGAATCAGAACTTAATGATGAATATCTTAGTGATAAAATTTCATTGAATTTAAATATGGCATTGATTTATGAAATTATTGCTACGATGGGTATAGCATATATTTACTCAAGATATCTTAAGCCGGAAGCTTCGGTGTGGTTTTATCGATATTTTCTTCAATTAATTCCATTGATTGCCATTTTGTCAGGGTTTGCTGTCTATGTATTATTTGAGAAAATTTTGGATGAAAATATACAAAGAGGTAAACTTATATTTGGAATTATAGTTTTTTTATACTTAGTTAACACTAATGTTGCTGGGAAGTTAGAAGTTAGTGAATCAATTGTTTCTCAACCATATAGAGAGGCGGCAGATTTTTTACTTAACCAAATGGATGCTAGTTATAATGATACTTTAATAATTGCAAGTTCGTATTACTCTAATGGTTGGGATTACTATACTACACATAATGGTAAATTTAGTGGTATTCATTATGTTCAAGGAATAGATGATGTTGATTTAAATAAGTATAAGGTAGTATATTTATTTGATGTTCATATACCTTTAGGTGAAGATAAAAAAGAAGAATTAAATAATAAATTTAATGATCAAATCACAAATATACCTGAATCATGTTTTGCAAATTGTGGAAATATTAAAGAATTAGATTTCAATAATATTGAAACTCTT
>NZ_CALLVU010000092.1 GCF_938015485.1 uncultured Lachnoanaerobaculum sp. | reverse complement strand
TTATATTAATTCGTTTTCCTAGGGTAAAAGTTTATTTGTATTTAGAAAATTTTATAGTACATTTCATACATCATGAGCATCTCTTAGTGTGATAATAATAAATAGTTTATATACAAAAAAGGATTTCAAGCTCCAAGAACTTAAAATCCTTTTATAAGTTTATTTTTTATCTTCCTGTTTTTTTCTTTCTACAAATCTACCCATGTAGAATGCAAAGACGCCGACGCCTATACCTGTCTGTACACAGAAAAGTAAGCTCTCCACCTCACCCGGAAGCTCCTTACCGATCAGTGTCTCTATAACAGGAGTGAACCAAGGCTCGTATTCTTTACCCTGAATTTCGGAAACGACCTGACTTCCGGCATCATCCGAACCTCCGAACTCCGCATTCTTGAGAGTTAAAAGGGGAACAAGTGCCAATAATACTATTATTATAAGTGAAACTATTACGATCTTTTTATTCTTTGACATCAGTTTGCACCTCCCTCTAAAAATCCGATTTCCTTAAGCTCAGACTGTGCATATGTTCTGAGACCGATAATAATAACTACAGTCAAAAGACCCTCTATTATAGCAAGCGGCACCTGTGTAGGAGCAAATACAAGTAAGAACTTTCCTGCAGAAGCCATAACACCGCCCTCCTTCATAGGGTAAGCAAGTGCAAGCTGGAATGAAGTAACAACATAAGTAAGCAAATCACCGAGGAATGCTGCAAGGAATATTGAAATATTGTCACTTACCTTTGCCTTCTTGCAAATCTTATAAACGGCAAATGAAACAAAAGGTCCTGCTATTGCCATAGAGAAAGTATTTGCTCCAAGTGTTGTGAGACCGCCATGTGCCAAAAGAATTGCCTGGAATATAAGTACTATAATACCAAGGATACTTACCGCACTCGGACCGAAAAGAATGGCTGCAAGTCCTGTACCTGTCATATGTGAACAAGATCCTGTAACTGAAGGAATCTTAAGTGAAGAAAGAACAAAGACAAACGCACCTGACATAGCTATAAGTGTAATTGTTCTTCTGTCCTTACTTACAGTCTTTTTGATAGACAGATATCCGGCTATCAAAAAAGGTAATGAAATAAGACCCCAAGCCACACAGTATCCTACAGGTAAATAACCCTCCATGATATGCATAGCGTTGCCGTTAAAAGGCAGTGCAAAACTGAATGCAAATAAAATTGCCAGACTCATGAAAATTTTTTCTTTTCTCTTCATATAATCCTCCTATAAAAAATTTATATTAACTCAAGCTTTCACCTGAGAAATAATTAAATCTCTAAACTCCTCGACGCTTCTTACCGGAACACAGTCTTTTGTAACTATGGAGTTCTCAACAAGAGTATCAAAAACATCAAGAAGAATAGGCTTTTTAAGGTTTGCCTGTTTTAAAACTTTATTATCACTTAATACATCTATAGGCTTACCGTCGGCTATTATATTTCCGTCACAGAACACAACGATTCTGTCGGCGAAACGATAAGCAAACTCGATATCATGTGTGGATATAACCAAAGTTTTGCCGTCACCGCTCATCTTATCAAGAGCCTCTTCAAATATAGCGACATTTTTCGGATCAAGTGACGCGGTAGGCTCATCAAAAATAATTATCTTTGAGTCCATGGCGATAATATCGGCAATACTTACTCTTTTTTTCTCACCGCCGCTTAAATAATGAGGAGGTCGGTCTATCAAATGATGAATATTCATATAATTTAGCGCATCATCAACTCTTTTTTTAACTTCTTCTTTGCTTAGACCAAGATTCATAGGACCGAAGCTTACCTCCGCCCTTACGCTTGAGGCTATTATCTGATTGTCGGCATCCTGAAAAACTATACCGACATTTTTTCTAAGCTCTTTGATACTCGACTTATCTATAAGCTTATCCTTATAATAAACCGCTCCGCTTTCAGGCTTTAACACTCCGTTGATATTCAAGAAAAATGTCGACTTTCCGGAGCCGTTTGCACCCAGAATAACCAAACGTTCTTTTTCATGTATATCAAGGGAAACACCCTTTAGAGCTTCTTTATCATTATCATAAGAATAATGAATATTTTCAGCTTTTAATATTACATCGTTCATATAACCAATCTCCTTATGTTAAAACTATACTGCAAATGGAAACTTGAGTTTTAAACTGACAATCCATATAAAAAACATAAATAATACAAATAAAAACACCGCCAATATATTTTTGCCGTAAAGTTTCTTTTCATCCTGCAAAAAATTCAAATCTCCGTCAAAGCACCTTGCTTCCATAGCCGTATAGTATGCATTGGCTTTTTTCAGTGAGACTATAAGTATATTACTTGCAATATTTCCGAAACTTGTCATAGAAGTTTTGAAATTTCTATAACCAAGTCTTGAAGCGGCCGAGTTTTGCATATTCATATAGCTTTCTATAAGTATGAATATAAATCTATATATAAGATTCATAAGCTCTACCAAAAGTTTAGGTAAATGCATATTTCTGAGAGCATTTATTATCTCATAAGGCATCGTGGAAAGTATCAGGCTTTGCATAATACTTACACAGGCAAATACCTTTATTACAAGTTTGAGAGTCATTACAATCTGAGCTTTTGAAGTATAAATATACAGACTTCCAAGCTTTAAATTAAAGTCTCCGCTTTCATGAAAAGACAGTCCGACGGCAATACCGATACTTGCTAAAACTATAAAACTGAAAGGTGCTATAAACATTGAAAGGTACTCTTTTGCATCCATACCGCCAAGCAAAACACTTACAAAAAACATGGTAATAAAAGCATAAGCACTGACGTATATATTGTTTAATGTAATTGTCAAAACAAGTGCAACTAAAGCGGATATTAACTTAAACTCGGGATTTATCCCCTTCAGCTTTGAATGAAAAGCATATAAGTCTATGGAATAATATCCACCATGCTGATGTGCCATAAAACCTCCTACAAAAAAACTGTATACAATGGGCTCGGACCTCATTGTATACAGTTTATTTACATACAAAATCAAGATACCATAAAAACAGTATCTTAAAACTAACTATAAAATTAACCGGATATTTTTGAGATCGAAAAATTCCATATATATCAGTACATAGATGTATCCTGACTTAAATTCCGATAAAGATATCGAAAGATCCGACCTTCCCGCTTTTGGCAGTGGTATATTGGATCTATTATTATCACAGTAGCGTTCCTG
The DNA here is from genome assembly GCF_938015485.1 of uncultured Lachnoanaerobaculum sp. GTDB lineage: Bacteria > Bacillota > Clostridia > Lachnospirales > Lachnospiraceae > Lachnoanaerobaculum. The sequence goes on along the minus strand of NZ_CALLVU010000092.1, from coordinate 29,808 downwards.
TGTGGGATTCTCACCCAACTTCCTATGTCGAAACATAAAATCCATGTACAACGATGCTTAGAATACCACAATATATCCTTAAAATCAAGTATAATTTCTATATTTATAATAAAAGTGACATAAAGATATTCATATAGTTAGGTTTACTTAACGTTTTATATGTTTTTATAACATATAAAGAGCAAATATTTATAAAATTATACCAAACCCCCTTGGGTATACTGTTTGACTTAAAATAAAAATCACGGAATCATAATAACTCATAATTCCATGATCTTTTTAACAATATTTAATTTTAGGGTCTAAAACTTATGCACTACACAGTCTGTCAAATAACATGAATACTCAGGATACAGTGAAAGCTTTATTTTAGGCTTTTTTATACCTGACTTTATACGGGATATCATTTCCTCAAAATAATATGAGTCCCTCTCCCATGCTTTAACAGTTTCTTCTCTATCCTGAGTGCTTTCATAATCATTATCTTCTTTTGCTTCTTTGACGGCATCCTTAAAATATTTGCGGTTTTCTTCCACAAGTTTATTAAAGAAGTCCTTTTCATCATTTATCCAAAGAGCATAAAAATAATAGTACCAGTCCGAAATAGAATAATATGTATATACATCTTCATCATTAAGGTATTTTAAAAAGATATCATATTCATCCATTACATAGTAGGCATCAAAGATATCACACTCCGAAATATTGTCGGTATTTAAAGAATAGTTACTGTCTTCATCAGGTTTTACCTGCTCCAAATATCTTTTTGCACTTTCCTTATTGCCTAAAAATATTTCACAATAAGCTATGCTTAATAAAAGTCTCATTCTGTTTGGATACTGCCTTAACAGATCTGTGAATATATCCTTAGCCTGTTTATACTCTTTAAGTTCATATAAACATACGGCATAACTGAAAGTATCTTCATAACTTTCTGTAATATCCATTGCAATTTTATAATATTTTTTACCAAGATAAAGACTGTATGACGAGTCATTGTCCTGATATTGACTGAAGTAGTACTCTCCAAGTCCCCTATATGTCTCTATAAAAGGTGATTTCAACTTGTATGCCATATTAAGGTATTTCAGACAAAGTGGAGAGTTGTCCTCATAAAAAGCAATATTTGTATATATTCTTGCCTTTTGTTTGTCATCCAAGCTGTTAAAAAACTTATCTAAAAAATCTTTTAACAGCTTACCGCAATCACTCTCGGCATATCTAAGAGTCAGTCTGACAGAGGCAAGTGTACAGACAGCATCAATATCAAAAGTATTTTTATCAAGTCTTTTTATCAGATAGCCTTCCATTTTTTCAAGATATTCCTTTGACTTTTCAAAATTCTTTATGAATTTTTCATTATACTTACTTTCATACTCTTTTTGTAGCTTGTACCAATATGACTTTATTTCTTCCATCACCAATCCCCGTTATTTATCTACCAAAGCTTTGCTATAAATACCATGTTTTGTGCAATCATCATATTGTAGGTACCGACTTCCTTTGACTTTGAAACATTGATTGCAGTCACCTCCGTATCATAGCCATACTCTTTGGCCTTTTTTAAAATATCACTTATCTGTGCAACCGTTTCTAATGTAATAGCCGAGATGACTATTGTAGGATGCTTTTTTGAAGCAAATATTATATCCATTACAGCATTCAGCTCACCGCCGCTTCCGCCTATAAATATTTTATCCGCCTCAAGGATATGCTCCAAGCCCTCAGGTGCTTTGGCAAAAATAAGCTCTATATTTTCAGCATTGAAATTATGTATATTCTTTTTTATAAGCTCGACAGCCAAAGGATTTTTCTCTACCGCATATACCTTACCTTCATAGGCAAGTCTTGACATCTCTATACTTACAGAGCCGCTGCCTGCACCGATATCATAGCAAATACTGTCAGAGCTTATATCAAGTTTACTTAATATTACCGCTCTTACTTCGGATTTTGTTATAGGCACTTTATCCCTTGCAAAAGCTTCATCAGGAAGTCCGAAACTGATTGCCTTCTCACTGTCGGGATTATATATTATCATACAGTTTAAATCAGATATATCCATATCAAGAAATTCATGGGGGCTTGCGGTAGTGATTCTTTCATTCTCATAGGAGAGATTTTCACCTATTGTAACATCAAGGTCAAAGAATCCGAAGCTTATAAGTTTTCTACAGATTTCCTTTGCACCCTCTCCTTTTGATGTAATTATAAAAGTATACTCATTTGAATCTATATTGTGATATAAAAGCTCATCTTTTCCGTGAAAAGACAGTATTTTGACCTTAGCCATATCCGTATTTGTCTTTGCACAAAGATAACTTAGACTTGATATTCCGGGATATGTGTTTATCTTACATTCAGCAGAAGTTTTCAAGCTTTCAAAGAGCTTTTTGCTGCCGCTAAAGAGTGAAATATCACCGCTGAACACCACAGCTATTTCACTGTCTGTATTTGACTTTATTATATCAAGTATTTTTTCGGTATTGTATTCTGTAAAGTAAGTCTTATCGGAAAAATCGGACTTTATACTATCTACTATTCTCTTTGCACCTATTATAATACTTGAATTTGATATGGCGGTATATGCGGACTTTGTCAAAAGATTCGGGTTTCCAAGTCCTATTCCTATCAAGTTAATATTCATACTTCCCCCTTTAAAGATTTTTTATATTTTGTATACATTCTTCAAGGCTTATTCCTACAACCTCTGATTGCGGCAATATAATTACAGGTATACAACCTGTATTCTCACAGGCTTCTATCTTTTCATCAAAACCTCCGCTCTTGCCTGAAACCTTTGTAACAAGATACTTACAGTGTAATTCCTTTATTATTGCTTCATTCAGGTTTCTTGAAAACGGACCTTGCATAGCTATTATATTTTTAGATGCCACACCTGCGCTTATACAGGCGTTTATAGAATCCACGCTTGGGAGTACTCTTGCAAATATACGGTCACAAAGTTTAGCAAACTGTGAGATTTCCTTGCTTCCGGTTGTAAGGAGTATATTTCCCTTTGTCTTTAAAAGGTATTCTATAGCCTCATTATTTGAACTAAACTCAAGATTATGTCCTTTAGTAACATCCATAGACTCTCTTTTTACTCTGAAAAATTCAACCTCTTTTGAGAGAGACTTTATAGCTGTAAGTATATTTTTTGAAATCTCATAAGCGTAGGGATGAGTGGCATCTATAACACAGTCAATCCGGTTTTCTTCTATCAAACTTACTATTTCATCTGTATTCAGTCTTTTTTCACTGACCTTTACATAATGAAACTGTGGCAACACTTCCTTACCGTACTCTGTGGCTACACAAAGTATTGTATTCAGTTTCAGTTTATCACATACAGTTGCAAGTTCTCTGCCCTCTGTAGTACCGCCGAATATCAGGATTTTACTCATTGGTATAGCCTCTTGGAGTTACAAGCTTGTTATCAATTACCTTTGTCATTGAATTACCTATGAATACGGTTTCAAACATTCCGGCTTTAATATCTTTTAATTCCTCTAATGTATAGACGGTATATTCCTCTCCGTCTCTTCCTATATTCTTTGCTATTGCACATGGAGTAGAAGCACTCTTATACTTTAAAAGTATTTCACAGGCTTTTTCAAGATAGTCTGCACGCTTTTTACTGCCTGGATTATAAAGACAGATACAAAAATCTCCTATTGCGGCACATTCCAGTCTCTTTTCTATCTTTTCCCAAGGTGTTAAAAGATCGCTAAGGCTGATTACCGCAAAATCATGTATCAGCGGTGCTCCTATAAGTGCCGCACCTGAAAGTGCCGCAGTTACACCGGCTACAGTCTTTACCTCCACTTGCCCATACTGCGGCGAAATACCAAGCATAAGTCCCGATAAGCCGTAGACTCCTGCGTCTCCCGAGCAGACAAGTGCTACAGTTTTCCCCTTATTTGCCTCTTCAAAGGCAAGCACACATCTGTCATACTCCTTTGTCATCGGGGTTGAAAGACAGTTTTTGTCAGGCCAAATCTCCTTTATAAGATCTGTATACACCGTATATCCTATGACAACATCACTTTCTTCTATCTTCTTAACAGCCTCGATTGTCATCTGATCATACTTACCCGGTCCCATACCTACTATATAAATCTTTTTCATTTAAGTCCTCTTACTATAATTGTTGTAAAATATCCGCTTGTTTCAGGAAGGTTATTTGCCCCCACAAAAAGTCTTTCATTTTCCATACCGCAGTTTTCCACCATATATACATCACAATGCGGCTTATTTTCTCGTATATATGATACCAGACTTTCATAGCTCTTTCCCGACTTCATCAGTACCAAAGTACCTTTCAGACTGAAGGCTTCCTCAAAAGAATATGATGAAGGAATAACATGAAGTTCTTCATCCGCCAAGGTAAGCGGTATTCCAAGCTTTGCAGCAGCAGCGCTGAAAGATGTAATTCCCGGTATGGTAACCACCTTTATATCATCAGCTCTAAGCCTTTGTGCAATATATGAATATGTGGCATAAATGCCCGGATCTCCAAGTGTAAGAAGTGCCACATCACCTTCTTTTAAAAGTTCCTTAATTTGAGAGGATATCTTTGAATGTGACTCTTCAAGCACATACTGGTTTTTAGTCATAGGAAAGTCAATACATACTTTTTTCTTTTTGTTTATCTCAAGCATTGCCTTTTTTGCAATATTAAAAGCGATTGATGTATCTTCACTTTTACCTGCAAAACATATAACTTTTGATTTTTTAATGGCGTTTAAAGCCTTTACTGTCATAAGGTCGGGATCTCCCGGACCTACACCTACTCCATATAATTTACTCATTTTCTTCTCCTGTATCTATTACCGTTTCATTATCGCTGAATGCAATAATTCTTATTTGTAAGTTCTTTTTGAACTCGTCAATACTTGCAAATTTATTCTTATGATAGAATATTTCCGCTTTAAATGCACGATTATATGCATAATAAAGCATCTTCTTAGCAATTATATCAAAACATCTCTCCAATTTATATTCTTTTATTATGGCGATGGCTGCCGTTGTGGTCTTTTGCTTTAAGATATCCAAAAGAATCGGCGTCAGCAAAGAAAAATCCATTTCATCATCTTCCAATACATCTTTTATAACTGCAGCAAGCAAAAGTTCAAGCCTTGAATCAGAATCATTTGAATGTGTATTCATTATGCCGCCTGAAAGCTTTATCAGCTTCCCCATATCTCCGCAAAGCACTATCTTTTTTGCATCATGTGATATGGCATAGTCAATACTCTCGCCTATAAAGTTGCTTATAATTGCAACTGTAGAAGCATCTGTAGCAAAATTTTTCTCCAAATATTTCGCACCTATATTTCCGGGTGACATATATACGGTATTTGTATCCGAATTTTGTATTCTGAACTTTATATCCGCTTCTATCGTTTCAAGAAGTGCAGTCTTACTCATAGGCAAGACCATACCTGAAGTACCGAGTATTGAAATACCTCCTATTATTCCGAGCCTTTCATTAAAGGTCTTTTTTGCAACCTCCATACCGTTCTCAACCATAACTGTAATGTTTACCGTTCCGGTAATGTTATTCTCTGCAAAAATTTTGCTCAGATTGTCAATAATCATCTGCCTTGGAACAGGGTTTATGGCAGGTTCACCCTTTGGCAGTGCAAGACCGTTTTTTGTAAATGTACCTACTCCCTCACCTGCAAAAAAGTGAAATTCAAGCTTATCACCCTTTATAAATTCCAATTTAGTGCTTATCATGATGCCGTCTGTAACGTCAGGGTCGTCTCCGGCATCCTTTCTTACACAACAGATATATTCGTTATTTTCCACTTTTGAGTACTCTATCGGAATACCAAGTGTTATGCCGTAAGGTAAATCCACATCCACCATCCGCTTTTCTTTTTGCAGATACAGATACGCCGCACCTATTGCTGCGGCGGTTGCGGTTGTACCTGTTGTAAATCCGTATCTTTGTGTATATCCGTTTTTATTGTTAAACTCGTCAATTGTCATTCTTTCATCCTTGGTATTTTAAAACTAAACTCCACTCCGTCAGATTTGTTGACTACTTTTACAGCTCCGCCATGGGCTTCGACTATAGCCTTTACTATAGAAAGTCCGATACCGCTGCCTCCATAGCTTCTTGAGTGCGCCTTGTCCACCTTAAAAAACTTTTCCCATACATTGGACAAATCTTTTTCAGGTATTTTATTGCCTGTATTGTATACACTAAAATATACATTTCTTTCATCCTCAGATACATCAATTTTTATAGTACCGTTATCGTTAACATGGTGAATGGCATTGCTTATATAGTTTGTTACAACCTCCTCTATCTTAAACTCGTCGGCATATAAAAATATATCCTTTGAAGTATCAAAATCCACTTTCACATTTTTTTCACCGATAAGAATAGATATGGAATTTAAAACACTGTCTGTCAGTGAGGTCATATTGAAGTTTTCTTTATGTAATATACTGTTTCCCGACTCAAGTGATGATAGTGTTAAAAGCTGCTTTACCATCTTGTTCATCTTTTCACTCTCATCCATAATGACTTCGGTATAGTATTTTCTGCTCTCTTCATCCTCACAGAGTCCTTCATTAAGCCCCTCCGCATATCCTTGTATCAGTGCAATAGGCGTCTTTAACTCATGTGATACATTGGCTATAAAGTCCTTTCGCATCTCATCAATGGCTTCTTTTCTCTTTATATCCTCTTTCAGCACTTCATTGGCTTCCTGAAGTTTGCTTATTGCTTTTTTCAGTCTGTCGGACATATAGTTCATATTTTGACCCAGAGTTTGTATTTCATCACTTCTCTTACCCTCATATCTGGCGGTAAAGTCAAGCTTTCCCATCTTATTTGAGATTTCCGCAAGTTGAAGTATAGGGCTTGTAATCATCTTTGTGATAAGGAAGGTAATTATTACGGTTATAATAAATCCTATTATTGCAACATATATAAGAAACTTGTTTGAGATATTCACACTCTCTTTAAGTCCGGCTACCGGTGTGGACATTATAACAATGGTCTGATTGTCACTGCAATATCCGAAACCTTCTATAAAGGAACTGTTTTTTTGTGTATTGTGAAGTATTATAGTATAGTTGTCACTTTTATACAGGATATCTTTCTTTTTAATATTTTTATTACCTATAAAGCCTTCCTGTATTCTGTCAAGGAACATATCTCCCTCTCGTTGAGAAGAGTATATCGCCTTATTCGTCATTGAATCCACCAAAGCGATAGTTATATTGTGCTTGTTTGAATAATCCAATATAATATTTGATACCCTCTCATTGACAACAGACCCGTTATCTTCACTTTCTCCGATAATAGTCTGTCCGTCTTCTGAAAGCTTTTTTACTTCATTATCCAGTTTAAGATATGCTTCATGTATTTCACTGACCTTTTCATTCTGATAATACCAGGTCAGACCGTAATTATTTAAAATTCCGATAGACAAAAGCAGTATGGAAATAAGGAGCAGTATTATAAGAGTTATCTTCACACGCAGTGAATGACTGAATTTTTTAATCATATATATCCCTTACTTAGATTTGGAGGAAAGCTCTATGACAAAGTCGGATTTGCCGATAGATTTTCCGAAATTTTCCACGCAATAACATATAAAGAGCTTTTTTCTTGCTCTTGTCATTGCAACATAAAACATTCTTCTTTCTTCTTCAATCTCGTCAATCCCCTTTGCCTTCTTATAAGGTACACTTCCCTCATTCACATCAATTATATAGACTATATCAAACTCAAGACCCTTTGATGAGTGAAAAGTCATAAGCCTTACACCTTTATCGTTTTCATTTGACTTCTTTCTTGCCTCTATAAGCTCATCTTTGTACTCATCCATATGTACAAACCAGTCATTAAAGGTGTTGTACTCTGCGGCGCTGTTTTCAAGATCGCCAAGTATACTGTAGCAGTCATCACTTTCAACGCCGTTCATATCACAGTACTCCTCTATATATTCATCATAGCCGACCACATTTCTTATATATCTTAGGGCTGTAGCAGGCTTGAGATTCTTAATAGTCCTTAAATGCTCTCTAAGTTCCACTATTCTTTTTATCATATAGCTTTTATCATCGTAGTAGTCAAAAAGTGTCTCTATATCGGCTCTTGAAGAGGAAAGCGAATCTCTGCTTATATACCTGTTCGGCTTGTTTGAGATGCGAAGTAAATCACTTTTATCCCCCATATTTATGGCAAGCTTTATATATGAGATAATATCCTTTGCCACCCAGTGGTCAAACAGATTCGGTATGGCATCTCTTATGGTGAAAGGAATATTGTTTCGCATAAGCCGTTCTATCAAAAGCCTCGGTGAAAGGTTGGTTCGATAAAGTACGGCTATATTGTTTATATCCTGACCCGATTTTATATAATCCTTAATATCCTTTATTATAGAGTTTACCTCAAGGAAAGGATTTTTAAACTCTACCACGGATACAGGCGCACCGTCTCCGTTCTTTGCCGTAAAGCTTTTTGGAAATCTCTTACTGTTAAATGATATAAGCTTGGTGGAAGCATTCACTATCTGTGTGCTTGATCTGAAGTTGATATCAAGAAAAACCTTTTTTACATTCCTGAAATCTCTTTCAAAACCAAGCATTATCTCAGGTCTTGCCCCTCTGAATCTGTAGATGGACTGGTCATCATCGCCTACTACAGTAATATTTTGTTTCTCACCTGCTATCAGCTTTATTATATTGTACTGTAAGAAGTTGATATCCTGAAACTCATCTACCAGTATGTAGCGATATCTGTTTTGAACGGCTTTTAAAATATCACTTCTCTCACTTAAAAGCTCATATGTAAGTGAGAGCATATCTTCAAAGTCAAGCTTTCCTCTTGCCTCAAGTTCACTTTCATAATCACTGTAGATTTTTTTGAAGGTATCACTTGAAATACTGTTTGAGTAGTAGTTTTTTATACTGATATTGTCCTGTTTTACAAGCGCTATCTCATTTAAAAGATTGCCTGCAAGTGTATTTATATCTTCATTTTCTATAGAGTTTCTTTTTATAAGTTCTTTAATAAGAGTATACCTTAACTCATCTGAGGCTATCTGCTCTGAGCCAAAACCGTAAGCCGTTTTCAAGAGATTAAAGAAAACCGAATGGAAAGTTCCGAATGTAACAGGACTTTTTGAGCAGAGTTTTTCAAATCTGTCTTTCATCTCTTTTGCAGCCGCTCTTGAAAAAGTTACAACTAAAATATGGGCCGGGTTTATACCCGGCCCCTCTATAAGATATTTTATTCTATGTGTGATAACGAAGGTCTTTCCGGAGCCGGGTCCCGCCAATACCATCAGGGGACCTGCCCCATGTTCTATGGCCTTTTTTTGATTACTGCTGTAATTTGTCAATTCCAATCTTAATCCTTCTTATTGATTCATCTTTTCCGAGAACTTCCATAATCTCAGTAGCGCCTGCAGGAGTCATCTGCTTTCCTGAAAGTGCGGTTCTTATCGGCCACATAATAAATCCTGTCTTGTACTCATGCTCTTTGCCGAATGCTGACAGTATACTAAAGAGATTGTCATTTGAGTAGTCATCTGCAGCTTCCAAAATAGGCAATACCTCTTTTAAAAGTGCAAGTGAATTCTCGGAGTTTGTCTTCATCTTCTTATGTGTGTACATTGAGATGTCGTAATCAGGAAGCTTTTCAAAGAAATCTATATGGTCTGCAATCTGTGGTAAAACCTCTATTCTTGTCTTTACCATATTTGCAATCTTTCTTATATCAAGCGGCTTTGTGATGACCTTGTCGATATACGGCTTTGCAAGCTTAAAGAAATCTTCTTCATCCATCTTTTTAAGGTACTCACCGTTCATCCATGAAAGTTTTACCATATCAAAAACGGCAGGTGACTTTGAAATATGCTTATAATCAAAGGCTTCAACAAGCTCTTTAAGTGAGAATATCTCTCTGTCATCTTCAGGAGACCAGCCAAGCAGTGCCACAAAGTTTACAATAGCTTCGGCAACATATCCCTGCTCTATCAAATCCTCAAATGATGAATGACCGCTTCTTTTTGAAAGCTTCTTATGCTCTTCATTTGTTATAAGAGGACAGTGTACATATGTAGGGATTTCCCAACCGAACGCCTCATAAAGTCTGTTGTACTTAGGTGAAGATGAAAGATACTCGTTTCCTCTGACTACATGTGTGATACCCATAAGGTGGTCATCTACCACATTTGCAAAGTTGTAGGTAGGATATCCGTCAGACTTTATAAGTACCATATCGTCAAGCTCGGAGTTGTCCACCGTAATATCACCGTATATGTCATCGTGGAATGTGGTGGTTCCTGTAGTAGGGTTGTTTTGACGGATAACATAAGGTATACCGCTCTCAAGATTTTTTCTTATCTCTTCCTCAGACAGTGACAGGCAATGCTTGTCATACTTCATTATCTCTTCACCGTTTACACTTGAGCGAAGTGAGTTAAGACGCTCAGGAGTACAAAAGCAATAATAAGCCTGCTTCTTATCTATAAGCTCTTTTGCATACTTCAGATAAATACCCTCTTTTTGTCTTTCACTCTGTACATAAGGGCCGCAGCCACCGTCCTTGTCCGGACCTTCATCATGTGTAAGACCGGTTTCTTTTAGTGTATTATATATTATCTCCGTAGCACCCTCTACATATCTTTCCTGATCCGTATCTTCTATTCTAAGCAGGAAGTCTCCTCCTGCGTGCTTTGCAATCAAGTATGCATACAATGCCGTTCTAAGGTTTCCAACATGCATTCTTCCTGTTGGACTTGGTGCATATCTTGTTCTTATCTTTGTCATATTGACTCCTTATCTATATTTAATCATGGTGTTATTTCAAACTTATAGCCCATGCCCCATACAGTCTTTATATAGTCACCTCGCTCACCCATTTTTGCACGAAGTTTTTTTACATGAGTATCAATGGTTCTGGCGTCGCCGAAATAGTCATAGTTCCACACTGAGCTTAGAATTTTTTCTCTGGACAGTGCAATTCCTTTATTTTCAATAAAATATGTCAAAAGTTCATATTCTTTAAAGCTTAAATCTACAGGCTTTTTGTCGATATATACACTTCTGGCGACTTTATCTATCTCTATGGCGCCTGCTATAAGCCTGTCCTCGGCTTCGCCGACAGTCCTTCTAAGTACGGCTTCAACTCTTGCCACAAGTATCTTTGGAGAAAACGGCTTTGTGATATATTCATCCACACCGAGCTTATACCCTTCAAGCTCATCTCTTTCTTCACTTCTGGCAGTCAACATCATAACCGGTACTTTTGAATACTGTCTTATGGCCTCCAAGACTTCAAAGCCGTCCATTTTCGGCATCATCACATCTAAAAGGATAAGTTTGATATCCTTGTTGGCGTCAAATACCTTAAGTGCCTCTTCTCCGTCCTGTGCTTCCAACACTATGTAGCCTTTAATGCTTAGAAAGTCTTTTACAAGCTTTCTCATTCTGGCTTCATCATCTACCACCAATATTTTTATATCTTCCATATAATCTCCAAATCAGCAGACCTATGTGTTATTTTTCTTCTATCTTTATTCCAAGTTCCTTTAACTGTGCATCATCTACTTTATCAGGTGCATTTGTCATAAGATCCGATGCGTCCTTAACCTTAGGGAAGGCAATCACATCTCTTATAGAGTCTGCACCAACCATAAGCATTACCACTCTGTCAAGGCCGTATGCAAGACCTGCATGAGGCGGAACACCGTACTTAAATGCTTCCAAAAGATATCCGAATCTTTCATTTGCAACTTCTTTTGAAAGTCCGAGCACATCAAACATCTTTGACTGGATATCGGCCTGATGGATTCTTACCGAACCTCCTCCGATCTCCGTACCGTTAAGTACTATATCATATGCCTTTGCTCTTACTCTGCCCGGATCCGAGTCGATATACTGCCAATCCTCATCCATAGGAGCGGTGAACGGGTGGTGCATTGCCTTAAATCTGTTCTCTTCATCCGACCACTCAAGCAGAGGGAACTCTGTAACCCAGAGGAATCTGTAGTCATCTTTCTTTAAAAGTCCAAGCTGGTTTGCAAGCTCAACTCTCAAAGCTCCAAGTGTATCCCAAACTATCTTATTGGTGTCTGCGGCAAAGAAAAGCATATCTCCGGGCTTTGCATCAAGTGCCTTCTTTAAGCCTTCTATCTCGTCTTCCTTCATAAACTTTGCAAATGAAGACTTGATACTTCCGTCAGCCTCAACAGCCATATATGCAAGTCCCTTTGCCTTATAGCTCTTTACAAACTCAACAAGAGCGTCTATTTTCTTTCTCGGCATACCTGCCTGTCCGTTTGCATTGATACCGCGAACGCTTCCGCCGTTTGCAAGTGCATTCTTAAATACGGCAAACTCGGAATCTTTTACAATATCCGAAACATCCTTTAACTCCATACCGAATCTGAGGTCAGGCTTGTCGGAACCGAATCTGTCCATAGCTTCCTGCCATGTCATTCTTTGAATCGGAAGCTTTACATCAATATTAAGTACATCCTTAAACAGTCTTTGTAAGAGTCTCTCATTTACATCTATAACATCGTCCACATCTACAAATGAAAGTTCCATATCTATCTGTGTGAACTCAGGCTGACGATCGGCTCTTAAGTCCTCATCTCTGTAACATCTTGCAAGCTGGAAGTATCTGTCATATCCCGATACCATCAAAAGCTGCTTAAAAAGCTGAGGAGACTGTGGAAGTGCATAAAAACTTCCCGGATATACACGGCTCGGTACAAGGTAATCTCTTGCACCCTCAGGTGAACTCTTTATAAGTGTAGGAGTTTCAATCTCCAAAAATCCGTTCTCTGCAAGGAAGTTTCTTGTAGTTGTAGCCACCTTACTTCTGACCATAAGATTTCTTTGAAGATCAGGTCTTCTAAGGTCAAGGAATCTGTACTTTAATCTAAGTTCTTCCTTAGTCTTTGAATCTTCCTCGATATGGAAAGGAGGTGTCTCGGACTCTGAAAGTATTCTAAGTCCGGTTGCTCTTACCTCAAGCTCACCTGTAGCAAGTGACTCGTTGAAAGCTCCGCTTCTTTTCTTCAAGATTCCGGTTACGGCTATACAAAACTCCTGTTTAAGCTTCATAGCCTTATTAAACACTTCACTTCCGCACTCGTCCTCTTCAAATATTATCTGCAATATTCCCGAACGGTCTCTGAGGTCACAGAATATGATTCCTCCCTTATTACGGTTCTTTTGAACCCAACCCATTACGGTAACTTCACTTTCAAGCGGTGCGTTTACCACCTCTGCACATCTATGACTTCTCTTTAAGCCAAGCATTGATTCTGCCATTTTTATCTCCTAACTGTATTTATTTTAAGGCTTCTCTATAAAATTCCTTAAACTCCGTATAGCCCTGTTTTTCAAGTCCTTCTTTTTGGAACTTCTTATTCTTATTCATCTTTGAAACCAGTACAATATTTCCGTCTTCACGAAGTGATGCGGCTTCCTTTAATATGTTCTTTAAAACATTGCCGTCTATATTCTTTTCATATAAGAAAGCAATCTTCCTGCTCTCATCTGGGATCTTAAAGCCTGCATCCAAAAGTATGGTGATGATACGCTCAAAACCTATAGAAAATCCGCAGGCAGGTGTATCATTACCTGTGAATCTTCCAATCATCTTGTCATACCTTCCGCCACCGGCAACAGAGCCTGAAAATCCTTCCATACTGACTTCAAATATAGTTCCGGTGTAGTATCCCATACCTCGAACCAAGGTAGGGTCAAATACAAGTGAAAAATCATTTGTATTTACTTCAAGCACCGTATCCATTATTTCACAAAGACTGTCAAGTACTCCGTCTTCAATAAATCCTTTAAGCTTATCTTTTAATGATAAAACAGCCTCGGTATTATCTTTAAGCCCTTCAAAAAGGGTCAGATATTTTGAACATTTTTCCTCGCCGTCAAGCTCTGTCAGTTCTTTTTTTACACCGTCCATGCCTATTTTATCCATCTTGTCAAGGATTATAAATACATTACCTATATTATCCTCGTCATAACCTGCGTAAAGAGCCATAGCCATAAGGATTCTTCTGTCATTTATTCTTACGGTAAAGTGTTTGCCCTTTGCTATCTCACTGAGTGCCTTTGTGGTTGCAAGTATCAGCTCTATTTCCGCAAGATTTGAAGCTTCACCGAGGATATCTATATCACACTGTGTGAACTGTCTGAATCTGCCCTTTTGAGGTCTGTCAGCTCTGTATACATTACCTATCTGCAATGCCTTAAAAGGATTCGGAAGATTTGCCTGATTGTTTGAATAATATCTGGCAAGAGGCAATGTAAGGTCGTATCTTAAACCGGCATCAACCAAATCGTTCTCATCCTTTATATTTTCAAGTTTGAGTTTTTCTCCTCTTTTTAAAATCTTAAAGATAAGCTTTTCGTTGTCACCGCCTTGCTTACTGAGAAGATTTTCTATATGCTCCATAGCCGGAGTCTCTATAGAGGTAAAGCCGAAGCTTCCATATGTTTTTTTTATAATATTTATCAAATAATCTCTGATAAACATCTCTTCAGGAAGAATATCCTTCATTCCGGTGACACTTTTTTTAATCAATGCCATGCATATTTTCCTTTCTTTCTATCATTTCATCAAGTCTTTCAATATATAATTTCGGGTCCTTTACATTTTCAATTCGCTCGATTCTGCCGTCTCCAAAAACAATCTTGCTTGAAGTACCCGCGCCACAAGCTATGATAGTCTGTTTTTCTTCCATAATCAATATATTGTAAAGACATTCTTTCCCGGACTTTGAAAAACCTATATTTTCAAGGTTTCCCGCCATGTTTTTTTGACGATACAAATAGTAAGGCTTTAACCCCAGCTCATTGCAGGTATCTGTTGCCACATCAATCATAGAAAGCATCAAGTCATTGTCCATGATTTCTCTTTTGTTTTCGGTGTTTAATCTGGCGGCTCTTTTGAGCGCCAATGAATGTATGGTAATCGACTCGGGCGAAAAGAGTTTTACCTTTGCAAAGCTGTCTTTTATATCAGACAATGTCTCACCGTTAAGTCCGATAATAAAGTCCATATTTATATTTGTAAAGCCCACTTCTCTTGCCAGTTTAAAACTGTTGCAGATATCCTCTACAGTGTGCTTTCGGCCTATCAAATCCAAAGTCTTTTGCTGCATAGTCTGCGGATTTATAGAGATACGGTTTACTCCCATATCTCTGAGTGCAAGCAGCTTTTCTTTTGTTATGCTGTCAGGTCTTCCGGCCTCTACGGTCAACTCTAAAAGATTTGAAAAATCAAAGTTTTTCTTTACAATATCTAAAATTTTGGTCAGCTGATAACCTTCAAGTGAGGTAGGTGTTCCGCCTCCCATATATATTGTTTGGAGTTTCTTGCCCTTATACATCTTTGATACGGCAACAAGCTCCTTACAAAGCACATCCACATAAGTATCAGTATCTTTTTTCCACTGTGCAATAGAATAGGAAGTAAAAGAACAATAAAGGCATCTTGTAGGACAAAACGGTATACCTATGTACAGGCTGTAGCCGTCTTTGTAATCAATCTTTTTTAGAATATTGAACTCTTTAAAAGCCGTATCTATGCAAAGATTCATTCTCTTATCGCCTACCAGATACACCTCTTTGAGATGTCTTTTTATTTCTTCAAGAGGCATATTTTTTTCAAGCAAATCCATCACTATCTTGGTAGGTCTTATACCTGTAAGTGTACCCCAAGGCAACTCTTTGTTTCCAAGTTTTAAAAGATTGATATAGATATTTCTTTTCAACTCATTTTTTGTATCGAATTTGGTATCTTTTATCTTTGAACAAAACTCTATGGCCTCACTTTCCGTATTTATACTTATATGATACTCATGCTCTTTCTTATGTAAGTGAAGCCTTAACAATGCCGTATCGTCTGTATAAATATACTTTTCACCGGGATAAAATGCCATTAAAAGCTCTCTTATATCCTGTTCAAAGGTCATATCCTCTAAAAGCAGTGAAATCATCTGTCAATACCATGCTTTTTTACATATATTGCTACGGGATTGTACTTTTTTTCATGTGCTACTGTAGTCATATCCATATGTCCCGGCAGTATATTTACATCATCAGGCAAAGTCAGCACCTTTTCATATATCGACTTTATAATGGACGGATTGTCACCGCCGTAAAGATCTGTTCTTCCGCAGTCTTCTCTAAAGACTGTATCTCCTGAAAATAACAGCTTTTCATCTGCAATATAGTAGCAACCCGATCCCTTTGTATGTCCCGGAGTTGCTATAAATACTATATCCTTATCAAGCAGATGTAATACATCACCGTCATTTAAGAGTACATCCGCCTTTGTAACATATCCGCTTCCGATAAAGGAGCTTCCTCCTGATTTGCGGCTGTCATAAAGCATCTCATCGTCAAATTTTGAAATATAAACCTTAATATTATATTCTTTTACCAATTCGTTTACCGCCATTATGTGGTCAAAGTGACCATGTGTCAGCAAAATCGCAACCGGTTTTAACTTATGTTCTTTTATTGTAGCTATAATATCCCCTGCCTGTGCGGACGGATCCACTATAAAACATTCCAGGCTTTCCTTATTATATGCTATATATACATTGGTCTGTACCGGACCGAGTGTCAGTACATATACTCCGATTTTATTCATTAACCTGCAGTCCTTTCAATATCTATTACTCCGCTCACCTGTCGAAGCTTTCCTATAAGTGAGTTGAGTTCCTCTCTTCCCTTTATATCAAAAACAAGATTTATAGTTGAAATATCGTTTTTATTTGTACGAACATTTATAGATGTAATTGAAATATCATTTTCGCTATAAATTTTTGTTATATCCATAAAGAGTCCTGTACGATTGTGTGCAAAAATTTGAAGTTCTGTTTGATACTTTTCGGCAAGCTTTGAATCCTCAAACTCCTGCCACTCGGCAGGTATAATTCTGATTCGGTCATCTGAAGGCAGATTCATAATATTTATACAATCTGTTCTGTGGATGGATATACCCCTGCCTCTTGTGATAAATCCTACTATCTCGTCTCCCGGTACAGGATTACAGCATTTTGAAAATCTTACCGCAAGGTCGTCAATACCTTTTACGGTAATACCGGACTTGGAGTTCTTTACAATAGCTTCCTTGTCACTGCCGTCACCTATGCTCTCAAGTATTGCACTGTCGTTGAATTCCTTCTTTGCGATTCTGTTTCTCTCTTCCACCATCTTGTTGATGATTTGACCTTCTTTAAGTCCTCCATGACCCAAAGAAGCTAAAATAGAATCCCAGTCCTTGATAGCATATCGCTTCATTACCTTTTCCTGGAATTGAGGTTTGTTTATCTCAGCCCAGTTGATACCTTTTGCCTTACAGTATCTTTCAAGCATATCCTTTCCGCGAAGGATATTGTCCTCTTTTAATTCATTTTTAAACCACTGCTGTATCTTTGATCTGGCCTGATTTGACTTTACGATATTTAGCCAGTCTCTGCTAGGGCCTTTTGAGTTTTGTGAAGTGATTATCTCTACTGGTAATCAAGCTGATCAACATCCTCTGCAGGAAGCTGTGCTATAACATCAACTGTCGCATTGGAAGCTGTTGCAACTATACCATTATTTACAAGTCTGCCGTTTACTCTGGCACCCACCATCTTGTTTCCTACAGCTGAATGTATGGAATACGCAAAATCTATAGGGTTTGAACCTGCAGGAAGATTTTTCACATCTCCGTCGGGAGTAAAGCAGTATACATTGTCTGAGAAAAGATCAAGGTCGCTCTTTATTACCTTTAAAAATTCGGCATTATCAGACATATCTCTTTGCCATTCAAGGATTTGTCTGAGCCAATTCATCTTGGCATCTTCAGCTCCCTTGGCTACAGAGCCGCTTCCGCTCTCTTTATACTTCCAATGTGCCGCAATACCGAACTCCGCAGTCTTATGCATCTCTACAGTTCTTATCTGCACCTCAAAAGGCTGACCTGTATCCGATATCAAAGTCGTATGAAGTGACTGATACATATTCGGCTTAGGCATGGCAATATAGTCTTTAAACCTGCCGGGGATAGGCTTATATATCTCATGTGCCGTACCCAGCGCAAGGTAGCAGTCCGTAACACTGTCTACAATAATCCTGATGGCAAATACATCATAGATCTGATCAAGAGTCTTATTTTGATTCACCATCTTTTTATATATTGAAAAGAGGTGCTTTACTCTGCCGTTGATTGTAAATTTCATTCCTGTTTCAGATAAATGTTGTGAAAACTTCTTTATTATCTCATCAACAAATTGCTGCCTTTGTTCTTTTCTGAAAGCCAACTTTTCCGATAAATCATAATATACATCAGGATGCAAATATTTTAATGAAAGGTCGTCAAGCTCCACCTTTATCTTTGAAATACCCAGCCTTTGTGCAATAGGAGAATATATATCCATAGTCTCCCTTGCCTTTTCTTTTTGCTTTTCAGGCTTCATATATTGAAGCGTACGCATATTGTGGAGTCTGTCCGCCAACTTTATAAGTATGACTCTGATATCCTTTGCCATAGCAAGGAACATCTTTCTAAGATTTTCAGCCTGCATCTCAATCTTGTCATTCTTAAGTGAGAGCTGTGTCAGCTTTGTAACACCGTCCACCAAATTGGCAACATCTACACCGAACATATCTGCAAGTTCATCATATGTTATGACGGTGTCCTCTATTACATCGTGCAAAAGTCCTGCAGCTATAGTCTCTTTGTCAAGCTCAAGCTCGGCAAGGATTATCGCAACACAAATAGGGTGAATTATATACGGTTCACCTGACTTTCTCTTTTGATCGTTATGTGCTTTTTTTGCAAGTTCATAAGCTTTAGTTATCATAGAGATATCATCTGACGGATGATAATGCAATATGATTTCAATAAGCTTTTTGTGTAAGCTTTCCGGTGATGTAAAATCAGCAGGCTTATCAATCTGAGTCTCTATATCTTCATTCAGAAAATTAAAATTGTCCTCTTTCATCAAACTCCTTACTCTTAGGCTAAATATTGCAATTTGTTGTATATTTGTCTAAGATTCCATTATACGAATATAATTTAAAAAAAGCAATAAGACCAAAATAAAAAACCGGCAAAAATATGCCGGTCTTAATTATTTCAGATATTATCTTCTTTTTTGCATCTTACAAAGCTCAAGTAAAACATAAATCGGTAATGCTGTTATTATAAGTAAAACCATACCGAAAGTGTGTAAAGCCTTGCCGAAAGCCTGTGATGATTTACTGTTCTTAAACATATATCCCCCTAAAGCTATAAAATATTATTTTGCCATATTCACTTCCCTGAAAGCTTTGCCTTGCTTTAATACAGGTGAAAACTTCTTGTACAAAACTATAGTAAGTGTTGATATCAAAGTACCTTTCAATAAATTTACAGGTGCCACAATCATAAGTGCAAATGTTTGGATATTACTTACTGCAGGATTTATAGCACTTCCCATACCTATAATAGCATTTAAATCCATTCCGAAAAGCTGTGCAAACTTAGGTAAAAGATAAACTGCATTAAACACCGAACCGAATACGGTCATTATAACTGTACCTGTGATACTGCCTATCAAAGCGCCTTTTCGGGTCTTATTAAAGATATAGATAATACTTGCAGGAAGAATGAGTGAAGCACCTACACAGAAGTTTGCAAGCTCACCTACAAATGCCGTAGATGTAGACTTAAACATCACCTTAAGTAAAATCTTTATAAACTCTGTAAGCACACCTGCTACAGGACCGAAAGCAAAGGTAACTATCATTATAGGCAACTCTGAAAAGTCAAGCTTATAAAATGTAGGTGCAAAAGGAAGAGGAATTTCAAACATCATAAGTATTGTACTTATTGCACCGAAAAGACCGATCATGGCAATCTTTTGAGTGGTAATAACAGGCCCGTCATACCCCGACCTTTTATTTGCTATCTTTTCAAAGACAAATGCGACTACAAATGTGGCAAATACAATTCCAAGGAATTCCGCCACAAAAACCAAATTATCAACTACTGCTGTTAACATAAACTACCTCCATAGCATATGCTTCGGAGTGTGTTTTCCAAAATAAAAACCCCCTAAGAATAGGGGGCGATTAAACGAATCTTGAAAACACTCTTCTCTCATCCAGACTATACTGTCGGTTTTGGAATCTCACCAAATCAACTGCTATGCAGGTCGCAGACTATACTGCCGGTAGGGAATTTCACCCCGCCCCGAAGAATTATTACTTTATTTACTTAATCTTAAAACTTTTTGTAAAAAAAGTCAATATGAAAAACGTTTTTCACAGCTTGATTTTGTGAATTTATGCTTTCACAGGCATTCCGTTTACTTCCACATCATCCTCAATAGGTACAAGCAAATACTTTCTGCCGTCTATCACTCTGGTTTCAAGCTTCTCAATGGAATCCGTATCCGTCTTTACGGTGATACCCGGAGTCTTTACCTCAAACTTTTTTGTATCGACCACATTGTCGGCAAGTACCTCAATATCGGCATCCGCGCTTTTCTCATATGATTCTACAGCCTCATCGGAGACACCGCTTTTTGATATGAGTTTTACCATATCGTTTTTGGTAAGTACAAGCGGTTCGGGATTTTGTGAATTTTCGGCAATAAGATCAAGCATATTTGAACTGAGAGCGGACATCACAGGCATTGTAAGTTCATCTCTTAAAACATCATATAATACTGCTTCAAAGGTCTCTTTTTGCATTACTGACGACATAGGAGGGTTTACACCTATAATCTCATTTATAAAGCTCTCATTCAGAGCATCATTTTTCTTGCTGAAGTAAAGTGCCGCATGTATATCCGTAGTTCTGTCCGTAAAAGCCGGAAATAAAAATCCGTGCATAGGCATACCTACAATCCAATCTCTGATTCTGTTTGCAATTACACCCTCATTTGCAAAGTAGCTGAGTGCCGGCTTTGACAATGTGACAGGGCAGATACTGCAAAGCAGACCGTGATAAACTTCATTTGAAGCATCATCCATTGCAAGCTTATCACTTGACTTACCCGGTATGTCATACATCATATCTACAAGTATAATATAGTAGTTCTCGGCATACTCATATGCGTCAATAACTTTTCTGAAAAATTCATCCAAAATCAACTCATCGTCAAGTCTGCTCTCTCTGAGTTTCATAAGAAATGCATGCGGGGTATCCGCACCTTCCTCATCAATAGAAAAATCTAAAGTCAGCAAAGATTTTCCGACAGCACCTGAGAGCGTCTTTCTGAAAATCTCCTCATATTTGAAGGCGTCTTCCTCAGGCAGTGAGTAAAAAGCATCCTTTGTCATAAATTTTATATTTTTTTCAGCATCAACATAGCATCCTGCATACTTTGTAATAACATTTGTATCCTTATTAAACTGCTTTTTTATCTCATTTATCTCTTCTCTAATCATTACATTCACCGCCTTCCTTTTTTAACTCATCCAGATACTCCAAATCTTTTTTTGAAAGATCGGCATTCTTTAGTAAATCCGGTCTGTTAAGATAAGTCCTCTTTATAGACTCTTTTCTGCGCCACTCTTCTATATTCTTGTGGTGACCTGAAAGAAGCATATCAGGCACCCTAAGTCCTTCATATTCTACAGGTCTTGTATACTGCGGGTACTCAAGCAAATTGTCTTCAAACGACTCAAAATCCGCACTTTCATTATTGGTAAGCACGCCGTCCACCATCCTTGCAATGGCGTCCATCATCACAAGTGCAGGAAGCTCACCTCCTGTAAGCACATAATCACCTATGGAGTAACACTGCGCATTTGTAAGTTCCAGTGCTCTTTCATCGACACCCTCATAATGTCCGCAAAGAAAGACTATTTCATCAAGCTTTGCAAGCTCTTTAGCATCATTTTGATCAAACACCTTGCCCTGCGGTGAAAGATATATAAGCTTCACTCTCTTACCAAGCCTGTCACATATACTTTCATAGGCTTTATGTATAGGTTCAGCCTGCATTACCATACCTGCACCGCCGCCGTAAGGATAATCATCCACTCTTCTATGTTTATCAAGTGTATAATCACGAATATTTATAGCTTCCATGGATAAGAGATCATTTTTTATAGCTCTACCTACTATACTTGTGTTCATACACATTTCTATCATTTCGGGAAATAATGTTAAACAAAAAAACTTCATATCTATAAATCCAAAAGTCCGTCCAAAACATGGACTTTAATTTCTCCCTCGTCAAGGTTTACATCCAGTATACATTGGCTGATATATGGGAAAAGCACTTTCTTTTCACCTGTATCAACTTCCATTACATGGTTTGCACCTGTAGGGAAAACATCTGTAACCTTTCCTATCTGAGTATTGTTTTCATCTATCACATCAAGCCCTATAAGATCCGCAATATAGTTTTCATTCTTTTTTAGCGGTGTGGCATTTTCTCTGTCAACAAAAAGGTCTACATTTCTTAAAGCCTGTATTGCTTCAGGATTGTCAAACTGCTTGAATTTTACAAGTGCCATATTCTTTTGGAATCTGACAGTTTCAATATCAAGTACGGTCTCAACACCCTTGATATTTGCATATACCTTCTTTATCTTTTTTAATCTGTTTGAGTCATCGGATGTAGGATAAACCTTCGCCTCACCCTTTATTCCGTGAGAACTTGTAATGACTCCCACTCTAAATCTATCTGTCATTTTTATTCACTTTCTTTTTATTTGATAATATCATTATCTAATGCAATATCATATATAGCATTTACAATAAGTTCAATATTTGTAATATATTCTTCAAAATGTTCCTTAATTTCTTTAAGTGAGAACTGTACCGGTAATTCGATTACTTTAAGTTCTCTTTTTTCTTCAACTCTTGGTGAAAGGGATAAGTCTCTTCTCATTATTTACCCTCACACTCATATTCCGTCTACGATTTTAGCAAAATCAAGATTTAGCATCGGAATCGCACCATATTTACCTGTAATATAACCATTTCCGAACTTTTCTTCGCGCCTTACATTTTTGATTTCTGCCAGCGAGAAAAGATCGGTTGAACGATCTTTCTTCATCTCTGTAAACCAAATTTGATCTCTTCTAAATAAATCAAAATTCAATAATCCTGTTTCATGGGTAGTAAAAATAAGCTGCGGAGTTTTATCTGTTTTAGTAGAAACAAAAAGTTTTATCAGTCCATAAACCAATGCTTCATGAAGATTTGCCTCCAATTCATCACAAATTAGTACTTTGCCATTTACCATAATATCAATAATAGGGCATAGCATTCCGAAAAGCTTTTTTATACCCGTTGATTCTTCTGACATAAGATCAGTTTCAAATTCATCATAAACAATCTTAGTTGAAATACTCTCAGCCCTCGCTTCAGCTATCGCCTTTTTAAATTCATCAGATAAAAACGGAAGAAATTCAACTGATTCAACCTCAGCTTCATTGATGGTAACGTTTATGTCTTTTATTCCTGTGTCCAATTCCTTTAGAAAAGTCAACACAGAGTTCTTAATATTCTCATTTTTATATATTTGATGCAAAGAATAATCCATCCATATATCCTGTTTACTGTCTTTATATATAATTAAATAATCATTGAAAAAGTTAAAAACATCTTTAACCTCATCTACATTACTGAAGTTTGCAGCACATGACAGCATTAATCTATTTGGCATCAATACATCTTTGCATGTTTCGAATTTTTTACGAAACTTACTTCCCTCAGTGAACTCATTATTTGTTCTTTCAAAAATTTTAGTCTGTTTTCCATTAGGAAAATAATATAAATACTCTTCTACTACAACCATGTTTTTTAGGGAAAAGCCGAAAACATATCTTATTTCTTTTACTACAAAATGAAGTTGATATCTGCTTTCTTTTTCAAAACCGTCCAATTTGTGAGGTGATTGTCTTATACCCTGCCCGGGCTGATGTAGTATACTGTTTAATACAAGATTTCTTACAAAATCAATTGAATCAACAAAATTGCTCTTTCCCGATCCGTTTGCACCATATATCACTGCCGATTTTAAAACATCCAAACCTGCAATCTTTTCTATTTTTCCCTCATGTGAAGTGTCTTTCCCTGCCAAAGCAGAAAATATTATTTTTTCTCGAATAGATTTATGGTTTGAACAGGTGAATTCAAGTAGCATATTATTCCTCCTTATTCGTACAATATAGATGATATCATATAAATCAGAATTAAACAACGATATTTGCAATTAATATGCAATTTTACAGATTTAAATTGTCGTAAATATCATTTTATATTCTTTGAAATAAAAATAAAGCCACTACATATGTAGCAGCTTGCTTGTTATTTTATCTCTAATACTACTTTCTTTTCAGCCCTTATAGATGCTGATTTTATTATGGAACGTATAGCCTTGGCTATCTTTCCTGACTTACCTATAACCTTGCCCATATCAGCCTCGGCTACAGACAGTGTACAAACAGTAGTATCACCGTCAATTGTCTCTTCCACCTTTACTGAAGCCGGGTCGTCAACCAAAGCTTTTGCTATAACTTCAATGACTTCTTTCATATTCAGTCCTTATTATATTAAACCGGCACTCTTTAAAAGCTTAGCAACTCTGTCTGTAGGCTGTGCACCGTTTGAAAGCCACTTCTTTGTGCTCTCCTCATCAAATTTGATTACGCTAGGATCAACTGTAGGATCGTATGTACCTACCTCAGCGATAAATCTACCGTCTCTTGGTGAACGAGCGTCAGCAACTACTACTCTGTAGAAAGGTGCCTTCTTCTGTCCCATTCTCTTTAATCTCATCTTAACTGCCATCTTATTATCCTCCTAATAGCTATAAAAATCTATATATGATCAATTCTAATATCTAGAATAGAATCCTTAAAAACCTAACTTCCCGCCGAAAAGACCTCCGAGGGCTCCTCGCTTTTTGTTATTCTTCATCATTCCCGGGAACTGCTTCATCATCTTTTTCATCTGTTCAAACTGCTTAACCAGACGATTGACTTCACCGATATTTACACCTGAACCCTTTGCAATCCTGTTTTTTCTGGAAGGGTTTAAAAGGCTCGGATCAAGTCTTTCTTTTTCGGACATACTCTGTATTATGGCCTTTATCTTTACCATTTGGCCGTCATCCACCTGCGGCAGTGAAGCCTTTCCTCCGATTCCCGGCAACATACTGAGTATACTTGCCATTCCGCCCATCTTTTCAAGCTGTTCAAGCTGATCTAAAAAGTCGTTGAAATCAAACTCAGCCTTGGCAATCTTTTGTGAAAGTTTCTTTGCCTTCTCAGAGTCCATATCCATCTCGGCCTTTTCAATAAGCGAAAGTATATCGCCCATGCCTAGGATTCTGCTTGCCATTCTGTCAGGGTAAAACTGCTCCAAATCAGATAACTTCTCGCCCATACCCACATAGAGTATCGGCTTACCTGTAACGGCACGTACTGAAAGAGCGGCACCGCCTCTGGTGTCACCGTCAAGCTTTGTAAGTATTACTCCTGTGATATCAAGCTTTGCATTGAAGGTCTCGGCTACATTTACGGCATCCTGACCTGTCATTGCATCCACCACCAAGATGATGTCGTCAACATTCACATTGTCCTTAATCTCAATAAGCTCGTCCATCATATCTTCATCTATATGAAGACGTCCGGCGGTATCAAGGAATACAATATTGTGGCGATTCTCTTTAGCATACTCTATAGCCTTTTTTGCAATCTCTACAGGCTTATGATTTGTTCCCATCTCAAAGACAGGCACATCCACCTTCTCACCGTTTCTTTTCAACTGCTCTATAGCGGCAGGCCTGTAAATATCACAACCTACAAGCAGCGGAGAGTTGCCTTTTTTCTTTAATTTTGCGGCAAGCTTTGCGGTAGTGGTCGTTTTACCTGCACCTTGAAGACCTGCCATCATAATAACGGTTATCTCACCTGAAGGTTTTATCTTAAGTTCTGTAGTCTCACTTCCCATCAGTGAAACCATCTCATCGTTAACAATCTTTATAACCTGCTGAGCCGGTGTCAGTGAATTGAGTACATCGGCGCCTGTCGCCTTTTCTTGAATACTCTTTATAAAATCCTTCACCACCTTAAAGCTTACATCAGCTTCAAGTAGCGCAAGTCTTACTTCCTTAAGTCCGATTCGTACATCGTCCTCACTCAGTCTGCCCTTGCCGCGAAGATTCTTGAAAACATTTTGAAGTTTTTCGGATAAGCTTTCAAAAGCCATTTAAAACCTCCTATACATCCAGTATCTTGGACGAAAGCTCATCAATCTTTGCAACAAGTCCTTCATCCTTCGTGTCCTGATATATCTTAACAATCTTTTGTATCTCTTTTACATAAGATTTTGTTTCATCAAACTTTCTTATCAATCCAAGTTTTTCTTCATAAGACACCAAGGCCTTATTGCACCTCCTTATAAGATCGCTGACTCCCTGTCTGCTTATGCCTTCATTCTCGGCAATCTCGCTCAGTGATAAGTCATTAAACACCACATCCTCATAAATCCTTTGCTGATGATGCGTCAAAAGCTTGCCGTAAAAGTCATATAAAGTACCTTGATTGATATATTTTTCAATATCGTTATTTTCCATACTGTGAGAGTATAACAGCATAAAAAGAAGCTGTCAAGTGTTTTTACTTGACAGCTTGAAAAAGTTGGATCAAATTATGAATCCGAATCATTTATTTTAAGTTCTTTCCAAAGTTCCTCTATAGGACGTGTTGACAAAGTACCTGCTTCTTTTTGCGACTCGTACTCTTCAAATATTTGGGTGTCATATTCATATTTATCGAACTTTACACTTACATTATCTCCGTCAAGTATATAGTCTACAAAAATATACATATCATCCCATCTGTCACTGTCCCATATTTCTTTATCTTTTCTGCCCAAATACAGAGCTTCAAATTCATCTGCCTGATCAAACGGAACAAGCCATCCGGCTAAATCACATACTTCAATATCTTCAAGGTCTAAATCTCGTCCTTCGCCTGTTTCAGAAAAGAAAACTCCTCCCAGTTTTTTTGCCTCCTCTTCTATAATAGCAAAGTACTTTTCAAATTTAGCTCCTTCGTTTGTTCTCAGTCCTCTCATAGGCTACTTCCTCATAAAAATGTAATATCATATGATTTGATATTTATGTACTAACCATTTACCTTATAAACTTCACTTAAGAAAACTTTTTCATCCGAAATACACTTTTCCAATATACCTGCTTTTTTTAATCCGACTGCAATTGCAACCGATCTGGCCTGGCAGTTGATGGATTTATTCGGATTGAACTCAATATCTGTAAATGCCTCATACATATCAAGTTCTTCCAAATATTTCTTATTTTTAGCTAAGGCATTTATGTAGATCCAATTATAGAAAAAATCTTTAGGTTCGCTTTTAAAATCTTTTCCGAACAAATTAAATCCTATTACCTTTCCACTTTCTCTTAAGCGACTATCCTTCTTTGCCTCCCACGGTTTTACATTATATAAATCTGTATACGGTCCACCATGTTCAAACACTTTACTCCCTTGAAATACACATTCAAGCTTATATTGACTCCCGTTTATACAGGTCAACAAGTTAAAGGCACTTAGATTTATCCCAAGCTTATTCTCTCCCTTAGTTGAAATCTCTAAAACATTACCTCCACCTTGTTCTTTATAAGAATTGTGAAGAGAGTTAATTGATTTTTTCTTTTGACTTTCAGAAAATCCTGCAAAATACTCAAATTCAATTGTTTTCTCCGTATAAAAAGGATACTTATCCTTTGCAATAAATATAGGTCTTTTTGCCATAAATTCCCCTTTTTTAATTATTATTTTTAGTTATCTGCATAGTTCAATATACATACATTATCTATACTGTTTTACAAATATCTATTTCCATCAATATCATACCACTCAAACTCATCTATATCATCACCAATTAGAGCAACTATATTGCGAATAAAGTTTATCTTTTCATAAATTCCAGTTTTCACCCCTAAATAAATCTTTTTATCCAAATCTTTTAAATCAATTTCTCTATAAGGGTCAAACCTTCCATCTATTTTTACTTTACCTTCAGCGATATCACTTGGAAAATGTTCAACTATAATGTCGATCTTATCTTTATGCTTAAGTAAAATTTCCTTAATTGTAATCTCGATAGCCTCGGTTGCATTTTTTGCATTAAATGTTTTCTCATATATTCGAATTCTTTTTATAATTATTGCCGGTTTTCTTTTAGGTGTATTTCCACCAGATACAAGATTAGAAGTAACATTCATCATATTTTTAAAATCTTTTAGAACATCCTCCTCATTTTTTGGGACTTTTCTATTATTGAATCTAATGCTTCAAAGACAGAACTTATATCTTCGTTATCTTCTTTAAACCTTTTATACTCAATTATATTAAATTCTACTGTAGGAGCTAAAATATCATTAAACGCTTTATAAAAATCAGCTGAATACATTTGTAAAATTACATTTATAAATAGAAGAGATGCATTATAGGGGTTGTTACTATTTTGTACGATTATTTCAAATAATTCATATGCATTAATAATACGTTTAAATGTTCTTGGATTAGTTCCCATAGTTTTTTCGACAAGTGTACTTAAAGCATCGGTATAGCCTTCAAAATGCTGCGTTAAGTTCTTATTTTTCATCATATTTTCAACCTTATATTTTTCTATCGGCATTTTAAATGGGAGCTGAATAATTTTATCGAAAAAACTTCGACACTTTATTTCATCCATGTCATTTCCATATTTAGCTCGGATTCCACGTACTACTACATCATAGTCAATGGCAAATACAAAAACACATTTTCTAACATCCATAAATAGTTTAATTGACTCCAACAGTTCAACAGCTATACTTGGGTTCAAACGATCTAAATCATCAATAAATATTATAACTCTACCATTATTATTTGTAACCTTATTTATTAAATTTTCATAGTCATCCTTGAATTTTTTTATATTTTCAATGTTCTCCTGCTTATATATATTTATTATTTCAATTATTTTATCAATGTCTACACCACACTTATTCTCAGTAAGCTGTTTTATAATATTAATAAAAGCACTACCCACTTTATTTAACACTGTATCTGTATCTTCTTTACAATCTGGACAAGCTTTCTTTATATCATTAATAATACATTGTATAAGAGAATAATATAAATTATCAGACATATTAAATTGTGAATATTGCCAAGTATTAAAATAAATAGTTAAAATTTCATTTCTATTATTCTGTATTTGATTTATCATTCTCATTATAAATGATGTTTTACCTGTACCCCCAGTCACCTTGTAATGCTATAGACATTGGTGTACAGCATTCTTCGACAAATCGAACTAAACCAGTAACATATTTTTTTGTATCCAAATAGTCTTCAGATTCTTTTGACATTGGAATATCTGGCATTCCCAAATATTTTTTCATGATTCTATATCTCCTTCCAAATTCATTATTAATATAAAACCATAAAATAACTGAATTATAATAGAATTCAAGTTATTCCGATAACAACTATTAATACTATACAATAAATTTATATCACATATCAAGCCTTATATAGTAGCTTCACCACTATCTTCCCTAGTCTTTGACAGTTTGTTTATATAAATCATCGTTAAAAAAGTCTTACATCCCGCATATAGCCTGCATTTCTTGGTTGAAAAATTTGTCGAAATTTTCGCGTTACTATATAGTATAATGCTACATGTTTTTACAATACTTTTATTATAAACTTGTCTTAGGTAAAGTTTGCAGAAATATAAGGGATAAATATAGCTTCAAGTTTGATATCAAC
>NZ_CALLVU010000091.1 GCF_938015485.1 uncultured Lachnoanaerobaculum sp. | reverse complement strand
GAACGCTTCGGTTCTTGGAAAACAGTATACAGTCGTTTTTGTAAATGGCGTGATGTATAGTGGCTCAGTTGTCAAGACAAAAATTTTAGATTTTTATAATGAACTGATATGGTGGATAGGTAATAGAGTGTAAGGGGAGGATAGTGGAACACTCCCCAGCTCCATATATGCATTAAGCTACATACGGCAAGAGCATCGCCGGATAGTAGCATTCAGCCGGTGTTTTGTAATCAAGAGCAGAATGGCATCTTTCAAAGTTGTAAGTGTGGATATAATGTCCAATCGCAGTTCTGGCTTCCTTGATGTTGTTATACTGCGTCAGATAAACTTCTTCATATTTGAAGCTGCGAAACCAACGCTCAATCATGATGTTGTCGGCCCAGCGGCTTTTTCCGTCCATGCTCTGGCGGATATCATTTTCTTTTACAAAGTCAATGTACTGCCGGCTTGTAAACTGGCAACCTTGATCCGAGTTTAGAATATGTGGTTTTGCTACAGCAAATGATTTTTTTAGGGCATTGATAACCATTCCGGTATCAAGCGTATCATCAACTTCCCAACCAACGATGCAGCGGCTGTACCAGTCAATTACAGCAGTCAAATACAGAAAGCCGTGTCTGATTGGTATATATGTAATGTCTATAGACCACGCTTGATTTGGAGCGTCTATAACTGCGTTACGGAGCAGATAAGGGCATACCTTAGCCTGTTGCATACGCTTTGAGAGATTCATCTTCGGATAAATTGGGTAAATGTCCATCTCATTCATATAACGGTGTGCTTTACGGCGCCCTACATGATGTCCTCTGTTTTTGAGTTGTGCAGACATTTGTCTTGCACCCCATGTAGGATTATCTGTATGAAGATGATCAATAATCTTTTTACAGGCTAGTTCTTCATCTGATACAGGAGAACCCTTATAGTAGATGCTTGTACGGTTGATATCAAGCAGCTTTGCTCCGATAGAAGCAGGTATTTCTTTAGTTGTCAAAAGGTTTTGGACTAAACTTACTCTCGTAGTCAGGTCCACAAATTTCTTCAGATTTTTTTTTGAGCCAGTCAACCTGCATGGTTAACTGACCGACCTTTTTGGCATACTCTGCTTTTTCCCTGCGTTCTTCAACAAGCTTATCCTTGAGATTTTCCTCACGCTTGTCATCAAACACAGCGGAAGCATTGTTAAGGAATTCTTTTTTCCAATTACGGAGCAGGTTTGGTTGGATATTGTTCTCTGTTGCAAGTGTATTGAGATCTTTCTCACCCTTAAGCAACTCGATTACAAGATCTGATTTAAATTTGGCACTAAAATTTCTTCTTTGTCTGGACATACTAATGAATCCTCTCTTTCGTACTAATTTTAGTATATCAGATTCATTAAAACTTGTCTGAAAAAATGTCTTAATTTATGAGACCATTATAAAGCAACAGCATTTCCAATCAAAGACTTCAGCTTAAGGATTTCATTGATAAAAATGAAGATATGGAGCTGATAGAGGAATATGTTGATGACGGATATTCCGGTATAAACTTTGAAAGACCGGCATTTAAGAAAATGATGGAAGATGTCATCACAGGGAGAATTAACTGCATTGTTGTAAAAGACTTATCCAGATTTGGCAGAGATTATATTGATAGCGGAAGATACCTGCAAAGAGTATTTCCCTCTCTTGATATAAGATTTATTGCCCTAAATGATAATTATGACAGCTATACAGCCAGTGAAACGGAAAAGAACTTGGTCATTCCGTTTAAAAGCTTCATCAATGACAATTATTGTAGGGATACTTCCGCAAAGGTCAGAAGTGTCTGCAAGGTAAAGAGAAAACAGGGACAGTTTATATCAAACTATGCTCCTTACGGCTATGAAAAAGATAAGGAAGATAAGCACAAAATAGTAATTGATAAAGAAGCGGAATATGTGGTGCGTAAAATCTTTTCAATGAAGCTTGAGGGGTACAGCTCCTACTCTATTGCCAAACACTTAAACGATAATGGAATCCCATCACCGATGGAGCATAAAAAGGCAAAGGGAATAAGGTATAAGACAGGCTTTAGTACAAAGGCTGTTACCAAGTGGGATACTCCGGCGGTTAATCGTATTTTAACCAATGAGGTCTATATAGGAACACTTCAACAGGGAAAAAGGGAAATTATAAGTTGAATAAAGTGGTTTCTAAGGATAGAAGCGATTGGATTGAAATCGAGGACAATCATGAAGCTATTATTGATATTTATGACTTTGAAATTGCCCAAAAACTTTTGAAATGTGATATAAAGGCAAAAAATGTCGGAGAGAAGGCGGATTTGTTTTCAGGTCTTTTATTTTGCAAGGACTGTAATGCTCAGATGACAAAGAAAGTCGATAAGAGAGGGAAAACTCCCACTATTTACTATATCTGCTCCCAGTACAACAAAGGAAAAGAGTGCAGCAGGCATTCAATCAAACAGGAAGAATTAAAGCTAAGCGTACTTGAGATGATTTGCCATTATATCAACTCTCTTGGGAAGTATGAAAGCATTTCAGAAGAGATAAGAGAAATGGAAGTATCTTATGAGCTTTTTCAGAAAATAGATAAAAGACAGGAGTATACCAAGAAAAGCAAGGCAAAGTTTGAACTTTTAAAATCGGCTCTGTATCAGGACTTAAAAGAAGGAATCATTTCTGAAGAAGAATTTTACGGTATGAGAGAGTTTTATACAAACCGTATCGTAGAAAGCGAACTGATTTTAGAAAAGCAGAATAAAGAAATTTCAAGACTCTATCAAAAGAGTTTGGGAAACAAAAACTTCCTGTCAGATATTAAAAAGTACAGGAATATAAGCACCTTAGAAAGAGGGCTTCTTGTAAGACTTGTCGATAAAATCTATGTTTTGGAAGAAAAAAGGATAGAAATCCATTTTAACTATGATGAAACTACAGATATACTGGATAAGTTAAGCGACTACACAAAGCAATCCTCCGAGCTGATGAAGGAGGTGGTGTAGATGGCAAGGACAGCGAACAGGCGGGCAAAAGCGGAAGAAGCTCTGTTAAGCAAAGAAAGCGGAAACAGTTTTCAAACAGCGATTTACACAAGAATATCAAGAGATAAAAAAGAAAAGCCGAGTGATTCCATTGAAAATCAAATTGCTCTTTGTGAAAGTTATATAAAGAAAAATGATGGTCATAATTTGGTTGGAATATATAAAGACATCGCAAAGACAGGGACAGAATTTGAAAGACCTGACTTTGAAAAACTTGTGGGAGAAGTAAGGACGGGAAAAGTCAACTGCATTATTGTAAAAGACCTATCCCGCTTTGGAAGAAATTATACGGAGCTTGGAAACTTCATTGAAAAGATATTTCCGTTTCTTGGAGTAAGATTTATTGCGGTTAATGACAATCTGGATACCTTTCACATGGAAGATCCCAATAAATCTCTTGAGGTAATCTTGAAGAATATTGTAAATGAAACTTATGCAAAAGACATTTCAAAGAAAGTATCAAGCTCTCATCAGATGAGGATCAAACAAGGCGGATTCATCTGTGGTGCGGCTCCTTATGGCTATACAGCAAGAAAAGATGAAGATGGAGTAAGACGGTTATATGTTGATGAAAATACAGCTTCCATCGTAAAAGAAATTTTTGATGCGTATTTGAAGGGATTTAGTACACTTGATATTTCAAAGTTACTGTTTGAAAAGAAAGTATATATAGCAACTGATTATAGGAAGTTTGGAAAAGCTAAAGCTGATGAAAATGAGCTTATAAGAGCTTGGATTCCGACAACAATATTACAAGTGCTTAAAAATCGTGTATATACAGGAACACTCATTCAAGGCAGAAATCAAAAGCATTTATTTGAAGGGAAAAAGAGAGAAAGGCTTGACGAAGAACATTGGACAATAACAGAAGATGCCCATGAAGCAATTATCTCGCTTGATACATTTGAAAAGGTACAGGAGAAAATTTCCTCAAAATCTAATTCCATTAAAAATAGCAGAAAAGAAAATAAGAATGCTAAGGATGATACAGTATTTAGAGGAAAACTATATTGTGGAATTTGTAAGAGAAAAATGAGCGTACACATGCAAAAAAGCGGTAATAAAACTGTATTTTATTTTAGCTGTAATCGGTTCAGAGAATTTACAACAGAAAAATGCGGAACATCTATTACAGAGGCTACTCTTGAAAAAACTGTTAAAGCAGCCTTTGAAGCTATTCTTTTAAGTAACAGTAAAAGTTATAAGGCTTATCTGAATGCTTATGACAATCTTAAAATAGAGATGGATAAGAAAAAGGAAAAAGAAATAACTGAAATTGAAAGAAAAATTTTAGGCTTTAGCAGACTTCAAAGTGAGTATTATGAAAAATATGTTTTGGGCAAGTGGAGTAAAGAAGATTTTGAAAGGGAAAAAGGACTTCTGGGTAAAAAGAAAGCAGAACTCGAAATCCTAAAAGAAAGACAAGTTGCTATCTTTGAAAAAGAAGTATTTGAACTTGAAGAAAGGCATAAGTACCTTACAGCACTTTTTAAAGGTAAAACAAAGAAATGGGATAAAGACTTTGTAGATAGCATCATTGATAAGATCTTTATAGGGAAAGATAACACAATAGAAATCAAATTTAATTTTGAAGAAACTCCTGTGATTACTGAAAAACTCGGTAGAAAGACAAGGAGGAGCTGATATGAATACAGTAGATTTTTATTTAAGACTTTCCTTAGAAGATGACGATTTAAAAGACGAAAGTAACAGCATTACTTCCCAAAGAGAAATCTTAAAGAACTATATCAGTTCAAGAGAAGAATTTACTGGAGTGAAGATAAGAGAACATATTGATGATGGCTATACCGGAACAAATTTTAATCGTCCTGCATTTCAAAAGATGATAGGTCTTATGAAGAAAAATGAGATAAGAACTATTCTTGTAAAGGATTTATCACGATTTGCAAGAGATTATATTGAATCCGGAGCATATATTGAGCAGATATTCCCTTTTATGCAGGTTCGTTTCATCTCTGTGAATGACAATTATGACAGTAATAACAATGAGAATGGAATCAGCAGTTTAGAAATTCCTTTTAA
>NZ_CALLVU010000090.1 GCF_938015485.1 uncultured Lachnoanaerobaculum sp. | reverse complement strand
TGCAGGTTCAACTGTTATGGATGCTAAGGCACCTATGATGCTTGAAGGTAACTATAAGCCGGGATTTAGAATAGAGCTTCATATCAAGGATCTTACTAATGCGCTTAATGCATCTCATGCAATCAATTCACCTGCTCCTCTTACAGCACAACTTATGGAGATTATGCAGGGACTTAAGGTTGACGGACTTGAGAAAAATGACCATAGTTCAATTGTAAAATACTACGAGAAGGTTTCAAATACCAGTATTGTAAAATAGTCAAAGGTGAAAAAAGTGGATACTGATTTTATAAAGGGAGTAGTGGTACCGATCATTACCCCAATAGATGAGAACGAGTTAATTGATGAAGCAAAAATGCGTGATCAGGTGGACTATGTAATTGATGGCGGTGTGCTTGGTATTTTGGCGTTTGGCAGCAATGGCGAGTTTTATATGCTTGAAGAAGATGAAATGGAGCGCGGACTGAATATTATGCTCGATCAGGCAAAGGGAAGAGTTCCTGTATATTTCGGTATTGGTGCGATCAGTACAAAGAAATGTATTCGTCTTGCACAGATGGCAAAAAGAAACGGAGCAGCAGGTATATCAGTGCTGCAGCCGATGTTTTTAAAGCCGAATGAAGATGAGCTGTATTATCATTTTAAAGCCATTGCAGACTCTGTAAGCGATTTGCCGATGCTTTTATACAATAACCCGGGAAGAGTAGGTTATACTTTGTCGGCAAACCTTGTAGAGAGACTGGCTACAGATTGTGATAATATTGTAGGTATGAAAGATACAAGTGGTGATATTACACAGACGTCTGAATTTATAAGAAGAACAAGACATCTCGGATTTAAAGTATTCGGTGGAAAGGATACGCTTCTTTATGCATCTATGTGTCATGGTGCAGTGGGTGGTGTATGTACAGCTGCAAACTTTATGCCGGAGCTTATAACCGATATATACAATAAGTATGTTGCCGGAGATATTGAGGGTTCACTTGAAGCACAGTTTAAGCTTAATCCGGTGAGACTTTCTATGGATGCAGGAAGTTTTCCTGTAGCTGCAAAGGATATGGCAAATCTGAGAGGCAGAAATGTAGGAAAGCCATATAGACCGAATTTACCGACTCCGGAAGGTAAAGCACTTGAAGGATATAAAAAGACAATGAAAGAAGCCGGTCTTCTATAATTAAACAGTAGATTTATTTATGTGGACCATCATGTGTATCATGGTGGTTCATTTAGGATGTAGGTAGGGAAATGAAATATAAAAGACAGGGGAATACTGTTATTGTCAGGGTTGACAAAGGTGAGGATATAATAAAAGAATTACTTGGTTTAAGTGAAAAAGAAAATATTTTATTTGCATCTGTAAGCGGATTGGGTGCAGTAAATGACATTGAACTTGGAATTTTTGATACATCAGAAAAAAGATATCACTCAAAAAGGTTTACAGGTGATTTTGAAATAACATCGCTTGTAGGAACTTTAAGTAGAAAAGATAAAAAACCGTATATACATGTTCATATGTCTGTTGGAAATGTGATTACAAATGAGTTTGTCGGAGGGCACTTAAATAAAGCCATAGTAGGAGCAACGGCAGAGATCGTGTTGAATGTTGTAGATGTGGTAGTTGAGCGAGAGTTTGTTGAGGAAATAGGGTTAAATTTATTTAAGTTTTAATCCGGATTGAGGAAATAATGTCTAATTTACTTGTAAAGATAAAAGATGAAGATAATGTAGCTATTGCTGTGGAGGAAATTAAGACAGGTACAAAGATATATGACGATTTGACTGCTATGGATGACATTCCTCAGGCTCACAAGATAGCACTTGAAGATATCAAAAAAGATGCACCTGTAATAAGGTATGGTGTGGTTTTGGGTTACGCCATTGAAGATATAAAAAAGGGGAATTGGATAAATGAGTTTATGTTGAGACTACCAAGTCCGCCTTCACTTGATGATATGGAGTGGGGGAAGAATATAGTACCTATGGATAAGCTACCTGATCCGCCTGTAAGGACGTGGATGGGGTATAAAAATCCAAATGGCGGCTATGCCGGAACCAGAAATATCCTTGGAATACA
This sequence comes from uncultured Lachnoanaerobaculum sp., assembly GCF_938015485.1. Classification (GTDB taxonomy): domain Bacteria; phylum Bacillota; class Clostridia; order Lachnospirales; family Lachnospiraceae; genus Lachnoanaerobaculum. Next base: position 17,302 of record NZ_CALLVU010000090.1, on the reverse strand, counting down.
GACTACTGTACAATGTGTTTCCGGAGTTTTGGATGTAGCGGTAGAAAGAATAAAACGTGAACTTCTGCCGAAATATCCAAATGTGGACAATGTTGTTGCTGTAGATCATGCATATGGTTGTGGTGTGGCTATAAAAGCGAGAGAAGCACATATTCCAATCCGTGCATTGAGAAATATAGTACATCACCCGAACTTTGGCGGCGTGGTTATGGCGGTAGCACTGGGTTGTGAAAAGCTTACACCGGATATGTTACTTGATCCTGAAGACAATATACCGGAAAATGTGATTATATTACAGGACTGCAAAGGATTTGAAGCCATGATGACGGCAATAATGGAAATGGCTGATAAAAAGCTTGCTATACTGAATAAGAGAAGGAGAGAGGAATTACCGCTGTCAGATTTACTTGTCGGTATGCAATGTGGCGGTTCTGATGCTTTCTCGGGAGTAAGTGCAAACCCGTCTGCAGGATATGCGGCTGATATGCTTGTAAAGGGTGGTGCCACTGTAATGTTTTCTGAAGTTACTGAGGTTAGAGACGGTGTACATCTTATAGGTGAGAGATGTGTCAGTGAAGATGTCGTAAAGAAGTTAGCCTCTGAGATGAGATGGTATGACAATTATCTGTTGGAGGGAGACGTTGACAGAAGCGCTAATCCGACTCCCGGTAATAAAAAGGGTGGACTTGCAAACATTGTAGAAAAAGCTATGGGTTCGATAGCGAAATCAGGAACTTCGCCTATAGTTGAAGTGTTATCACCGGCAGAAAGGCCGAGTAAGCATGGACTTATATATGCTGCAACACCTGCTTCAGATCTTGTATGTGGTCCATGTCAGGTAGCATCAGGTATAGGATTACAGGTTTTTATGACAGGTAGGGGAACACCTTATAATCTTGCAATTTCACCTGTTATTAAGGTTTGTTCAAGAGATGATATGAAAAATCAATGGATGGATCTTATAGATGTAAATGCCGGTCCTGTAGCAAAGGGAGAGGCAAGTATAGCTGATATAGGAAGAATTTTATTTGATTATATAATAGATGTAGCAAGTGGTAAAAAGCAAAGTTATGCTGAATACTATAAATTATATAATTTTATGGCAATATTTAATCCTGCACCTATTACCTGATAGGTTAGCAAGATATATTTTTAATCACAGATACAGTCTGTGAAGATTTTATACTTAAGTGAGGTAGAAAAATGAGCGTACCTGTAATTACAAAGATGGAAGTATATCCGGTAGCCGGAAAAGATTGTATGGAACTAAACCTTAGCGGTGCACATGCCCCTTTCTTTACTAGGAATGTGGTTATCCTTACGGATTCGAACGGAGAGCTTGGTGTCGGAGAAGTACCGGGAGGTAAGAAGATAACAGATGCCCTTAATGAGGTAAAATCAATAGTAGAGGGCACAAAGATAAGTGAGTATAAGAGTATGCTTTTAAAAGTGAAAGCATATCTTGATTCAAAGGGTGAAGTGGATGTTAGAGGAAATCAGACGTTTGATCTTCGTACAGGCGTACATGTAATTACAGCCATTGAAGCACCGTGCCTGGATCTGTTAGGCAAGCATCTTGGTGTACCTGTATGTGAACTCTTAGGAGACGGACAGCAAAGAGATAAAGTTAGAATGCTTGGATACCTGTTCTTTGTAGGTGATAGGAATAAGACGGACTTACCTTATGATTCTGAGCTTGATTCAGACTGTGAGTGGTATAGACTTCGTCATGAAGAAGCACTTACTGCCGACAAGATTGTTGCAATGGCTAAAGCTACTAAAGAAAAGTACGGTTTTGAAGACTTTAAGTTAAAAGGTGGTGTTTTAGCAGGTAATGAAGAGATGGATGTTATCCGTGCATTGAAGAAGGAGTTTCCAAATGCAAGAATAGATCTTGATCCGAATGGTGGATGGCTGCTTGAAGAAGCTGTAGAGTATGTTAAGGATATGCATGGTATACTTACATACTGCGAGGACCCATGTGGTGCTGAAGGCGTTTATTCAGGAAGAGAAATAGTATCTGAATTTAGAAGAAGAACCGGTTTTCCTACCGCTACAAACATGATTGCTACAGATTGGAGAGAGGTAGGACATTCACTTGAGTCACAGGCTGTAGATATTATACTGGCAGATCCGCATTTTTGGACAATGGCGGGATCTGTAAGAGTTGCACAGATGTGCCATGACTTCGGATATACTTGGGGAAGTCATTCAAATAATCACTTTGATATATCACTCGCAATGTTTACACAGGTGGGTGCTGCCGTACCGGGTAAGTATAATGCGCTTGACACACACTGGATTTGGCAGGAAGGTATAGAGAGACTTACAAAAGAGCCGCTTCAGATTGTAGACGGATGTGTGGCTGTTCCGAAGAAACCGGGACTTGGTATAGAAATAGATATGGAGCAGGTATTAAAGGCAAACAAGCTGTATAATGAAAACTGCTTGGGTGGAAGAGATGATTCTGTTGTAATGCAGTATCTCATCCCGGGATGGAAATTCAATCCAAAGAAACCTTGTCTTGTAAGATAATAGATTTTAAGTAAATATAATAAAAAGCCAAGCTGTATTTGCAACTTGGCTTTTTATTATTATATGGTTATTATTCCCCCCTCTCCACAATTTCTTCCTTATTTAACAATAGTTACAGACTTTTTTGTGTATACAGAGTAGAATAAAAAACATTTACAGGTATACCCTTAGGGTTTGTATAGTAAAGGAGAATATATGAATAAGTATTTTGATATAAAAGATAAAGTGTATGATGTGACTGAGAAGTATCCTGAGCTTATAGAGGTGCTTGCAAATGCCGGATTTGAAAATCTGAAGAATGATATGATGAGAAAATCCATGGGAAAGCTTTTGAGCATTGAGACGGCGCTTAAGAGTAAGAATATAAATGTGGATGTTTTCGAGAAGCAGTTAGTAGAGGCTATTGAGAGAAAGTCGGACATGACAGACAACAACGGGATTGTAAAAAATGTTGACGAAAATGCTAAAGTATCTATAAAGGGTATCTTACCTTGTCCGGTGAGGATGCAGTTTATTGAAAGTTTTGAAAAGTTTGTTGAGAGTCAGGACTATAAGATGAATTATAATCTTAATGCGGCAAGTATGGGTATGGATGCTATAGAATCTGAGATAATGAATGCAAAGACTGAGGACGATCTCTCGGATATATATATGTCTGCAGGCTTTAATCTTTTCTTTGATAATAAGTATATGGGCAGATTTAGAGATAAAGGCGTATTTAAAGACCACAGAATCGGAAAATTAAATAAATCTTTAGATAATGAAAATATTTCGGTAAAAGATCCGGAGGGAGAATATTCTATAATAGGCGTTGTTCCGGCTATATTTATTGTGAATAAAGCTGTATTAGGTGATAGAAAAGCTCCGACATCTTGGGAAGATCTGTTTAAAAAAGAGTTTGAAAATTCTATAGCGCTGCCTACATCCGATCTTGATATGTTCAATGCCATAATGCTTGGGATATACTCCAAGTATGGAAAAGAAGGTGTAAAGGCTTTGGGTAGAGGACTGCTTAAGTCAATGCATCCTGCACAGATGGTAAAGTCCGGTGGAAGAAAGGACATTGACACTCCGGCAATCAGCATTATGCCGTACTTCTTTTCAAAGACTATCAAAGAAAACTCAAATCTTTCGGTTGTATGGCCAAAGGACGGAGCTGTTATAAGCCCGGTATTTCTTTTGACAAAGAAGAAAAACTATGAAAACAGTAAGCCTCTTATTGATTTCTTGTTTTCAAAACAGGTGGCTGAGGTTTTGGGTGCTGACGGTAAGTTCCCACAGACGAATCCCGAGTATGACAATAAATTGGAAGAAAGTCAAAATTTCCTTTGGGCGGGGTGGGATTTTATACGCTCAAATGATATAGGTGAAATTTTGAGCAATACTGAAAAGTGGTTTTACGGAGAGGAGTAGTATGAATTTGGTTATATTTTCAGGTCCTCCCTCATCAGGAAAGACCTCGGTTATTTTAAAGACTATTGAAGCCATGCAGGGCAGGGGGATAAAGGCGGGAGTTGTGAAGTTTGACTGCCTGTATACAGATGATGATGCGATATATGAAAAAGCAAATATTCCTGTAAAAAAGGGACTTTCAGGCGGACTTTGTCCGGATCATTTTTTTGCATCAAATATAGAAGATGTGGTAAAATGGGGAAATGACCAAAAACTGGACTTACTTATAACCGAATCGGCAGGACTTTGTAATCGTTGTTCACCGTATATTACCGATATAAAGGGAGTATGTGTGATAGACAATCTTTCAGGTATCAATACACCTAAAAAGATAGGTCCTATGCTTAAGTCTGCAGATATAGTGGTTATTACAAAGGGTGATATAGTGAGCCAGGCGGAGAGAGAAGTATTCAGCGGTAGAGTTTGTGCGGTAAATCCGAGGGCCATGGTCATGAATGTAAACGGACTTAGCGGTCAGGGAGCTTTTGAACTTTCCACCTTAATATATGACAATAATATAGACATTAAATCGGTACAAGGAATGAAACTTAGGTTTGCAATGCCTTCGGCTATGTGTTCCTATTGCTTGGGTGAGACCAGAATAGGTGAGGACTATCAGCTTGGAAACACAAAGAAAATGCAGTGGGAGGACAAAAATGAGTGAATTAAAGCTTGGGGAATTACTTGAAAAATACCCCTTTGTCAGTGATTTTTTTGAAAGTAGCGGATTTTGTATAGACAGCAGTCTTAGTCTTACATTTTCAGAATTTTTGGATAATATACCTGAAGAAGAGCTGGAAGATAAGGCAATAGATAAGAAAGAAATAAAAAACCGTCTTGACACATTCATCGAACAAATGTTACAATTCCTTGGTGATAAAAGGGAAAATATAGAAAGTTTAACTATTTTCCCCGGTCATAACAAAAGTGGAGAAAAAGAAAGATTTCAAAAATTAGACATATTTTCTTCACAAATTGTGTCTATAGTTGGAGCTACAGGGTCCGGAAAAAGTAGATTGTTGGCTGATATTGAATGGGCAGCACAAAATGATACCCCTACCGGTCGTACCATATATATAAATGGTAGAAAGCCGGATCCGAAATGGCGATATTCGACAAATAATAAATTGGTTGCACAACTTTCACAAAATATGAATTTTGTTATGGATCTTACAGCCCGTGAATTTATAACTATGCATGCCGAAAGCAGAATGATTGAGGATATCGAAGCTACAGTTGAGAAGATATTGAAAGAGGCAAATAAGCTTGCAGGTGAGAATTTTGCACCTGAGACGGCGGTTACCGCTCTAAGCGGAGGACAATCCAGAGCGCTGATGATTGCAGATACTGCAGTGCTTAGCTCTTCACCTATAGTTTTGATAGATGAGATAGAAAATGCCGGAATAGACAGGAAGAAAGCACTGGATCTTTTGGTTTCACAGGATAAGATTGTCCTTATGGCTACTCATGACCCTCTTTTGGCGTTGATGGCTGATAAAAGAATAGTTATCAAAAACGGCGGAATTGACAAAATCATAGAGACAACCGCAGAGGAAAAGGAAGTTTTGGTGCAACTGAACAGTATTGATGAAATTATGCAAGAAGCTAGAAAGAGACTGCGTGCGGGTATGACGCTTGAAGGAGAATTATGTCAGGAAGTTATACACAATCCCCACTCTTTAGGGGAATGACAGAAGAAGAGATAGAACTTTGCTTAAAGGAAGCAAAGGCTGATATTGTCGGATTCAGAAAGGGTGAGACAATATTTAATCAGGGAGATACACCGAGATATATTACAATGCTTGTTGAAGGAAGTGTATCTATAGGCAACGACTCTGTAAACGGCAAGAGAAGTATAATGGGAATGTTCTCAAATCCGGGAGAGCTTTTCGGCGAGGTATTCCTTTTCTTAAATCATAATGAATATGTGAACTATGCCTATGCAAGTTCACCAAGTAAAATTTTGGAGATACCGAAAGAGTATCTTACAAGGCCGGGTGCAAATCCGTCATCATTACAGAGCAGAATGCTCTCAAATATGCTTACAATTTTTGCCGAAAGGACCTTTTATCTTAATAACAGATTACAGGTACTTTCATGCTCAACATTAAGGCAAAAGATTGCAAGATTTATACTTCAAAATATGAATGAGAGAGACAGAGTTACTCTAAAGATGAGCAGAGAAGAGTTTGCGGACTTTTTGAATGCTGCAAGACCTTCGCTCTCAAGAGAACTTATGAAGATGCAGGATGACGGCTTTATAAAGGTGGTCAGAAAAGATTTGATTGTAAAAAATCTTGAAGGACTTAAAAGTCTTTAAAAAAAAACATCGCTCGGTAATGTAAGTTACAGTTTTTCGACTTTTAATCTGATATTATAATGCCATGCAGTGATGCAGAAGAATAAAAATTAAATCTGTTAATCAGATTGCTCATAGACTGGATGACAGTCATAGTAAGAGGAGGTATAAATTGGAAAACAAAATGTTTTGTTATCAGTGTCAGGAGACAGCAGGTAATACAGGATGTACACAGGTAGGTGTATGCGGCAAGAAGCCGGAAGTTGCAAAGATGCAGGATTTACTTATCTATGTAAGTAAGGGTATATCAGCTATAACAACAAGACTTCGTGCAGAGGGTAAGGAAGTAAGCAAGGAAGTAAATCACCTTGTTACATTGAACCTTTTCATCACAATTACAAATGCGAACTTCGACAATGATGCTATTATAGCAAGAATTAAGAAGACACTTGAAGTTAAGAAGGAACTTTTAAACGAGCTTTCAAATAAGGACAATCTTCCTGAGGCTGCTCTTTGGGAGTCATTTGATGAGAGCGAGTACCTTGACAAGGCATCTACAGTAGGTGTTCTTGCAACAAAGGATGAGGATGTAAGAAGCCTTAGAGAGCTTATCACATACGGACTTAAGGGACTTTCAGCATACTCAAAGCATGCAAACGCACTTTTGCAGGATGACGGTGAGGTTGATGCGTTCTTACAAAGAGCATTGGCTTCAACACTTGATGACAGCTTAAGCGTAGACGACTTGGTAGCTCTTACACTTGAGACAGGTAAGTACGGTGTAAACGGTATGGCTTTACTTGACAAGGCCAATACAACAGCTTACGGTAACCCTGAGATCACAACAGTTGATATCGGTGTAGGTAAGAACCCTGGTATCCTTGTTTCAGGACATGACTTAAGAGACCTTGAGATGCTCTTAAAGCAGACACAGGGAAGTGGCGTGGATGTTTATACTCACTCAGAGATGCTTGCAGGTCAGTATTATCCTGAGCTTAAGAAGTATCCTAACCTTAAGGGTAACTACGGTAATGCTTGGTGGAAGCAGAAAGAAGAGTTTGAGAGCTTCAACGGACCTATCCTTATGACTACAAACTGTATCGTTCCGCCTAAGGCAAGCTACATTGACAGACTTTATACAACAGGTTCTGCAGGATATCCGGGATGTAAGCATATCGCAGGTGATATCGGTGAGGAGAAGGATTTCTCAGAGATCATCGAGCAGGCTAAGAAGTGTGCACCTCCTACAGAGATTGAGAGCGGAAGCATCGTAGGCGGTTTTGCTCATGCACAGGTTCTTGCACTTGCAGATAAGGTGGTTGACGCCGTTAAGTCAGGTGCTATTTCAAAGTTTGTTGTAATGGCAGGTTGTGACGGACGTTCAAAGGCAAGAAATTACTACACAGATTTTGCTAAGGCTCTTCCAAAGGATGCGGTTATCCTTACAGCAGGTTGTGCAAAGTATAAGTACAACAAGCTTGACCTTGGAGATATAGGCGGTATCCCTAGAGTTCTTGATGCAGGACAGTGTAATGACTCTTACTCACTTGCAGTTATCGCACTTAAGCTTAAGGAAGTGTTCGGACTTGACGATATCAACGATCTTCCGCTTGAGTTCAACATTGCATGGTATGAGCAGAAGGCTGTTATCGTTTTACTTGCACTTTTATACTTAGGTGTAAAGAATATTCACCTTGGACCTACACTTCCGGGATTCCTTTCACCAAATGTAGCTAAGGTTTTGGTTGAAAACTTCGGTATTGCAGGTATCGGAACAGTTGAGGATGATATCGAGCTTTTCTTCGGAAAGACTGAGAAGCCGGCAGCTGAAGGAAAGTACAATCCTGATATGCTTATCGGTGAGGTTCTTTCAGAGAACCCTGCAGCGGCAAGTGTTCTTATGGATATCGGTATGCACTGCCTCGGATGTCCGTCATCACAGATGGAGTCACTTGCAGAGGCCGCTATGGTACACGGTATCAATGTAAATGAGCTTATTGACAGATTAAATATGCTTGGATAATAATATATAACGACCTCCCGGTGCTTGCCGGGAGGTTTTTGAGTTGTTAAAAAAGCGGGTATATGTATAATATTGACATAGTATATAAATAGTACTGCAGCCTAAGAACTTGAGATTCTTAGGCTGCTTTTTTATTATTTTAAATTTTCTTTCAGCCACTCAATAAGATTTGCATATCTTTCGGCGATATTTTCGTGGTGCCCGTATTCATCAAAGACAGATGTGACATTATCTAATCTGTCACTTAGAAGTTTGTGGAGCTTGGCGGAAAGTATAGGTGCGTTTGAAAGTATATTATTGTGTTTAGTGCCCTCAGTCTTGCCGTTTTGCAAATAAAGAGATGCTTTTTTATTAAGTACCTCATGGTTCTCACAATAATCTAAGAATTGAGGATACCAAAACGAGCCACAGAGTGAAAATATAATACTCGGAGCAGTAGAGGTATACAGACTGTATACCGCCGCCAATCCGCCAAGTGAGTAGCCGCCGTAGGCGATTTTACTTTCATCAATGCTGTACTTACACAATAACTCAGGAAGCAGATGTTCAAACACCTGATTGTAGTACTCATCCAGTTTTCCTCCAAAATCAGGCGTGGAGGGTTTTAAATTGTGTGCCTTCCAAGGTGTGAAGGCATCCAATCTGTTTTGTGGTATCAACCCCACAATTATAGCCCTATCTTTTAAATCTCCAAGATAATTTATTTCGCCGTCATTTAAAAGAATCAAAGGATATTTGTTTTCTTTATTGTAATTGTCCGGCAAGGATATTTTTGTATCAAACATACTATTTATTTAAGAATGAATTGATATCTTCCAAAGCGTTGATTGAAGAAGTGCCGTAATCCATCAACTCGTCATATGATATAGTCATGATCTTGTCATTCTTTATTGCAGGAACCTCGGAGATTACCGCATTGGCTTTCATAAGATCGACAGTCTTGGCATCAAGTTCCTTGTTTCTGTCACTTGTAACATAGATTATAACTTCAGGAGACATGGTAACAAGGTTTTCAAGAGTGAGGTCCGATGTACCGGTTGCAACATTTGTATATCCGAGTGTATTAAGAATACTCTCCTGTAATGCGGACTTATATGCACCGAAGGTCTGATCGTTGTATGCACACATAATAAGAGCGTTCTTTAATTCACTGTTATCAGTTTTGTTTGCGGCTGTTACGGCGTCGATTCTTTTTTGCAATTCATCAGCATAAGCATTTGCCTTGTCCTGTATATTGAATATGATACCTATATTTTTGACATCGTCAATAACGCTTTCAAGACTTTGCTTCATATTTGAAACGGAAGCTTTTTGAGTGTATACAGGTACTCCGTTTTGGTTCCAGGTATCCACACTGCCGAGAGATTTATCTGAGAACATCATATTTCTTCCGATAAGTATATCGGGTGTGTTTGAAAGCACAACTTCCTTTGATACGCTCTTCTTATCACCGATATGAGGTATGGAAGAAATGGCTGCGGCATAGTCGGAGCTTACTTCATTGTCGGGATTTAACATTCCCACTATTTTATCCTGCAATCCAAGGTCTATAAGCATTTCGGTAGAAGATAAGTTGTTTGTGATTACTCGCTCGGGAGCCTTGTCAAATACCTGTGATATCTCTTTGCCGTCCGCATCATATGTTGTAACTGTGACAGGATATGTGGTCTCTTTAGCGTCTGCTGTGTTTTCGGATTTACTTTGTGCCGCGGTGCTTTCAACGGTTGTAGAAGCCTGCTCTGTGGAGGCGCTTTCTTTTGTAGTATTGGTGCTTCCACATCCTACAATTGCAAGTGCTATACAAGTTGTTAAAGTTAAGTTTAGAATCTTTTTCATTATTTTTTCCTTTCATTTTAAATATATTCAATCATGGCTTGGTTGTCATCAGTCCATGATATTTTACAATTTACTCCATATACATCTTTCATTGAACTTTCTGTTACAGTTTGTCTCGGTATACCCTTGTACTTTATTTCACCCCCTTTCATAAGAAATAAACAGTCTGAAAACTTACATGCTAATTGAATATCGTGAAGTACAGCAAGTACATTTATATTAAGCTCCTTTATTATATGAAGTATTTCAAGCTTATATTTGATATCCAAATGGTTTGTAGGTTCATCAAGTAAAAGTAATGAAGGTTTTTGTGCTATAGCTCTGGCCAAAGCCACTCTTTGCTTTTCACCTCCTGAAAGTGAGGAGTAGGAGCGGTTTGCCTTGTCAAGCATTCCCACATCTCTTAAGGCGTCTTCCACAATATCAAAATCGTTTTGTTTTTCAGAATGTAAAAAACTTATATGCGGGCTTCTGCCAAGCATAACGATATCCTCCACATTGCAGTCGAAATTTATTTCATTAAACTGAGCCACCACAGCCATCTCTTTTGCAGAGTCCTTCAGCCTGATGCTTTCAATATTTTTATTGTTTAATAAAATCTCTCCCGAGGTCGGCTTTAATACTCTGTAGATAGTCTTTAAAAGGGTTGTCTTTCCACAGCCGTTAGGACCGAGTATTGTAAAAAACTTGTTTCCTGATACATTCAGAGACACGTTTTTTAATATCTGCTTGTCCTTTATGGAATAGGATATATTTTTACAAGTTAAATCCATTATCTTTGACCGCCTTTCTGATTTTTTATAACAATATATATAAAGAAAGGTCCGCCGACCAGTGATGTGAATATACCTATAGGCAACTCGGCCTTATCTATCAGGCATCTGGCAAGTATATCGGCCCAAAGCACAAACAGGCTTCCAAGCATAGCCGAGAGCGGAATGATTTTTTTGTGGTCGGTACCGATAAGAATACGTGATATATGTGGGGTGATAAGTCCCACAAATCCTATAATTCCGCATTTTGCTACAAGTACTCCGGTAATCATTGATATAAACAGCATATATATCAGCCTGTAACTTTGAAGGTTTATTCCAAGTGTTATTGCCACCTCATCTCCCATAAGCATGGTATTCATTGTGCGGTACTGTGTCATAAAAAATATAAGAGAGATGAGTACAACAAAAAGCGGAAGAAGAATATCTGCCCATGTTGCACTTGCCAGTGATCCCATAGTCCAAAACTTGACAGTCATCATACTGTCGGAGTTTGCTCCTATTGATATGATAAAGTTTGAAAATGCACTGAATAAAGCGTTTACAACGGCACCTGAGAGTATCAGGCTCGTTGTGGTGATCTTTTTACCTATGGGTGCGATAAACATAACAATAGCTGTGGATATAACCGAGCCGAAGAATGCACCTATTCCGGTCATGGATTTAAGTCCAAGTATTATAAAGAATGTTGCGCCGAATGTTGCACCGGCGGAGATACCGAGAATATACGGTTCTGAAATAGGGTTGTTTACAGTGGTCTGCATCACCGTTCCGCATAGCGCCAGCCCGGCACCTACTATAAGCCCCATAATCACTCTGGGTATTCTTATATTCAATACAATGGCCATAGTTGATTTTGACAAACTTGCCGCATTTATATGGAACAGATTTGATTGTATGGTTGAGTAGGTATCTTTCAGGCTTATTCTTACGGCGCCTAAAGATATACCTGACAGCAGTGAAAATACCAAGGTTATAAAAAGCACAATCAATAATATATTAAACTTTATATCGGTCTTATTCCTTGTCATAAGAATCCTTTCTTTTTAAAATAGTTAGATGCTCCTAACAATGTATAAATTATAGTTGAATTTAATTAAATTTCAATATAGTATAATATAAAGATATGGACTATTATTAAAAATATAATCCATAGAAAGGGGTATTATGGAAAAGGATTTCCTGATAAGCTGTCAAAAGGAGTACAGCTCAAGAAAATATTTTATTACCGGAATATCTTTGCAGAGTAAGGATGTGGGAATGCATATCTCATATGATACAATTCACTCGGCATTTATCTATACTTTATCCGGAGAGGCCTTGATTCAATTTAACGATGAAAGCTTTACGGCGGATGTAAATACGATAGTACATGGCGCCGGAAATCAGAAAATAGATTTCAGTGTGGTTTCGGATGTTCCTTTTGTGCATTTGAATATTTATTACGATCCTGAAAATCCTTGGCACGGATGCAGTGATATAATGAATACTGCATATGAGATAAGTGAATTTAACAAGGAAAATACATCTGAATTACTCTCTAAGCTTAAAAAATGTGCAAACAGTGTAAGTTTTGACGATCAAATCAGAAGCAGGATGATAGCCGGGCAGCTGATACTGAGTTCTTTTTGTTATTCTATGCCTGATAGGGAAATAATGCAGATTGAAAATGCTATAGAATTGATGGAAAGCTCATATCAAAAGAGTCTTAGACTTGAGGATTTGGCTCTTGCCGCAAATATGAATAAGGCACATTTTTCATATACATTCAATAAAATCTACAATATAAGGCCTATTGATTATCTTATAAGACTTCGCTTAAGAAAGGCGGCTAAGATGTTGCTTGACGGGATGTCGGTTACGGAAGCCGCTATAAGTGTAGGCTATCAGGATCCGCTTTACTTCAGCAGGCTTTATAAAAAATATTTCGGTATCCCACCGAGTAAGACGTGGAGGAAATAGTGATATTTTTAATAAAATTTGTTATACTGTAAGAAAATTTTTGGTGAGGTAAATATGCATTGAGCCGGAGAAAAAAAGAAAACTGTTATAATGGAAAAAATAAGAGATATAGTGGATATTTTTGTGGGTATATAAAATTATAAATGTTTAGAAATAAAAAGACAGAAATTTATATTAATTATTTGTGAGAGTTGACCTAACTATTAAACTATGATAGAATATTATTAAAATAAATACATGAAAATTCATATTATTTTTAGCGGTATGTGATTTTATAATAATTGTAAGAGGTTATTATTGAAAAAATTATAGATAAAAGAGAATATTTAAAATATCAATGAAAATATAGCGATGTGGTATATGTTTTGATTGTTTAGAGCAAAATTAATTTGATCATTCTCTATTGTAAAAGTGTACTTTAAGGAGGTATGTATGAGAAAAAGATTTTTAAGTGTTCCGTTCGCCATTGTTTTTTCGATTTTTGCAGGTTTTCTGCAAACGCCTTTTTCTGCCGGTGTTATAAAAGACGGGGTTCAAAAAGCTTCACAAAATTCTGTGACCGGTGATGATAATTATAAAAAAATTTACAGAGATATCCTTACAAATTTTTATAATACAGGTGTAATAGGTAGTGTTGATGAGTTTTATGACAGTCCGGATGTAGATACCTACAAATCTATTGATGACTCTATATTGAATTTTTATTATTTTACTCTTGCAGATGTTACAGGTGACGGACAAAGTGAAATAATAATTTTAAAAAGACGTACAAATTGGTTCTTTAATTCTGTAGTACAATATATGCGTATTTACAAGATATTTAACGGTAAGGCTGTACAGATTTTTGAAAGTGGATCCTATAGTCCATATCTGTTCCTTGATAATAATATCATCGTTCAAGATTATAGTGAATGCAATAGGGATGATATAGGTATTTGGGCATATGATACATCCATTTGCAATTTTACACTGTTAGATGACGATAAAGACAGTGAATTGATTGCCTCTGCAAAGGACTCATTGCAAAATAACAGAGTAAAACTGAGTTCAGACAGTATTATGGATTTTCCTGTAACTCCGGGAAATATTGCTGAAGCGGTGGAAAAGCTGCCTGATCCGGGGATCGATCTATATCATAATATTACTAAAGAGTCTAAAGGCATTGCATCTTCCTACAAAAGCTTATATTCACCTATATTGCATGACTTTCATGATGATACTTCAAAATTTAAATTAATGGATATCACAGGTGACAACCGTGATGAGCTTATAGTTAAAGTTATGCCCAAAAGGGAGGATTTTTATGGGATTTACGGTATTTACGGTATTGTAGATGACAAGCCTCGTCTTATCGGATTTGTCACCAACAGTGGAGGAGATTTCTTTGTTTTTGATGACAATACACTGTTGTCCGTAGATTTCAGTGAATATGGTACCTATGGAAGTGAATTCCATTATTACAATTACAATCCGGATATATCACGATTTACATTGGTAAAAGAAGGTCAATACAGAAACGGTGACAGAGATTATTTGAGAGAGCTTCTCAAAAAGCCTATAAAACTTCGTGAGTCGGATATTGATACGGACATTAATGATGCAAACATTGAGGCGGCTTTAAAGTAGTTATATCATTTATCACATTGTGATTGATAAATTGCTGAGATTTCTTAAAAAGTATTACTAAAATTACTCAAATTCCTGCAAAAGTAGTATAGTCCTGTCTTTGACAGTTTTGAGATATAAAATACCCTTCAAACCCCGTGTTTTAGCGGCTTTGGAGGGTATTTACATTTCGTTTTGAAACTAAAAAAATAGTATTTTATTTTCCCTTACTTTGTTTTTTAATTGTTCTCATTTGACTCTTTGTTATAAATTCAAAATCTGTATTAAAATGACAAATCTCATGTAGCTTATCTGTAAGCTCCGTTCTTTTATATAGCGGTATAAAACCTTGCTCTTTTACATATGCAAAATTAAAATCCTTTAAGGTTTTTAGAATCTCTTCACATGTATATTTGTGTTCTAAAGCTTTCTCAAGATATCTGTAAATAATCAATGCTAAAAAACAAGTTAAGAAGTGAGCCGTAATTCTGTCAACTCTTTGTAAGTACACAGGCCTTGCATCAAACTCGGTTTTCATAATTCTAAAGCACTCTTCGATTTGCCATCGCTTTTCACTTATACTTAGTATTTCACTTACATTATCGTCAAGTAGGTCTGTTGAGACAGCATACATACCGTCATACTTAGTTTCTTCATCTATTTTATCTGTATTAAGAAAGTTATGTACATTTGCCTTTTCTCCATCATCAGTCACTGCAAGGCTGCTAATAAACCCGGCAGGGTCATTAGGATTTCTTCTTTCTTTTTTGATGCTACCTTTTTCAAGCATTAGCTTAGCTCTGTCAACTTGTTTTTCTCTAATAGTTTTTTGGTATTTGGCATATTTAGGTGAATATGTGATGATAAGCCTCTGAGATAAATCCTTAGGTGTATACGGAGCATCTTTGTAATATATAGCCTCATCATCCCTTGATATTTCTGATAAATCTACTACTTTATCATCAGACAAACGTTTAAATCCTTTAGTGTCTAAAGCCCATTGTCTATCTTGTGCATTAAGCTTTTTTATAGATTGTGTAACGACAAAGGCTCTTTCGCCCATATGATTGTATTTTCTTATTTTTTCCGAACCGAGTCCTGCATCGCTACAGTAAATAAACTTTTGACAATCAAACTCGTTTAAAATCTTTTCTTCAAGAGGTTTAATAGAGGTTTGTTCATTAGCGTTACCCGGAAATAGGGAAAAAGCAAGTGGAATATCGTCACCATCCATAAACATCCCCATTTGTACTATAGGATTTGGTCTGTGTTCCTTACTTTTACCGTATTTCTTAATGCCGTCTTCATCTTCAATCTCAAAATAATAATTGGTGCAATCATAAAAAAGAATCTTATCATTGCGTTTTCCTAATAAGTGGCTATTTTTATAAGTTTCAGATTGTATAAGGTCACATTCTTTAGCAAGTACATTTAAAGAACGATACACGTCATGTAATTGGTAAGACGGTGGCTCCAAAAAGTCCAGTGCACATTTATAACTTGAGCGTTTACTGGAAGGTTCAAGTATTCTTGAGTAAATCAAATCTGATAAAATCGAGTTAATATCAAACTTGAAGCTATATTTATCCCTTATCTTTCTGCAAACTTTATCTAAGCCAAGTTTATAATAAAAGTATTGCAAAAACAGGTAGCCCCCACGATGGAAGACTTGTTGTTGAGGTTGAAGTCTTTTATTGGAGTTAAAAGAAATATTTACTGTTTTTTCTTCTTTATATTTTTGTGTTTCAAGTTTTGCCTCAGTACGAGCCCATTCCATTACATCATCTCTGGTAGGTCCATGCTTTTTTAATAAATCAGCAAGCGTACCAAGTTTGCGTACATTAACAGAGGTGCTAACACCTTTGTCATTGATGAAACTTTTAGAAATATAGAATGACTCAGCATTTTTTGATTTTGATGTAGTAACTTTCATAGGAAACCTCCAACCCCCATTATACCACACAATACTATAAAATACTATATAATAAAACGAAAATTTTGACAAATTTTTCAACTAAGAAATGTAGGCTATATGCGGGTTGTGAGACTTTTTTAAGGCTTATTTAGGTAAACAAACTGTCAAAGACCCGGGTATATAAAAAATATTTAGGCTTTATACAGCTAAGATATAGCAAAAATAAAGGAAAGTTGTGTTTATAGAGCATAAATTATTGAGAACCTAAATAAAAATGAGTTTATTTATTGAGATAGTTGTGTTATAATAATATTATTACATTGTTTGAAAATGTGAATGAATTTATGAAATTTACTTTTGAAATAATATAGAACTACCAATGTTACATTGTTAACATTATCATTTATAGATAATTTCAATAAATAAATTTCGAGATAGTAAATATTGTTTATGCAATTAGATTTACTAATTATATTGTATATCTTATCTAAAAAAGATTTAGGTATATAAATGCATCATGGAGGGAATTTTGATGTACAGTTTTACAGTAAACGGAAAATTGGTTGAAACTGAAAAAGAGTCTTCATTGTTAAGGTTTTTGCGTGACGACTTAAAGCTCAAATCTATAAAGGACGGATGTAGCCAGGGAGCGTGCGGTACCTGTACTATTATTATTGACGGTAAGGCTACCAGAGCCTGTGTTATGACTACCAAGAGAGCTCAGGGAATGAATATCGTTACGGTAGAGGGATTAAGTGACGAGGAAAAAGAAATTTTTGTATATGCATTCGGATCAAAAGGAGCGGTACAGTGCGGTTTTTGTATCCCGGGAATGGTAATGTCAGGTAAAGCTCTTATAGACAAGAATCCTAACCCTACGGAAGCTGAAATCAAAGAGGCTA
>NZ_CALLVU010000089.1 GCF_938015485.1 uncultured Lachnoanaerobaculum sp. | reverse complement strand
AAGGGTAATATCTGCAGATGTACAGGATATAAGAAGATTATCGAAGCTATCGATTTGGTTGCACAGATAAAAAGAGGTGATAAGCAGATTGATAAGGAACTTGAAAAGGGCGATAAGTTCGGTGTAGGTTCAAATGCTTTCAGAATTGATGTAAGAGAGAAAGTACTTGGATACGGTGAATATGTAGATGACGTGGAGATGGAAGATATGCTTCATGTATCTGCTGTCAGAAGTAGGTACCCTAGAGCAAGAATACTTGATATCGATTTTTCCGAAGCTTTGGCAATGGAAGGTGTAGTTGCGGTTTATACGGCTGAGGATGTACCGAACAATAAGGTCGGACATATACAGCAGGATTGGGATGTAATGATTCCTAAGGGTGAGATTACCAGATTCGTAGGCGATGCGCTTTGCCTTGTTGTGGCTGAGAGTGAAGAGATATTAAAGAAGGCCAAGGCTTTGGTAAAGGTGGAATATGAGGTGCTTGAGCCTATAAGAAACTGTGAAGAAGCTATGGCAAAGGATGCACCGAATATTCATCCTAACGGAAATCTGTGTCAGTCACGTCACGTGCGAAGAGGTGATACAAAGACAGCACTTGAAAATTCAAAGTATACCGTAACCGAGACATTTGATACACCTTTTACGGAGCATGCATTCCTAGAGCCTGAGTGTGCCATAGCATTCCCTTATAAGGACGGTGTAAAGATTTACAGTACCGACCAAAGTGTATTTGATACCAGAAAAGAAGTGGCAATCATGTTCGGATGGGATCCTGAAAAGGTTGTTGTTGAGAACAAGCTTGTAGGTGGCGGATTCGGTGGAAAAGAGGACGTTTCAACACAGCATATAGCGGCACTTTGTGCATATAAGCTTCAAAGAACGGTAAAGGCTAAGTTTAGCAGAGACGAGTCACTTGCATTCCATCCTAAGCGTCATGCAATGCACGGTACATTTACACTCGGTTGTGACGAAAACGGTATATTTACAGGACTTGACTGCGATATTTATTTTGATACAGGTGCTTATGCATCACTTTGCGGTCCTGTACTTGAGCGTGCTTGTACACATGCGGTCGGACCTTACTGCTATCAGAACCACGATATCAGAGGATACGGTTACTATACCAACAATCCGCCTGCAGGTGCATTCAGAGGATTCGGTGTTTGCCAGAGTGAGTTTGCACTTGAGTCAATTATAGATTTGCTTGCAGAGAAGGTAGGCATTTCACCTTGGGAAATCAGATACAGAAATGCTATTGAGCCTGAAAAAGTACTTCCGAACGGTCAGATTGCCGACTGTTCTACAGCACTTAAGGAGACATTGGAGGCTGTAAAACCTTACTATGAGAAGTATTATCCTAATGTAGGACTTGCCTGTGCCATGAAGAATGCAGGTGTAGGTGTAGGACTTCCTGATACCGGTCGTGCGAGATTAAAGATAAATGACGGTAAGGTGGAGATATACTGCGGTGCTTCAGATATCGGTCAGGGATGTGCAACAATATTTGTACAGATGGCATCTGAGACGCTGGGACTTCCTAAGTCTAAGATTAAGAATATGGGAAGCAACTCCGAGCTTGATCCTGATTCAGGTACTACATCAGGTTCAAGACAGACACTTATAAGCGGTGAGGCTATAAGGAGAGTTTCACTTGAGGTTAAAGCTGCACTTGATGAAGCAGGCGGCGACCTTGATAAGCTTAACGGCAGAGAGTTCTATGCGGAGTACTTTGAGCCTACAGATAAGCTCGGTGCGGATGTACCTTTCCCTAAGTCTCACGTTGCGTACGGATATGCAACACATCTGGTTGTACTTGATGAGGACGGCAAGGTTTCAAAGGTTATTGCGGCACATGATTCAGGTAAGGTTGTAAACCCTGTTTCAATACAGGGTCAGATCGAGGGCGGAGTGCTTATGTCACTCGGATATGCACTTACCGAGGACTTTAAGCTTCAAGACTGTATGGTTAAGTCAAAGTACGGAACACTCGGTCTTATGAGATCTGTTGATATACCTGAGATTCAGGCTATTTATGTTGAGAAGAAGGAACTCTTAGGTGTTGCATACGGATCTAAGGGTATCGGAGAGATTGCCACCATTCCTACAGCTCCTGCTGTACAGAATGCATACTATAAGAGAGACGGCAAGCTCAGACCGAAGCTTCCTATGGACGATACATACTATTCAAATAAGAAGAAAAAATAATTTATATTAAAGAGGGGTTGGCATTTGCCAATCCCTTTATTTATTTATATAATAGAAAGAAAAAACAGATAGGAAAACATATGGAAAAGAGAATTGTTATTTTCGGAGATTCAAATACATGGGGTTATGATGCAAAGAGCGGCGGCAGGTTTAATGAAGAAATCAGGTGGCCTACGGTAGCGGCAAAGCTGCTTGGAGAGGATTACAGAGTCTATGAAGAGGGGCTTTGCGGCAGAACCACCTGTCTTGACGACCCTTTCAATGAAGGTCTTTCAGGACTTGGCTATCTTTTGCCATGTCTTCAGAGTCACTCACCTCTTGATATGTTGGTGATAATGCTTGGTACAAACGACTGTAAGGAAAGATTTTCGCTGACAGGTGCAAATATTGCACTTGGAATGAGGAGACTTGTTATGAAGGCTTTGGTAGCAGATGTATGGAGATATAAGCCGAATATACTTATAATTGCACCGGGCCCTATATTAAAGGAGTGTGAGCTGTCGGATGTCGGCAAAAATATGGGTAAGTGCTCGGATAAATCATATGAGCTTGCCAAGGAGTATAAGCTTGTGGCGGATGAACTTAATGTGGGATTTTTGGATGCCGCTCCATATGTAGAGATGAATGATATTGATTTTATGCATTTGACGGCAGACTCACATAAGGTACTTGCAAGAAAAGCAAGTGAAGTTATAAAAAATACATTGGAAAATAAAGAAGTAAATATATGACATTAACACAATTGAAATACGCTATAGAGGTTGCAAATGCCGGTTCTATAAATAAGGCTGCCGGTAATCTCTTTATCACACAGCCCAGTCTCTCGTCAGCCATTGCCGAACTTGAGGACGAGATAGGTGTAAAGCTTTTTTCAAGGAACAACAGAGGTATATTTTTGACACCTGCAGGAAGTGAGTTTGTGGGATATGCAAGGCAGGTGGTGGAGCAGTTTAATCTTATAGAAGCAAGGTATATCTCAAATCAGAATTTAAAAAAGAAGTTCAGCGTGTCCATGCAGCATTATACCTTTGCAGTCAGTGCCTTTGTCAATCTTGTAAAGCAGTTCGGAATGGACGAGTATGAGTTTGCGGTGAATGAGACAAAGACATATGATGTCATAAATGATGTAAAGACCTTTAAAAGTGAGATTGGTATACTTTATCTAAATGATTTTAATAAAAATATTTTGACTAAGCTTTTTAAGGATTCAAATCTTTTATTTACTCCGTTGATGGAATGTAGCATCTATGTATATCTTTACGAAGATCATCCTTTGGCAAATCATGATAAGATAAAGATGGAAGAGCTTATGGACTATCCTTGTCTGTCGTTTGAGCAGGGCGAATATAACTCATTTTACTTTGCGGAGGAGGTGCTTTCCACTTATGAGTACCACAGACTGATAAAGGCAAATGACAGAGCGACATTACTTAATCTCATGGTGGGACTTAACGGGTATACACTTTGTTCAGGTATAATCTGTGAGGAGCTAAACGGTGAAAAGTATAAGGCGATAAAGCTTGATTCGGATGAAAAGATGACTATAGGGTATATCATAAGAAAAGATATATCTATCAGCGAACTCGGTAAGAAATATTTGGAAGAAGTGGCAAAGTTTAAGGATAAGACTTTAGAATAGGAGTATTTATGAAATTAGGAGTAATAGGTTTCGGAAATATGGGTTCTGCCATCGCAAAGGGCTTTGTAAACAAGAATGCAATGGATATTAAGGATATAGGTATTTTTGATACATACTTAAAATCAAGAGAAAAGGCAAAAGAAGACGGTTTTTTTGTATACAGTGATGAGGTGGAATTGGCAAAGTACTGTGATGCCGTACTTGTGGCGGTAAAGCCGATACATGCAAAAGCGCTCTTTGAAAAAATCTCAAAGTACCTTGACGGTAAGCTTGTGGTATCTATAGTTGCAGGACTTGAAAGTGAAGTTATAAGGTCATATATAGGTGAACAGAGGATTCTTAGGATTATGCCCAATACTCCCGCACTTGTAGGTGAGGGTGTATTTGCACTGGACAGTAATTCAAATGCTACAGATGAAGAAAAAAGGATTTTTGAAGACGCTTTTTTTAAGATAGGCATGGTTGAATGGGTTGAGGAGAGACTTTTCCCTGTAGTCACAGGACTTTCAGGAGGCGGACCTGCGTATGTGGCTATGTTTATAGAGGCGTTGGCTGATGCCGGTGTACTTCACGGATTAAAGAGAGATGTGGCATTAAAGATGGCAGCAAAGACCGTACTTGGAAGTGCTGCACAAATTCTTGAAACAAATATTCATCCTGCAGTTTTAAAGGATATGGTCTGTTCACCTGCAGGTACTACTATTGAGGGCGTAAAGGCATTGGAAGATTACAGTTTCAGGGCAGGTGTTATAGAAGCGGTATCAAAAGCGACATTAAAATCAATGAAATAAAAAAAGGTCAGCTAAAAGGCTGACCTAAAGGTGTTTGTATAATTATTTAGCAGTTGTAGACTCTACAGCTGTTGTCTCAGCACCTGACTCGCTTGAAGCCTCGCTTGCAGCGCTATCCTTTGCAGACTCAACAGCGCTTGAAGCATCCTTAGCAGCAGACTCAGCAACACTTGAAGCATCCTTAGCAGCAGACTCTGCAGCACTTGAAACTTCCTTACCTGCAGACTCAACAGCACTTGAAGCGTCCTTAGCAGCAGACTCAACAGCACTTGAAGCGTCAGCCTTAGGTGCGCTTGAACCACAAGCAGTGAAAGCAAGCATAGCTACAGCAGCAACAGCGAATAATTTAAATTTTAACATTTTTAATACCTCCCTTAATAGACACTTTCCTATGTCCTTTAACAAAAACCGATTTTATACCTATTCATCAAAAAAGTCAAACGAAATTATACTTTGTATCTAAAAAAAACGGAAAAACTTTCGAAAGAATAAATTAAAAATAGGAGAAAAGTTTTTAAGATGACCGAATCGGCATTTTGATATGGTATAGAATATCGGCTTGATATATTATTGTGCGGTATTACAGATTGGAGTACTATGATAAGATTTGAGAAGATAGACGAAAATACGAAGAACTTGGAAGATATAAAACATTTATATATGGATGCCTTCCCATTTGAGGAGAGGATACCTTTTTATATTATGGTATCGGTAGGAAATGACAGAGGTGTTGAGTTCTTATCAATTTATGATGACGATACCTGGCTTGGGTTTATACATACTTTGGTGGGAGAAAAGCTTTCATATATATTTTATTTTGCTATAGACGGCAGTCTGAGACAGAGCGGATACGGAAGCAAGATAATCCGTGAATATAAGAAGATGCATCCGAAGCTCTCACTTGCTATTGAACCTATAGAAGAGGGTAGCGACAATATAAGACAGAGAAAGAAAAGACTTGCATTCTATGAGAAGAACGGTTTTGAGACTCTGGATACAAGAGTTGTGGAGATGGGAGTTGAGTTTGAACTTATGGGTGCAAAGGGAATGGAGATCAAAGAGAGTGACTATAAATCACTTGTAAAGAAGTTTTTTGATTCCTTTAATAAGGATGAGAGAGTGCTTTCTGTAAAGGAGATGAGAGATGCGGATGCCTATACCATAAAAAACTTTATTGACAGTAAGGAACTTATGTACAGAGCAGGGGAGGCTATATTTTATGTGGGGGATTGGAATATAGGAGACAAGGTTCTTATAGTGGCAGGCAGCGGTAATAATGCAGGTGACGGATATGTGGTGGCAGACTTATTAGATATTGAAGGAATTGAAGTTGAGATTTTACTGATAAAAGATAAATTCTCAGAGGATGGAAGATACTATTTTAACAGATGCCTTCAAAAGGATATTAAGTATACCGTGTTGGATGAGAATACGGATTATAATGCTTTGCGTGAAAAGTTCGATTCATATGACTATATTCTTGACTGTATATACGGAACAGGATTTACAAATGAGGTGAGAGAACCTGTGTATTCACTTATAAAAGCTTTAAACGAATCCAAAGCCTTTGTAGTCAGTGCGGATATCAACTCAGGTATGAACGGAGATACGGGAGAGTCAAATATTTGTGTAAATTCCGACCTTACAGTAAGTATAGGCTTTTTGAAAAAGGGACTTGTAAGTGAGAAAGGTAAAAAACATATAGGAAAGCTTGTAAATATGGATATAGGTATTATTATCGAAGAGTAAATGATATGTCTGAATATTTTAAGCTTATTGCAAATAATATTCATATTAGGTATACTCTAGGGTAGACTTTATGGAAGTGGAGAATTGATGTGGCAAGTCGAAAACAAACAACCAAAAAAACAAAAAAGAGTAGTAGTACAAATACAGTGAGCAAAAAGACGGAGAGCAATGAGCAACTGGAATTTTTGAATTCCGAGATTCTTATGATTGTCCTTTTTGTCGTGTCCTTGGTGCTTTTTTTAAGCCATTTCGGACTTATGGGAGTAGTAGGAAAGTTTTTCAGATCATTGCAGATGGGACTGTTCGGCATACTTGGCTATGCGGTACCTATGTTTGTATTTATAGGCGGTGCATTCCTTCTATCTAATGTAGGTTCAAGGGTCGCAAAAACAAAGTTTATAGGAATGGTGTTGGCTGTTTTGGCGGTGGATACCCTTATATCACTGATAGGTATTCCAAGTCTGAAGGCAGTGGGATTTTTGAAATTTTATACTGAAGGCTGGTATGGCGGCTTTATAGGAGGAAGTCTCGGACTTATCATATCGTTAATACTTGGTAAGATTGGTGCAATCATATTCTTTTTGGCGATGTTTATAGTATCTTTTGTTATACTTACAGGTAAGTCATTCGTGTCCATGGTAAAGACCGGCGGAAAGATGACCATATCAAAAGCAAAAAGTGATGTGGCAAGAGTGATGGAGCAAAGGAAACAAAGAAAAGAAGCTGAGTATGAAGACGATTATGAAGATTATGATGATGACAACTTTGAAGAGCTCGACATTGACAATAAAAAAGACGGTTATATAGAAGAACTTCTTGACTACAATAAAATACCGAACAGAGGAAATATAGACCTCGGTGCGATAGACTTTTCAAAGAGAAGAGTTAAGCATAGAGTTGATTTGCCTCCTTCAAATACAGGTGCAAAAAAGAATGAAGGGATAGGCGGACTTTTTGACAGTAAGAACAATGTAGGCTTTGAAAAAACAGATGCCGATGACGGAGTAATAGATACAAACTATAACTCTTCAAATGAAAGATCTGATGAGTCTGCCAAAGATTCTATAATAATTAATAAGAGGTCCGATATCTTCTACGGCAATATAAACAGAGGCAATGACGATTCGAGGTTTGAAAATGATATAGATGAGGAAACTTTAAGAAGAGCCAATGAGATACTTGCCAGAAAAGATGAGATAGATATCTATTCACAGCCGGTTTCCACTATAAGTATCACCGAGGATGATGCACATGAGGATTTCAGCTATATAAATGACAATACTCCTGTGGGTGTGGCAAACATAAACAATGATATAGAATTCAGAAAAGAATACGGTGATGATGAAGATGAGGGTTATACTCATCAAAACACTTCTACTTATGAGGCACCGTATCAAAAAGACGGCATTTATACCAAACCTTATAACGAAAATCATAACGAAACCGTATACAGTGATTATACAGATAATGAAAAGTCTGTTAATTCGGATACAGGTAATAACAATGCATTGGTAAGCAGTGACGGTGAGAGAACTTTAGTCACAGCGGCAGGTAAGGTGATAGTTTCAGACACATCCGCACTTCAAAAGAAGATGGAAGAGCAAAGGGCGGCTTCACCACAGGGTAAGATAAGGTCTGAGATTGAAAAGAAAAAGACTGCCATAAGACCTTATGCATATCCGGGTACATATCTTTTAAAGAAGAACAACAATAACAATCAGGTACTTTCAGACAGTGAATACAGACAGACAGCCATCACCTTACAGGAGACTTTGGCAAGCTTTGATGTAAATGTGACTGTAGAGGATATAAGTATAGGACCTTCCGTTACACTTTACGAGCTTAAGCCGGAGCAAGGTGTCAAGGTCTCAAAGGTATTGTCACTTGCAAACGATATCAAACTTGCGCTTGCTGCCAGTGATATAAGGATAGAAGCACCTATTCCGGGAAAATCAGCTATCGGTATAGAGGTTCCGAACAAGCAAAAACAGACCGTATTTTTGCGCGATCTTTTTGAGAGCAGAGCCTTCAGAAACGGTGGAGAGAGCATAGGCTTTGCGGTAGGTAAGGATATCTCCGGTAAGGTAATTGTTGCAGATATTGCAAAGATGCCTCATGTACTTATTGCAGGTGCTACAGGTTCAGGTAAGTCTGTATGTATCAACACATTGATCATGAGCATAATATATAAGTATTCACCTGATGATGTGAAGCTTATTATGGTGGATCCGAAGGTGGTGGAGCTTTCAGTCTATAACGGAATTCCACATCTGCTTATTCCTGTAGTGACGGAGCCGAAGAAGGCCGCATCGGCACTGAACTGGGCTGTTGCAGAGATGGGTGAGAGATATAAGAAGTTTGCGGCTACAGGCGTCAGAGATTTGACCGCCTACAATAAAAGAGTAGATGAGGCGAGAAGAAGAGGAAATATAGAGGGGCTTCCGGAGAAGTTGCCTAAGATTGTTATAATTATTGACGAGTTGGCAGACCTTATGATGGTGGCAAATGCGGAGGTTGAGGATGCTATAGTAAGGCTTGCTCAGCTTGCAAGAGCCTGCGGTATACATCTGGTTATCGCTACACAAAGACCGAGTGTCAATGTCATAACAGGTATAATAAAGGCAAATATTCCTTCAAGAATTGCTTTTGCCGTATCATCAGGTACGGATTCAAGAACCATACTTGACAGTAACGGCGCCGAAAAGCTTCTCGGAAAGGGTGATATGCTGTTTGCTCCGTACGGATCGCCGAATCCTATAAGAGTACAGGGCGCTTTTGTATCTGATGAGGAAGTGTCCGCCGTAGTGGATTTCCTTAAAAATCAGGGTATGCGGGCAAGGTATGACGAAGATACCATAAAGCATATAGAAGAGAGTGAAAAGACCGCCGGAGCATCCGGAGAGGTATCTGAAAGAGATGAGCTTTTTGAGGCGGCAGGCAGATATATTATAGAAAAAGACAGAGCTTCAATAGGCAATCTTCAAAGGAATTTTAAGATTGGCTTTAACAGAGCTGCAAGGATTATGGATCAGCTTGCAAGTGCAGGTGTGGTAGGTGATGAAGCAGGAACAAAGAGAAGAGAAATACTAATGAATATGGACGAATTCTTGGATGTGTTATAGATTTGTCCTAAGGAGGATGTATGCGTAGTGATATCGAAATTGCAAGAAGCGTTGAGATGAAAAATATTGCCGATGTGGCAAGCGAGTACGGGATAGGTTTTGACGACCTTGAAATGTACGGCAAGTATAAGGCGAAACTTGGTGAGGAGTTTTTAAAATCCCGCAAAGAAATCAAAAACGGTAAGCTTGTACTTGTTACAGCTATCAATCCCACACCTGCAGGAGAGGGTAAGACCACTACACTTGTAGGACTTGGTCAAGCTTTCAAAAAGATAGGCAAAAAAGCGGTGATAGCACTTAGAGAGCCTTCACTCGGACCTTGTTTCGGTATAAAGGGAGGAGCTGCAGGAGGCGGACTCTCTCAGGTAGTACCTATGGATGAACTCAATCTTCATTTTACAGGAGATTTTCATGCTATAACATCCGCAAACAACCTTTTGGCGGCAATGCTTGACAATCATATCAAGCAGGGTAATGCACTTGGAATAGATACCAATGCGATTATCCACAAAAGATGTATTGATATGAATGACAGAGTGCTCAGAAATATAGTTGTAGGTATAGGCGGTAAGGCTGACGGAGTGGTAAGAGAAGATCACTTTGTAATATCGGTGGCTTCAGAGATAATGGCGATACTTTGTCTGGCTGACGATATGAATGATTTGAAGGAGAGACTTTCAAATATTATTGTGGCCTACAATTTTAAAGGTGAGCCTGTATTTGCTAAAGATTTAAAGGCTGTGGGCGCTATGGCCGCGCTTTTAAAGGACGCGATAAAGCCGAATATCGTACAGACACTTGAACATTCGCTTGCCTTGGTACACGGAGGACCTTTTGCAAATATTGCACACGGATGTAACTCTGTCAGAGCTACCAAGATTGCTATGGGTATGGCGGATATCGCGCTTACAGAGGCGGGATTCGGTGCGGACCTGGGAGCTGAGAAATTCTTTGATATAAAGTGCAGAAAGGCCGGTATTGCACCTGATTGTGTAGTGCTTGTAGCTACCGTAAGAGCCTTAAAGTACAACGGCGGAGTTGCAAAGGAAGAGCTTTCAAAAGAAAATCTTGAAGCACTTAAAAAGGGAATTGTGAACCTTGAAAAGCATATCGAAAATATCAAGCTTTTCGGTGTACCTGTAGTTGTTACATTAAATCATTTTGTAACCGACAGCGAAGCTGAAGTTAACTTTATAAAAGAGTTTTGTGAAAGCAGAGATTGTGAGTTTGCAATCTCAAAGGTATGGGAAGAAGGCGGCAATGGCGGAATCGAACTTGCAAAGAAGATTCTTTATACACTTGAAAATAAAGAAAGTCACTTCACACCGCTCTACCCTGACGATATGAGTATTGAAGATAAGCTCTACACTATTGCAACAAAGATATACGGAGCAAGGAATGTGACATATTCTCCTGCCGCAAAGAAGGCGATTGAAATGGCAAAGGCACTCGGATACGGCAATCTGCCTGTATGTGTGGCAAAGAATCAATATTCACTTTCAGATGATCAAAAGAAGCTTGGAAGACCTGAAAACTTCGATATAAATGTAAGAGAAGCCTATGTGAATGCCGGTGCAGGTTTTATAGTTGCAATCACAGGCAGCATTATGACAATGCCGGGACTTCCTAAGGTACCTGCGGCCGAGGCTGTGGATGTGGATGAAAACGGAAATATAGTAGGGCTTTTCTAAAGGACTTGGGAGAAAAAATGAAACTTATAGAAAATACGGAAGGTCTTGATATTGATATAATATCAGGAGAACTTGATGATAATTTTTCGGATTTGGTATTCAATACAAAAAAGATAGTTAAGGATTGCTTATTTGTATGTATAAAGGGAAGAAACTTTGATACACATGATGCAATAGATGAGATTGTAAAGCAGGGTGCCAAGGCTGTGGTAGTGGAAAAGGATATAAAAAGAGATGATATCTGCGTTATAAAGGTGGACAATACCAGAGCCGCACTTGCAAGACTATCAGCCGCATACTTTGACCATCCTTCAAAGAAGATGAAGATAATAGGTATCACGGGAACCAAGGGTAAGACAACATCATCTCATATGTTGAAAAAACTCTTGGAGCAAAATGCCAAGGTGGGACTTATAGGTACAAACGGTATAACTATAGGGGATATGCACAGAAGCACACTGAATACAACACCTGAGTCATATGAATTACAAAAGACTTTCAAAGAATGTTTGGACGCAGGCTGTGAATATGTGGTGATGGAGGTATCTTCACAGGCCGTAATGTTAAAGAGAACAGAGGGGATAAATTTCTATATAGGTATATTTACAAATATTTCACCTGACCATATAGGGCCTGATGAGCATAAGGACTTTGAAGAGTATCTTATGTACAAATCACTTTTCTTTAAGCAGTGTGAAAAGACAATTGTAAATGCCGATGACGAACATTCGGACTATGTGTTAAAGCAGTCAACATCGGATGAGAAGTATAAGTTCGGAAAGACCGGAGATTTTATTATAAATCATATCAATTATATTTCCGATAAGGACTTTTTAGGTACAAGCTTTTGCATAAGCTGTTCTGATGTGATAAAGGATAAATACGGTATAGAAAGTGTCGACGATATACTTGTAGGAATTCCCGGAGAATTTAATGTATACAACGCATTATCCGCACTGAGTGCGGCGATTATCTGTAAAGTAAAGCCACAGGTATTACAGACAGCCTTAAAAGATATCAAGGTAAACGGCAGAATGGAAGTGGCATATTCTTCACATGATATAAAGATAATTATTGATTATGCGCATAATGCAATAAGTACCGAAAGTCTGATAAATACACTTCGCCAGTATAAGCCGAAGAGACTTGTGGTAGTCTTCGGTTCAGGAGGAAACAGGTCTAAGGACAGAAGGTATTCAATGGGCGAAATCTGCGGAAAGATGGCGGACTTTTCCGTAGTTACGGCAGATAACTCAAGATATGAAAAGACGGAGGACATTATTGCGGATATTGTTGAGAAATTATCTGCAACAGGCGGAAAGTATATCACTATTCCGGACAGAAAAGAAGCGATATTCTACGCCATAGAAAACTCAAAGCCGGGAGATATTATTGCGATAATAGGCAAGGGACATGAGGACTATCAGGAGATAAACGGAGTGAGACATCATTTCCTTGACAGAGAAGTTGTAGAAGAATGCTTGGAGAAGATGAATGAAAGAAACTAGTGTAAGAGAGCTTATAGCTGCGACAGGCGGAGTTCTTATCTCAGGAAATGAAGATGCAGTATTTTCAAATATTGTAATCGACTCAAGAGAGGCGAATAAAAAAAGTCTCTTTGTGCCGGTAGTGGGAGAGCGAAACGATGCACATAAATTTTTGGAAGCTGTATATACTGCCGGATGCAGAGTGGCTGTAAGTTCAAGAAAAGATATTTTCTTAAAATCAGACTTTAATGTAGTACTTGTAGAGAATACTACAAAGGCGCTACAGGATCTGGGCACATATCTTAGAAGCAAACTCTCCTTGCCGCTTGTAGGTATAACAGGAAGTGTCGGAAAGACCACGACAAGAGAGATGGTGGCACTTGCACTTTCAGATCTTAAGGTATTTAAGACCCCGAACAATTTCAACTCACAGCTTGGCGTACCTGTCACAATCAGCAGAATAAACGACGAAGAGATAGGTGTTATAGAACTTGGAATGAGCATGTTCGGTGAGATGGAGCGCATCGCAAAGATAGTCAAATGTGACTGTGCCGTAGTCACAAATATAGGTACGGCGCATATTGAAAACCTTCATACAAGAGAGAATATAAGGTCTGAAAAGTTCCATATAACGGACGGAATGAAGTCAGGCAGTGTGATGTTTTTAAATGTGGACAATGATATGCTTTGTAATCCTCCCGAAAAAGAGGGAATAATATATAAATTTTTCAGTGCCAAGGGAAATAAGGATTGTGATTATTATGCAAGCGATATTGTATTTCACAATGCACTTCCTGAATTTGTGGCACATATATGTGGAAAAAGTGTAAAAGTGTCTTTGAATGTATTCGGAGAACATCAGATATCAAATGCGCTTGCGGCACTGGCTGTAGCAAATCACTATAATCTGGACCTTGAGTCTGCAAGCAGGCATCTGGAGTCTTTTAGAGGTTTTGCACACAGACAGGAACTTTTAAAGCTTAAGAATCTTACTGTAATAGATGATACATACAACGCTTCTCCCGATTCTATGAAGGCGTCGCTTTCTATCTTAAAGGATTTTGATGCGAAAAGAAAAGTGGCGGTTTTGGCGGATATGAAAGAGCTGGGAGCGGATGAAATCAAGCTTCACAAAGAGATTGGAGAGTTTATATTAAAAAATCTTAAGCTTGATGCTGTGTTTAGTGTAGGAGATTTGGCAAAAGAGATTACAGGCCGTTTAAATACATTCAACAAAAGTTTTGATAATAATGAAGAGCTTAAAGATTATCTGCTTGAATATTTACAGGAAGGCGACGTATGCCTTTTAAAGGGTTCAAACAGTATGAGACTTTTTGATGTAGTAGACAAAATAAAAAATTATGAAAAATTTATTCGCTGATATAATTGTAGCAAATACAAATGTGGACAGACCGTTTACATACCTTATCCCCATGAATTTGAGGGATAAGGTTACTCCGGGCTGTCCTGTTTTGATTGAATTCGGAAAATTGACCAAAAAAGGTTATATAATAGATATAAAAGAAGAAAGTGATGTAGATATATCCAAGTTAAAATATATTAAGGATATAGAAAATGGAGAGCTTAGCACAGATGAAAACCTGCTGCGTCTGGCTATATGGATAAAGCACAGATACGGAGTAACCTTTGATAAAGCTATTTCCACTGTAATGCCTGTAAAGTCAAATGTGGAAGAAAAGATAAGCAATGAAATTTTTTTAAACCGAGATATCGGAGAGGATGTTTTGGAAGAGCTTACAAAGAAGCGAAAAGTTGCGTGGGTAAGGCTTTTAGAAGAACTTAAGAAAACTGAAAGCCTGCCGCAAAGCTATGTAAATAAAGAACTTAAGGTAAATTCCGCCACAATAAAGAGGATGGTGGAAGAGGGATATATCACAGTAGGAAATAAGAAAAGAAAATCAGATCCGCTTTTGCCTATACTTAAGTCTTTGGGAGTGGAAGATTTTAATGAGATACAGGCGACAAATGAATATATTTTAAATGAGGAGCAAAAGCTTTCGGTGGATATTTTCAAAAAAGACTTTGACGTCGGAAACAAAAATACCTACCTGCTGCACGGTATTACAGGCAGCGGTAAGACTCTTGTATTTATAAATATGATTAAATATGTGATAAGTAAGGGCTTTCAGGCTATAGTACTTATACCTGAGATTTCGTTGACTTATCAGACAGTACTTAGAATGGCTGAGCATTTTAAAGACAGAGTGGCTATAATCAATTCAAAGCTTTCAAAAAATGAAAGGTTTTATCAGTTTGACAGAATAAAAAACGGTGATGCCGATGTGATAATAGGTCCGAGGTCCGCAATATTTGCCCCTGTAAAAAGATTGGGGCTTATAGTAATAGATGAAGAGCATGACTCCGCCTACAAAAATGAGAATGTACCTACTTTTAATGTAAGAGATGTGGCAGGTAAACTTGCAAATATAGCCGGAGCTTCACTGCTTTTGGCATCTGCGACCCCGACTCCTGAGACTTATAACAGGGCCGTAACAGGAGAGATAAAACTTTTGGAGCTGAAAGAAAGGGCAAAAAATACCTTACTGCCTAAGGTAATCATAGTCGATATGAGAGATGAGTTGAAAATGGGCAACAGGAGCATTTTCAGCAACAAGTTGAAAACTCTGATAGAGGACAGATTAAGAAAACATGAGCAGGTGATGCTTTTTATGAACAGAAGGGGATATTCAAGTTTTGTATCCTGCCGCTCATGTGGAGAAGCCATAAAATGTAAGCACTGTGATGTTACAATGACTTTGCACAATAACAATAAACTTGTATGTCATTACTGCGGTTACAGTATTGATTTACCGAAAGTTTGTCCAAGTTGCGGTTCAAAGTATATTGCAAACTTCGGTACAGGCACACAGAAGCTTGAAGCTATGACAAGGGAAGTCTTTCCAAGTGCCAAGGTTTTACGAATGGATACGGACAGTGTTTCAAAGAAGAACAGTGCAAATGATATGATAAGAGATTTTGCAAGGGGTGATGCGGATATTTTGATCGGCACACAGATGATTGTAAAAGGACATGATTTTGACAATGTAACACTTGTGGGCATAATGGCGGCAGACACCTCACTGTATGTGAGCAATTATAACAGTGCACAGAGAACTTTTGAGCTGCTTACACAGGCTGCAGGCAGGGCGGGCAGAGCAAAGAGCGGTGAGGCCGTAATACAGACATATAAGCCTGAAAATTATGCTATAGTGGCTGCGGCGGCACAGGATTATAAAAAATATTTTGAAAATGAGATTGCATACAGGAAACTGGGAGATTACCCTCCGGTCTGTCATATGCTTACAGTGATGTTTAGCAGTATCAGAGAGGAAGAACTGAATAAATGTGCAACTGCTATAGTTAATACATTAAAATCAGACAATATTTTCAAAAAATCTGTAATAATAGGTCCTACAGATCCAAGTGTTGTGAAGGTAAAGGACTATTACAGAAAACTGGTATACATAAAAAATGCTAATTATGATATACTTTTAGATATACAAAAAAAAATAGAAGAAGGTCTTGGCTCTTACAGGAATGTAGGAGCGGTATATGACTTTAATTAAGGAGATAGATATGGCAATAAGAGCAATACGAGTAATGGGAGACAATGTTTTAAACAAGAAGTGTAAAGAAGTAAAAGAAGTAAACGACAGAACAAGAGTTTTGGTGGAAGATATGATTGACACAATGAGAGAGGCTAACGGTGTCGGACTTGCGGCTCCTCAGGTAGGTGTTTTAAAGAGAATAGTGGTAATAGAGACCGAGCCTGAAAATGTACATGTTCTTATAAATCCTGTTATTCTTGAGCAGGACGGAGAGCAGGTGGGATATGAGGGATGTCTCAGCGTTCCGGGAAAGAGCGGTATAGTAAAAAGACCTAATCATGTAGTGGCAAAGGCATTTGACCTTGATATGAATGAGTACACTATAGAGGGCGAGGGATTGCTTGCAAGAGCTATCTGTCATGAGTGTGCACATCTTGACGGAGAGCTTTATGTAGACCTTGTAGAGGGTGAACTGATAGACAATGAGGAACTTGAAAAAATGTACGAAGAAGAGGAAGATGAAGAATGAAAATAGTTTTTATGGGAACTCCCGATTTTTCGCTACAGCCTCTTAAAAGCCTGGTAGAAGCAGGACATGATGTCAGCTTGGTACTTACAAGAGAGGATAAGAAAAGAAACAGAGGAGAACTTAGCCCGACACCTGTAAAGGAGCTGGCGCAGGAATTAAATATTCCGGTGCTTACCCCTTCAAAGATGAAAGATGAAGCACTGATTGAAAGACTGAAGTCTGAAAATGCCGATTTTTTTGTGGTGGTGGCGTACGGAAAGATTTTACCTAAGGAAATACTTGATATTCCGAAGCTGGGTTGCATCAACATTCATGCATCACTTTTGCCGGAGTACAGAGGCGCGGCACCTATACAGTGGTCGATTATAGACGGCAAGAAAAAGACCGGTATTACCACAATGCTTATGGATGAAGGCCTTGATACCGGAGATATCTTAAAGCAATATGAACTTCCTATCGCAGATGATGAGACAGGAGGATCGCTTTTTGACAAGCTGGCAATACTTGGAGGTGAGGCTATAGCGGATACTATAGCAAATTTTGACAGTATTACTCCTACACCTCAGGGGGAGGCGACTACGGAGTATGCCAAGATGATTTCAAAGCAGATGGGTGAGATAGACTTTAATAAATCCGCCACGGAGATTGAAAGACTTATAAGGGGAATGAATCCTTGGCCAAGTGCATATACAAAGTATGAGGGTAAGGTATTAAAGATTTGGGAAGCAATAGGTTGTGAAAATATATCGGAATTACCAAATATAAATTTAAGCGAAAATTACGGCAAAATATATAGCTTTAATAAAGACATTTTTATAATATGTAATAACAGCGTCTTAAAGGTGCTGTCTTTACAACTTGAAGGTAAGAAAAGAATGTCCGCAAAGGACTTTTTGCTCGGCAGAGAGATAAAGCAGGGATATGTATTAGGAAAATAAGGAGGGGCTTATGTACTACGGTTACGGCTTTGATATAACATACATATTTGTAATAATCGGAATGGTAATCACATTGCTTGCTTCATGGAGAATGAAAACGACATTTGCAAAGTACGAGAGAGTGAGATCCGAGTCAAACCTCACAGGAAGAGAGGTGGCTGAGAGAATACTTAGGGCAAACGGAATCTACGATGTGGGAGTAAGACCTGTATCAGGCAGACTTACAGACCACTATGACCCGAGAGATAAGACTGTCAGCCTCAGTGAGGTTATATATAATTCAACATCCGTGGCTGCAATAGCCGTTGCGGCACATGAATGCGGTCATGCCATACAGGACAATGTAGGCTATGTTCCGCTGAACTTAAGAAGTGCATTTGTACCTATAGCAAGCTGGGGAAGCAGACTGGCCTGGCCTATGATATTTATAGGCATATTGCTTGGCTACGGAAATATGTCAAATATACTTATACAGCTTGGAATAGGACTGTTTTTACTTGCGGTAATATTCCAGATAATAACATTGCCTGTAGAGTTTGACGCCTCAAGAAGAGCACTGATTGAGTTACAAAGCAACAATATATTGCCGTCAAATGAAGATAAGAGTGCAAGAAAGGTGCTTTTTGCGGCAGCTATGACCTATGTGGCTGCAGCCGCTTCGGGAGTATTGCAGTTGCTGAGACTTTTGCTCTTATTTAACGGAAGAGGAAGAAGAGACTGATAATGGAAAAAACGAATATAAGGGCTCTTATTTTGGAAGCCTTGATGCTTATAGATGTTGAAGGGGAGTACAGCCACAAGGTTATAGATATGGCGCTTGAAAAGTATTCATATCTGTCAAAGGCGGACAGAGGCTTCTTTTCAAGGGTGGTCCACGGAGTTGTGGAGTACAGGTTGCAGCTTGATTTTATTATAAAAAAATATAATAACGGTAAGCGTGTCAAGCCTGTAATCAGAGAAATACTGAGAATGGCAATCTATCAAATGCTTTATATGGACAGAGTACCTGACAGAGCCGTAATAAATGAAGCCGTAAACCTTGTAAAGCAAAGAAGACTTACGGCACTTACAGGTTTTGTAAACGGTATATTAAGAAAGATAAGTGCTGAAAAAGAATCTATAAGCTTTGAGGATAAATGTATTAAGTACTCTGTGCCGGAGTTTTTGCTTGATATAATAAAAGAAAATACAGGCGAGTATTTTGATAAAACATTGGAGTACTTTCTCTCAAACAGACCTTTATCCGTAAGAGTGAATACATCAAAGTCAAAGATTACGGATGTGATTAAGGAACTGAAAGATAGTAATATCAAGGTTGAAAATTCAAAACTTAACGACTCTGTTCTATATATAAGCGGATTTGATAAAGTAGATGAAATCTCAGCAATAAAATCGGGAAAGTGTTATATTACCGATGTTTCATCCTCAATGATATCTAAGCTTATAGTACCTGAGAATATAAAAAAGGCTGTGGATGTATGTGCGGCTCCGGGAGGAAAGAGCTTTTTGCTGGCTGATAAATTAAAAAGTGATTCTGTAATTTATTCCTGTGATGTCAGTGAAAATAAGGTCAATCTGATAGTAGAGAATGTAAAAGTACAGGGCTTTAAAAATATAAATCCTGTAGTGGCGGATGCAAGAGTATTTGATGAGAGATTTGCAGAAAGTGATTTGGTACTGGCGGACCTTCCATGCAGCGGCATAGGTATTATAGGAAAG
Source organism: uncultured Lachnoanaerobaculum sp. (assembly GCF_938015485.1). Lineage (GTDB taxonomy): Bacteria > Bacillota > Clostridia > Lachnospirales > Lachnospiraceae > Lachnoanaerobaculum. The sequence goes on along the minus strand of NZ_CALLVU010000089.1, from coordinate 27,154 downwards.
AAGCCTGATATAAAATACAGACTTAATCCTGAAGGGACGGATTTGCTTTCCGCTTTACAAAAAGAAATGCTTGATAATGTATCAAAGTATGTAAAAAAGGGCGGGGAACTTATATTTTCAACCTGTACATTGAACAAAGCTGAAAACGAAGAGAATGTGTCAAAGTTTTTAAAAGATCACAGTGATTTTAAGCAGCCGGATTTGACAGGCAGATTAAAAGGCGATTTGCTTGAACGTTTTGATACGGAGGAATTAAAGAGAGGGTATCTTAAGTTGATACCGGGAAGAGATGACTGCGACGGTTTTTTCATTGCAGTATTTAGGAGAGATAATGACTGATATAAAGTCAATGGATTTGGATGAGTTAAAGACCTTTGTAAAGGATATGGGTGAGCCTGCATTCAGAGCAAAGCAGTTGTTTGAATGGATGCATAAATCACTGATAGAGTCCTTTGATGAGTGTACGAATCTTTCAAAGGTATTCAGAGAAAGACTGAATTCACAAGCTGCACTTACAGGGCTTAAGGCTGTGGAGGTCTTTAAATCAAAGATAGACGATACGAGAAAGTATTTGTTTGCATTGTCTGACGGAAATATTATAGAAAGTGTGAGAATGAAGTATGAACACGGCAACTCCGTCTGTATTTCATCACAGGTGGGATGCAGAATGGGCTGTAAGTTTTGTGCTTCCACATTGGACGGACTTGTCAGAAATCTTACTGCTGGTGAGATGCTTGATCAGGTATACAGCATTCAAAGACTTTTGGGAGAGAGGGTATCGAATATAGTGGTGATGGGTTCCGGAGAGCCTATGGACAACTATGAAAATATAGTAAAATTTGTCAGAATTATAAGCAGTGATATGGGGTTAAATATCAGCCAACGAAATATTACGGTATCCACCTGCGGTATTGTGCCTAAGATAAGGCAACTTGCAGATGAAGGGCTTAATATAACATTGGCACTTTCACTGCATGCGCCAAATGATGAGATAAGAAGAACTATAATGCCTGTGGCCAACAAGTATGCATTAAAAGATGTTATTTCAGCCTGTGATTATTACTTTAAAAAGACAGGAAGAAGAGTATCATATGAGTACTCGTTGGTAGCGGGAGTAAATGACAACATAGAGGAGGCAAAAAAACTTGTAAAACTTGTAAACGGAAGAAACATACACATCAATCTGATACCTGTAAATCCGATAAAAGAGAGGGATTTTAAGCAGTCGGATAAGCTTAAAATAAAGGCTTTCAGAGAGTTTTTGGAGAAAAAGGGTGTCAATGCCACAGTCAGAAGAGAGATGGGCAGAGATATTGATGGTGCCTGTGGACAGTTGAGAAGAAGATTTATCGAGACGAACGGTGAATCTGAAAGCTTGGAGGTGTAAATATGTATTCGGTTGCATTGACCGATGTAGGCAGGATCAGACTCATAAATCAGGATACAGTATATGTAAGTGATGTACCGATAGGGGTACTGCCGAATTTATATATTGTGGCTGACGGTATGGGAGGAGAAAAGGCAGGAGATTATGCATCAAAGTCTCTTATCGGATATATGATAACATATATTGAAAATACAATGAAAATGCCTGTGGTGGCTATCCGAGAAGCTATAGAGTATGCAAATGAAAATTTGTATGCGGAGGGTATTAAAAATCCGAACCTTACAGGAATGGGAACCACTGTAGTGGCGGCAAGTATAATAGATAATACATTGTATGTTTTCAATGTCGGAGATTCCAGATGTTATATACTTGATGAGAACGGAATAGCTCAAATAACAAAGGATCACTCTCTTGTAGAGATGCTTGTATCAAAGGGCGAAATTACAAGGGAAAGTGACGAGTACAAGGAGAACAAGAGTAAGATAACAAGAGCTGTAGGGGCGGAAGCCAAGGTACTGATTGACAGCTTTGAGGTGGAACTTTTGGGAAACGAGTATGTGTTATTATGTTCGGACGGACTTACAAACATGGTTGATGATAAGAAGATTTTTAATATAATATCTTCAGGAGCCGGTGTAGAGTCAAGTGCAAAAAGACTAATAGAGGAGGCAAATCTGTCAGGCGGAAGTGATAATATATCAATTTTGCTTATAGATACGAGTGCGAGGTAATATTATGAATCTTGAATCAGTTGTCTTGCAAGGAAGATATGAAATCATAGAAAAGATAGGCTCAGGCGGCATGTCTAATGTATTCAGAGCCAAGGACTTAAAACTTGGAAGAATGGTCGCTATAAAGGTGTTAAAGGATGAGTTTTGTACCGACTTAAACTTTGTTGAAAAGTTTAAAAGAGAGGCACAGGCGGCGGCAAGTCTTTTGGGTGAAAATATAGTAAATATCTATGATGTAGTGGATGAGGGTAGATACCATTTTATAGTAATGGAGCTTGTAGACGGTATAACCCTGAAAGAATATATAAGGATAAAGGGAAAGCTTGATATAACGGAGGGTGTAAGTATAGCCATACAGGTGGCAAGAGCGCTTAAGACGGCTCATGCGCAGCATATAGTGCATAGGGATATAAAGCCTCAGAATATACTTATAACAGATGACAGCAAAGTAAAGGTTGCGGATTTCGGCATAGCAAGAGCCGTATCCGAGCAGACTGTAAATGCGAATGCAATAGGTTCGGTACATTACATTTCGCCTGAGCAGGCAAGAGGCGGAAGATGTGATGCCAGAAGTGATATATACTCTTTGGGTATTACAATGTATGAAATGTTTACAGGAAGAGTTCCTTTTACAGGTGAGTCTACCGTAGCGGTGGCACTTGCACATCTTGAGCAGGCGATGACGCCTCCTAGCGTATACAATAATAAGATTTCACCGAATCTGGAAAGAATTATATTAAAGTGTACAAAGAAGGACCCTGCCAACAGATATCAAAATATTACGGAGCTTCTTGATGACCTTGAAAATGTACTTTTAAATCCTGATACACCGTATGAGATAAGCGGTTCCACAAAGATAATTAAGGCGGAGGATACCGCAATGCTCAGCAGGGTGGAGCCGATTGACGATATGAGTGATGAAGAGTACGAAAGAGGAGACAAAGAGGAAGAAGACGATGATGACGATGATGACGACTATGATGAGGGAGATGAAAAGATGGACAAGCTTATGTCCGTTGCAGGTGTTGTCATAGCTGTAATCATTGTGGTGCTTTTGGTGTTCTTTGTAGGCAGATTTACCGGAGTATTCGGAGGTAAGGGCTCGGATACTTCACAGAGTAAGCTTGACTCCACACAGACAAAAATGCCTGATGTAGTGGGATTGTCAGAGAAGATGGCTGATAAGAAGCTTTCAGACAACAATCTTCAGATGCAGGTAAAGTCAAGTGAATACTCGGATACCGTGGAAAAGGGCAATGTTATATCACAGGAGCCGAAGGCCGATGAAGTAGTATCAAAGTATTCAAAGGTGAGTGTTGTAATAAGTTTGGGTTCCGACGCCTTTGATATATCCAAGTTAAATCTTGTAGGTAAAACCAAGGAGAGTGCGGAAAGTTTGTTAAAGGAAAACGGATTCTCTACAGATACTAAAGAAGAACCTTCAGATACGGTTCCGAAGGGCTCAGTTATATCGTATACACCAACAAAACCTAAGAACGGTGAAAGAGTGACTCTTACCGTAAGCAGCGGTAAAAAGGTGACGAAGGTGGTGGTTCCGAATATCACAGGCATGAGTGAGTCGGATGCTAAGACATTGCTTGAGACAAACGGTCTTATGCTTGGCAAGAAGGCCGAACAACACAGTTCTACAGTAGCAAAGGGAATTATAATAGGTCAGTCGACTGCTGCAGGTTCAAGCGTGGACAGCGGAAGCAGCGTAGACTATGCGGTAAGTAACGGTGTTGCACCTGAGACAACTCAGGCAAGCAGTGAACAGCAGTCAAGTCAGAGTACAAGTGAGCAGCAGACACAGCCTACCAAGGCAACTGTGGCACCTGCTACATCAGCGGCAAATTATAGATATGTAGGTTCAATCGATACAAACTATTCATTGCAGGATGTGATAGGACCAAGCTCGGGACTTACCAGTGTAAAGGTTATGATAAGACTTAAGCAGACTGTAAACGGCAGCGATGTATACTCCACATTGATGGATGCAAGAACTGTAACAGGTGATACCATACTTCCTGTAAGGTTCAGGACTATTGTAGGTGCAAACGGTGTGGACCAGGGACAGGTTGAGATTGTAAATGTGGATAGCGGAGAAGTGTTGAAATCATATACGGTGGAGTTCTTTAGAGTTGAGTAATTTGGATGAAGGCAAAGTTTATTTTGCAAAGATAATAAAGGGAATTGCAGGTTTTTATTACTGCATAATACTTGATGAGTGCGAGAGGAAGGGACAGATTTTTTTCTGTAAGGCGAAGGGTATTTTCAGAAATATAGGTATGAAACCGCTTGTCGGTGACAATGTGGATTTTGAGATTACAGATACCAAGGATCTTGAAGGAAATGTTGTAAATATTCATAAAAGAAAAAATGCTCTTATAAGGCCGGCGGTGGCAAATATTGATAAGGTGGTGCTTGTTTTGGCGGTGGAATCTCCATCGCCGGCATTCTACTATCTGGATAAGTATTTGATAAATATGTCAAATGCGGGGATAAGAGTGGATATATGTTGGAATAAGACAGATTTGAATGAAGCTAAGGCTATAGAATACGCCGAAATTTATGAAAATGCCGGATTTAAAAATATTATGGCATCAACTAAGACTGAAGGCGGACTTGATAAGCTTAGAGAAGCTCTAAAGGGTGAAGTCAGTGTACTGGCAGGAGCGTCCGGGGTCGGTAAGTCGTCTATAACCAATATACTTGCGCCTAAGGCAAATATGGATACAAATACCGTCAGCAGGAAGATAGAAAGAGGCAGACATACCACCAGACATTCTGAGCTTTTTATGATTGATGATAACACATTTGTTTTTGACACGCCGGGATTTACAAGCGTTGAGTCTCCTACCTTTGATAAAGAAGAACTCAGATTTCATTTTCATGAGTTTGACAAGTATGAGGGAGAGTGCAGATTTGCAGGCTGTGTGCACATCAATGAACCTGAATGTGCAGTTAAAAAAGCTTTAGAAACCGGTAGTATCAGCAAAATAAGATATCAGAGTTATAAAAAGATGTATGAGGAATTATCTGAAAGGAGAAAATATTGAAAAAGAATATTGCGCCGTCACTGCTTGCAGCAAATTTTTTTGATTTGTCGTCACAGCTTGAACTGCTAAAAAAAGGTGATATAGAGGTTTTACACCTTGATGTAATGGACGGAATGTTTGTGCCGAGTATTTCATTCGGTATGCCTGTTATAAGCTCACTAAGAAAGTCTGTAGACTTTTTCTTTGATGTGCATATGATGGTGGAAAATCCTGAGAGGTATATAGAGGATTTTTATAAAAGCGGTGCAAACGGCATTACAATACATTTCGAGGCCTGTAAGCATATAGACAGATGTATCTCACAGATAAAGTCCTTCGGACTTAGAAGCGGTATTGCTATAAATCCGGCAACACCGATTTCATTTTTACAAAATATCATCAGTGAAGTGGATATGGTGCTTATAATGAGTGTGAATCCGGGATTTGGAGGACAGAAGTTTATTCCGTACAGCCTTGACAAGGTAAGAGAGCTGTCCAAACTTAGGGATGAAAAAAATAAGAATCTTATAATACAGGTGGACGGCGGTGTCGGGGTTGACAATATAAAGGAACTTTCAGACGCAGGTGTAGATGAGTTTGTTGCAGGTTCTTCCGTGTTTAAAGGAGATATTTTAAAGAATATCCTTGATTTGAGAAATGCAATGGGAAGGTAGAAAGTTTAATGAACGCAATAATTGTTACAGGCGGTGATATTGATTTATCACTGCTTGAGTCATATATAAGTAAAAATAAGTATACTACCGTTATAAGCGTTGATGCGGCTGTCAAAAAACTTGAAGAGATAGGCAAGTTGCCAAATGTAATGGTCGGAGATTTTGATACATTGGCGGATGAAAAGAGACTTGAGTACTATGCCGGTTCGGGCATTGAAATAGTAAGACATAATCCGGTTAAAGATTTCTCCGACACTGAGCTTGCAATAGATTGGGCATACAAAAGAAATATAACTGAAATAGTAATTTTCGGAGCACTTGGCAAAAGATTTGACCACACATTTGCAAATATTTTAATGCTTAGAAAGTACAAAAAGCTGGGAGTGGATATAACGATAGTTGACAGATGCAACAGAATATATGTAAAGTCAAATCCTTTTATTTTGGAGAAGCGCTCGGTGTGGGGCAAGTATATAAGCTTTTTTGACGTGAAAGAAAAGGTCTTTATAGAATCTCTTACAGGAGTTGCATACCCTGTAGAAAACAAATATCTTGACAATATAGAAAATCCAAGCCTTTTTATCAGTAATGAGATAGTGGATGATTATATGAGTGTGATATTTGACGGTGAGATACTGGTGGTGGAGAGCAGAGATTAATATAAAATTTATTGTTTTTTCATATTAAAAATTGTATTATATTTGTAGGTAGTAGTTATATTTCTTAAGTTATCTGTGTAATATTTTATTCTATATATTGTTAAATTAGGGGGAGGTCTATGGAATTAAAGTCAAAGCAAAGGTTTATGGAGGCTATAGGAACATTGAATCCTATAGAAGATGCCGTGTTCAGAAAGATGGCGGAAAGTATAGAGTTTTGTGAAGAGATTTTGAGAGTGTTTTTGCAGGAACCGAAACTGAGAGTTGTCAGTAATCATTCACAACACTCTGTTACAAGCATAGAAGGCAGATCGGTTATACTGGATGCATACTGTGAGTTGGAGGATGGAAGGAAGGTTAATGTAGAGGTACAAAATGCAAATAATACAGATCATCAAAGAAGAGTCAGGTACTACAGTAGTGTGTTGACGACAAGCCTGATGAAAAAGGGGGACAGTTTTGATAAAGTTCCCAATATCTGTATAGTCTATGTCTGTAATTTTGATATATTTGGACTTAATAAGAGTCTATATGTAATAAAAAGAATTATTGATAAGACTGAGGTTGAGTTGGATAACGGCTTACAGGAAATTTATATCAGCCCGGTAAACGATGGAAGTCTTATAGCTGAGCTGATGAGAGTTTTTATAGAAAGTGATGTATACAATTTAAAATTTCCTGTAACATCGGAGATGAAACTTAGATTTAACAGAGAAACGAAGGGAGAAAAGATGACAGAGGCGTTAAGAGGAGTATATGAAGCGCTGCGAGAAGAAGTTGACAGAGAGTCTATGAAAGCGGCTATGAGAGAAGGAATGGAAAAGGGTATAGAAGAAGGAATAGCAAGGGGAATGGAAGAAGGAAGAGCAAGGGGAATGGAAGAAGGAATAGCAAAGGGTATAGAAGAAGGAAGAGCGGAAGGAAGAGCGGAAGGAAGAGCGGAAGGCGTGTTAATCAGTCTGGTTTCATTAGTTAAAGACGGCTTAATAAGTGTTAGTGAAGCAGCAAAAAGAGCCGATATGAGTGAGGAAGGCTTCAAAAGATATTTGGACTGATATTGTATTGGGGAGACGGTAGTTTTATGTTTGATTCGGTGAATTTAAAAAGTGTAAATAAGAGTTACGGTGCAAAACAGGCACTCAAAAATATCAATCTTAACATAGAGAGCGGAAAGATAGTGGGCTTGCTTGGTCCGAACGGAAGCGGAAAGACCACTATGATAAAGCTTATGGTAGGACTTACAAAGCCAAGTAGCGGAATGGTAACAATATGCGGACATGAACCGGGTAAGGTAACCAAGTCATATGTATCATATCTGCCGGATAAAGACTTTTTAGATATAAATATGAGTATTGAAGATACTATGAGGATGTTTGCCGGTTTTTATGCTGATTTTGATATAGGCATAGCATATAAATTGCTTGAAGATTTGCAGGTACCTTATAAATTTAAGATAAAAGCATTGTCAAAGGGAAACAGAGAAAAACTTATGCTTATACTTGTGATGAGCAGAAGGGCCAAGTTGTATGTACTTGATGAGCCGATAGCGGGAGTTGACCCTGTGGCCAGAGACTACATATTAAATACAATAGTGGGAAATTACAACAAAACAGCTACGGTAATTATATCAACACATCTTATTGCAGATGTTGAAAAGATACTTGATGATGTAATCTTTATAAAAGATGGAGAAATAATACTGCATGAGACATCGGCTGCCATAAGAAATGAAAAGGGATGTTCCGTAGATGAGTACTTTAGGGAGGTGTATGATGACGGTCAAAATGATAAAGTACGAATTTAAGCAAATGAGTCCGGTTTTACTTGTCGCTTTTATAGCATTATTTTTTGTTACGCTGATAGGGTTTTTGATTGGCGTATTGCCTATTTTAATTTTCGGCGGTAAAGATTTGGGAACAGGTATATGGTCTATATTTATGGTAAGCATTTCATTTTTGGCTTACGCCTTTATACTGATGGTTATAGCAATAGGAATGAACATATTTATAGGCTACAGATTCTATAAAAGTATGTATTCGTCTACAGGATATTTTACACATACATTGCCTTTAAGTATAAATGAGCTTATTTTAGGCAAGACAATACCTGCCATAGCAGTACAGATATTGATTGATTTAATGATCATAATATCGGGAGTGATCATATTTTTAGGATATTATGTGGCAAAAGACGGATTTGATAATGCGATGTACAATATTTCAAGTCTGTTACAAATATTTGAGGGCAGATACTTTTATACAGGTTTCGGAATTGTGTTGGCGGTAACTATGTTCGGAATATCTGCAGTGATACAAACAGTATCCGGAACATTTGTACTGCTTTTATCCGCATCAATAGGTCAGCTGTTTAATTCACACAGAATACTTATGGGAGTGGTATCATTTATAGTTATAAACAGAATAATTGCGGCTTTTGAATGGATTATAAATCTGATAGTTACTGAAGCTGCTAAAGCGGACTACTACAGTACAGAAACAGGTACAATAATCAGTCTGATTCTTATTGCAATTATAAATATAGCAGTGCTTATTATATCATATGTGCTTAATTACTACATCATAAGCAATAAATTGAATCCGGAATAATAAATAAAATTTTATTGATTTCAGAAAAAATATATTTAAAACTTATAAGTGGTATGATTGAAATTATCAAGATTGGATGTTTTAATCATACCACTATTTTTATATAATAATGACAGTTTAAGACATGGAGGAAAGAGTCATGGAGAGAATGAAAGACAGTACGGTATTTAAACTTGTGGTAACGGCACTTATGGCGGCATTATGTTATGTCAGCTTTACATATTTGAAGATTCCGATTCCTACAATATCAGGTGATATGACGGCACTGCATATAGGTAACGCATTCTGTGTTATAGCTGCAATATTGCTTGGCGGTGTATATGGCGGAGTGGCCGGAAGCCTCGGAATGACGATAGCGGATGTTTTGGATCCTGTATACATTACATCGGCACCGAAGACATTTATACTGAAGCTTTGTATAGGACTTATAGCAGGTTTTGTTGCACATAAGATTGCTCATATCACAGAGAGCCATGGTACAAAGTACATTATAAAGTGGACTGCAATATCTTCAATATGCGGACTCGGATTTAATGTTATCTTTGATCCGATAGTAGGATACCTGTATAAGACATACATATTGGGAGTTCAGGCCGATGCGGCCAAGATAATGGCTACATGGGCGGCAGGAACCACTCTTATAAATGCGATTGTCAGTACAGTACTTATAGTGATACTGTACACAGCACTAAGGCCCGTACTTATCAAATCAGGATTATTCCTGAAGATAAAATAGCATACTTCATTTTAAAGATATTTCCGTTTACCTTAGGGTAAGTGGAAGTATCTTTTTTTATGTGTAAATATGTGACAGGATGCAAGTATTTTCCCTAATATATTGCCACATTCAATAGAGTAGTATATAATACAGTCGTGGTGTTTGCCCGCTTTATTTGACAGCGGACAGAGAAATGTTGCATTTTGAAAGCAAATGGAGGTATACAATGGAAAAGTTGGAGCAGTTATATGAAGGAAAAGCAAAAAAGGTGTTCAAAACTGCCGACCCGGATGTGCTGATAGTTTCTTATAAGGATGATGCCACAGCATTTAACGGTGAGAAAAAAGGAACTATAGTCGGTAAAGGTGCGATTAACAATCGTATGACAAATCATTTGTTTAAGATTTTGGAAACAAAGGGGGTCCCTACTCACTATATAAAAGAGCTGAATGACAGAGAGACTGCTGTAAAAGCCGTAAAGATAGTTCCGCTTGAGGTTATAGTAAGAAACTATTCTGCAGGAAGCTTTGCAAAGAAGCTTGGAATGGAAGAGGGAATTAAATTAAAGACGCCTACTCTTGAGTTTTCATATAAGGATGATGCACTTGGAGATCCTTTTATCAACGGATATTACGCACTTGCACTTGATCTTGCCACACAGGAAGAGATAGATAAGATTGCTTCATATGCTTTCAAGGTAAATGAGACATTGATAAATTACTTTGACAATCTGGGTATAGACCTGATAGATTTTAAAATTGAATTCGGAAGATATAAGGGAGATATAATTCTTGCTGATGAGATTTCTCCTGATACCTGCAGGCTTTGGGACAAGCAGACACATGAAAAACTTGATAAGGACAGATTCAGAAGAGACCTTGGCGGAGTGGAAGATGCTTATGCCGAAGTATTCAGAAGACTTGGAATAAATTAGGAGGCAGGTTTGAGAGACAGATATATAAGCCCGCTTTGTGAAAGATATGCAAGTGCAAAGATGCAGTACATTTTTTCACAGGATAAGAAGTTTAAAACCTGGAGAAGACTGTGGATTGCGCTGGCGGAGACCGAAAAAGAACTCGGTCTTAATATAACCGACGAACAGATAGAAGAGCTGAAAAAATTCAAAGATGATATAAACTTTGATGTGGCGATTGAGAGAGAAAAGCAAGTAAGACATGATGTAATGAGCCATGTATATGCTTACGGAGTACAATGCCCGAAGGCAAAGGGAATTATACATCTCGGGGCTACAAGCTGCTATGTAGGTGATAATACAGATATTATAATTATGAAAGAGGCTTTGGAACTTGTAAGAGAAAAACTTGTCAATGTGATAGACGAGCTTTCAAAGTTTGCACTAAAGTATAAGGACCTTCCTACTTTGGCATTCACTCATTTTCAGCCTGCACAGCCGACTACAGTAGGAAAGAGAGCCACACTTTGGATAAATGAGCTTTTGCTTGACTATGAGGATATAAATTATACCATTGATAATTTGAAGCTTTTGGGATGTAAGGGTACTACAGGTACTCAAGCCTCTTTTGTGGAGCTTTTTGACGGAGATAATGAAAAGATAGATAAAATAGATCCTATGATTGCAGACAAGATGGGATTTAAAGAATGCTATCCGGTTTCAGGACAGACTTATTCCAGAAAAGTGGACATAAAGGTATTGAATGTCCTTGCGGGAATTGCGGCTTCCGCACATAAGTTTTCAAATGACATCAGACTTTTACAACACCTTAAAGAAATCGAAGAGCCTTTTGAAAAATCACAGATAGGTTCATCGGCAATGGCATATAAGAGAAATCCTATGAGAAGTGAAAGGATTGCATCGCTCTCAAACTATATTATGAGCGATGTTATGAATCCGATGATGGTGGCTTCCACACAGTGGTTTGAGAGGACATTGGATGATTCCGCAAACAAGAGACTGTCCGTGCCTGAGGGATTTTTATGCATAGACGGTATACTTGACTTATATTTGAATGTGGTGGACGGACTGGTGGTATATCCGAAAGTTATAGAAAAACATTTGATGGCTGAATTGCCTTTTATGGCTACAGAGAATATAATGATGGATGCCGTAAAAGCTGGCGGCGACAGACAGGAGCTGCATGAAAGAATAAGAGAACTTTCAATGATTGCCGGAAAAAATGTAAAAGAACTTGGAGAAGACAACAATCTTCTTGATTTGATTGCAAATGATCCTATGTTCAATCTTTCAAAGGAAGAGTTGGAAGAATCTATGAAGCCTGAAAAATATATCGGCAGAAGCAGTGTTCAGGTTGAAGATTTTATAAAAAGAAATATCAGGCCGATACTCGATGAATACAAAGATATTCTGGGTTTAAAGGCTGATATAAATGTGTAAGGAGAATTGAATTAAATGGTAAGAGCTATAGTAGGTGCTAACTGGGGAGACGAGGGTAAAGGCAAAATTACAGATATGCTGGCTGCAAAGGCAGATATTATTATCCGTTTCCAAGGCGGAAGCAACGCAGGCCATACAATCATAAACAATTATGGTAAGTTTGCATTGCATTTATTGCCTTCAGGAGTATTCTATGATCATACAACAAGCGTTATAGGCAATGGAGTTGCACTTAATATTCCGTATTTGATTAAAGAAATAAATGAAATAGTAGAAAAAGGTGTTCCGAGGCCTAAGATTTTGGTATCTGACAGAGCACAGCTTTTGATGCCGTATCATATTTTGCAAGATACCTATGAGGAAGCAAGGCTTGCCGGAAAGGCATATGGCTCTACCAAGTCGGGAATAGCTCCTTTTTATTCAGATAAGTTTGCAAAAATCGGTATTCAGGTAAGCGAGCTGTTTGACGATGAGATACTTGAAGAAAAAGTGGAAAAAATCTGTACACTTAAGAATGTAATGTTCAAGCATCTTTATCATATGCCTGAGCTTGACAAAAGTGAACTTATGAATACACTTCACGAGTACAGAGATATGATAGAGCCTTTTGTATGTGACGTAAGTGCATATTTATATAAGGCAATCAAAGAGGGAAAGAATATTCTTTTGGAGGGTCAGCTCGGTTCGCTAAAAGACCCTGACCACGGAATCTACCCTATGGTTACATCATCATCCACATTGGCGGCCTACGGTGCAATCGGTGCAGGTATAGCGCCATATGAAATAAGTGATATCACAACAGTGGTTAAAGCATATTCATCTGCAGTAGGAGCGGGAGAGTTTGTAAGTGAAATTTTGGATGAAGCTGTAGCCGACGAGCTTAGAAGAAGAGGCGGCGACGGCGGTGAGTTCGGTGCCACCACAGGAAGACCGAGAAGAATGGGATGGTTTGATGCGGTTGCCTCAAGATACGGTGTAAGAATACAGGGTACTACAGAGGTTGCACTTACAGTACTTGATGTACTCGGATATCTTGATGAGATTCCAGTATGTGTAGGCTATGATATAAACGGTGAGATTACAAGGGATTTCCCTACAACAAACAAGTTAAAGCTTGCAAAGCCTGTGTATGAATATCTTCCGGGATGGAAATGTGATATCAGAGGCATAAAGGAATATGATAAGTTGCCTGAGAATTGTAGGAAATATATCGAGTTTATAGAAAAAGAACTTGAAGTGCCTGTAAAATTGGTAAGCAACGGACCGGGCAGAGATGATATTATCTATAGATAAAAGCCTGAATGGTGATTTGCCCCATATTAGTGTAGACTGATATGGGGCTTGACTATGCATTAAGTAAGGAGAAATAATGATAGACATAATAGAGAAACTTCAAAAAGAAGCTTTAGAGAAAATAAACGGTGCAGAGAATAAAGAAAGATTAAATGAACTTAAAGTAGCATATCTCGGTAAAAAGGGAGAGCTTACAGCACTTCTTAAAAATATGAAGAATATAGCTCCTGAGGACAGGGCCGAGTTCGGTAAAGTAGTGAATGAGGCGAGAGAGGCTATTGAAAATACACTTGAAAATGTAGGAAACGAGCTTTCAAAGCTTGCACTTAAGGCAAGACTGCAGGCTGAAACCATAGATGTTACACTACCTGCCAACAAAAGAGAGTTCGGACACAGCCATCCGAATGTAATTGCATTACATGAAGTTGAAAAAACATTTACAAATATGGGATATGAAGTTGTCGAAGGACCTGAGATAGAGTTTGACGAGTACAACTTTACCAAGCTTAATATACCTGCAAATCACCCTGCAAAGGATGAACAGGATACCTTCTATATATCAAAGGATATCGTACTTCGTACACAGACATCACCTGTACAGGCAAGAATTATGGAGACAGGTAAGCTTCCTATAAAGATGTTAAGTCCGGGAAGAGTATACCGTTCTGACGAGGTGGATGCTACACACTCACCTACATTTAACCAGATAGAGGGACTTATCGTAGATAAGGACATCACATTTGCAGACCTTAAGGGAACACTTGAAGTATTTGCAAAGAAACTTTTCGGAGAAGATACAAAGGTTAAATTCAGACCTCACCATTTCCCTTTCACAGAGCCGAGTGCGGAGATGGATGTGACCTGTTTTAAATGCCACGGAAGCGGATGCAGATTCTGTAAGGGCAGCGGCTGGATAGAGATACTTGGCTGTGGAATGGTACATCCTCATGTATTTGATATGTGTGGAGTTGATAAGAATGAGTATAACGGCTTTGCATTCGGTATCGGACTTGAGAGAATTGCACTCTTAAAGTATGAGATAGACGATATGAGACTGTTATATGAGAACGATATCAGATTTTTAAAGCAGTTTTAGTCAACAAAATATACATAGAGCAGAGGTAAAGAATGGATACAGCATTATCATGGGTAAAGGCATATGTGCCTGACTTGGATGTGACACCAAGTGAATATACAGATGCAATGACTCTAACCGGAACCAAGGTAGAGGGTTATAAAGAATTAGATAAAAATCTTGAGAAAATAGTAGTAGGTGGGATACTTTCAATAGAGAAACATCCTGATGCGGATAAACTTATTATATGTCAGGTGGATGTAGGCAATGAGAAAATACAGATAGTTACAGGAGCGCCTAATGTTTCTGTAGGTGATAAGGTACCTGTAGTACTTGACGGAGGTAAGGTGGCAGGAGGACATGACGGCGGTCCTTTGCCTGAGAACGGAATAAAGATAAAAAAAGGTAAGCTTCGCGGAGTGGAGTCATTTGGAATGATGTGCTCTATTGACGAGCTGGGACAGGACAAAAACTACTTCCCTGACGCACCTGAGAGCGGAATCTATATTCTACCAAAGGATGCAAAGGTAGGAAGCGATGCTATAGAGCTTTTAGGACTCAGAGATGCCGTATTTGAGTATGAGATAACATCAAACAGAGTGGATTGCTACGGTGTAATAGGAATTGCAAGAGAGGCGGCAGCTACATTTAAGAAAAAATTTGTATTACCGAAGGTAAATGAAACCGGAAACAGTGAAAATGTAGCCGACTATCTGAGCGTTGAAGTAAAAGATAATGAGCTTTGCAAGAGATATGTTGCAAGAGTTGTAAAAAACATCAAGCTTGCACCTTCACCAGCATGGATGCAGGAGAGACTTCGTGCCGTAGGTATAAGACCTATAAATAATATAGTGGATATAACAAACTATGTAATGGCGGAGTACGGACAACCTATGCACGCCTTTGACTACGACTTACTTGAAGGACATAAGATAGTAGTTGACAGAGCAAAAGACGGGGAAGAGTTTGAGACACTTGACGGAGTTGTAAGAAAGCTTGATAAAGACATTCTTATGATAAATGATGCCAAAAAGGCTGTAGCAATTGCAGGTATCATGGGCGGTGAAAACTCAAAGATTACAGATGATGTATCTACAATGGTATTTGAGTGTGCTACATTTGACGGTACAAATATCAGACTTTCATCAAAAAGACTCGGACTTCGTACAGACTCGTCAGGTAAGTTTGAAAAAGGACTTGACCCTAACAATGCATATGATGCAATGATGAGAGCCTGTTCTTTGGTGGAAGAGCTCGGTGCAGGCGAGGTTGTAGGAGGATGTGTTGATGTATATCCTGTAAAGGTTGTGGAATCAAGGGTAAAATTTGAGCCTGACAGGATTAACAAGTTACTGGGAACAAATATATCAAAAGAAGATATGCTTGAAATCTTCGACAGAATTGAGTTAAAATATGATAAAGAGACTGATGAGATAGTGGCTCCGACCTTCAGACAGGATATTCACTTTATGGCGGACCTTGCAGAGGAAGTGGCAAGATTCTTCGGATACGACAAGATACCTACCACATTGCCGAAATCAAGTGCAACTATAGGCGGAATCAATTTAAAGCTTGAGATAGAAGAGATTGCAAGAGAAGTTGCAAAATTTTTAGGATTCTCGGAAGCAATGAACTATTCATTTGAAAGTGCCAAGGTCTTTGATAAGCTGAATCTTTCAAAGGACAGTCACTACAGAAACGCTATAGAGATTTCAAATCCTCTCGGTGAGGACTTCAGGATGATGAGAACTCAGGCTGTAAACGGCATTTTGAATTCTTTATCAACCAACTACAACAGAAGAAATAAGGATGTTCATCTTTTCGAACTTGCAAACATCTATATTCCTAAGGAACTTCCGCTAAAGGAATTACCTGATGAGAGAATGCAGTTCGTACTTGGTTTCTATGGTAAGGAAAACTTCTTTGATATGAAGGGTGTAGTAGAGGAATTCTTATATACAATAGGAATTTTCGGTAAACTTCACTATGATCCAAGTTGCAAGGAAGAGTTTCTACATCCGGGAAGAAAGGCCGATATAATACTTGACGGTGTACGCCTAGGGTACTTGGGTGAGGTACATCCGCTTGTATGTGAGAACTACAAACTTGGTGAGAGAACATATATTGCAGTTCTTGATTTTCCGAATATTATTCCTTTTGTAAACTTTGATATAAAGTATACGGGAATAGCAAAATACCCTGCAACTTCAAGAGATATTTCACTTGTAGTGCCGAAAAATATCTTAGTAGGCGAGATAGAGGATGTTATCGAGCAAAACGGAGGAAACAACCTTGAGTCATTCAAATTATTCGATATATACGAGGGTGACCAGATAGAAGCGGGATTTAAGTCTGTGGCTTATTCACTGACATTCAGAAACAAGGAGAGAACCCTTCTGGATACAGAAGTGAATGAAGTTATGGATAAAATTTTAAATAAGCTTGAGGCTAAGAATATAAAAATCAGATCTTAAGTCTTTTACATGAGTCTTTAGCGGTATTGTTTTTTGAAAAGTGAGAAAAAATGGGTAGAAGTAGGAGAAGGAAAAAAAAGAGTAAAGCTTTTATCAGGTATTTTTGCCTTTTTGTATGTGCTGTTATCTTACTTACTTCTTTACTGATCGGAGATGATGCCGGGGCTTATGGAGAAGGAAGAAGTGCTATATTTAAAAATCCTGTCAATCCGGATTATGAGAGCAATGATAACGGCGTAAAGACATCGTTTAAGCTGAGAGTACTTAACAATCTGAGCGGAGAGGTAGAGTACGGCTCCAATGCAATGTCACTTATATCGGTAAGTGACGAGGACAATAAAAGAAGTACTATAAAGAACTTTGCGGATATCCTGGATATGGATATATACAGCAACCTTTGTTTTTGTGCAAATATAGAAAACGGTTCAGATGTAGACAGAGATATAAGTGTGGACATAGTAATGCCGTCGGATACGGACGGCAGTGTGTCCACAATCAGGATTATAAACTCAAATCTTGATATCTTTAAAGGAGATTTAACAGGTGTGGATATCAAGTATGAGACAAGTGACGGAAACCTTACGGAGGCACAAAGAAAATCAGGAGAGAGCCTTGACTTCAATAAAGTAAAGACAATCAAAATAGAGGGTAAGATATCTGCAGGGCAGAAGTTTGAGGGTACTTTACCTATGGAAATCATTGAAAATAAATCATTACCTGAGAAAAAAGATGAGTTTGTAGATGATTTAAAAACTATTGATGAGATAAATACCGACAATAATTTTGATTTTAAGATAAACTACAGATACCCTATCAAAAAGAACCTTGACTTAAGCATTGCCACCTGCCACGGAAGTGAGAAAACGGAAGATTTTGCAAACGGTAAAATAGTAGGTATAGCAAAAAGAGACGAGGAAAGCTATGATATATTACCAAGTGATATAATCGATAAATTCGGCGATGCAAATACGGCTTCCTTTTCAATGTTCAGCTTAGATGAAAGCAAAGATGCATTTGTAAATGACTATACCTTTGTAAGTGTGGATACAAAGGGATTGCAGGATTTGGTAAAGGACAGAGGATATTCACTGCTTATAAAAGATTTTACATTGGAGAATAAATATGATTTTATAGTGGGCGAAAAAAAGCATATTTATGAAGACGGACTTGAACTGAACCTTGGAAAAAAGGATAAATACGGGCATATCCTTTCAAAGGTATATGTGGAATTTCAAAAAGTGCTGGATTGCAGTGACAGCGAGGTGGCGCTTGGCAAAGAGTGGAATGAATTTGATAATCTGATATCGGCAAAACTTCAAAACGGAAGTGAATTTACCGACATAGACAGAAGTAAAATAAAGGTTGAAAGCAATGTAGATACAAAGAAAAAGGGCGAATATACTGTAAAATATTCCTATGAGATATTGCCGAATACTTGGATAAGTAACAGTGCAAATGTAAAAGTTGTGGACGCTAACGAGTCTTTACAGACAGATGCTAAGAGCAAAAGTGGAAGCAGTGTGAAGATAGAGTAATCTTTGCTTGCAATAGTTATGGTTTAGTGATATTATAAAAGCAGTTTTGTATAAAATGGAGTGTAGATATGTTAAATAAGTTAATTTCAATAATATTTATTTTAGTGTGTGTTTTCCTGACTGCAGTGGTACTGTTTCAGGAGGGTAACGAGCAGGGACTTGGCTCAATAGGCGGTATCGCAGATACATATTGGGGTAAGAACAGAGGACGTTCAGTAGAAGGTTTGCTTGAGAAGCTTACCAAGGTGGCTGCGGCATTGTTTTTGATTTTATCATTAGTATTAAATATTGTTAAATAATAAAAAGCACTCAAACGAGTGCTTTTTATTATAAGTTTTATAAGGGTAGATATGTATAACATTATAGAGAACAGAAAAAAAGTAATCATGGACTTTGTGGAAAGTCCGATGTATGTGCCTATGAAGGCAAAGGAGCTGGCGACCTTCTTCGGTATTGAAAAAGCAAAAAGATATGAGCTTAATGAGGTCTTACAGGAGCTTTTGCTTGAAGGAAAGCTTGAAATAACAAAAAGAGGTAAGTACAGAAAGCCCGAGCATAATTTTTTGATCGGTGAATTTATGGCAAACCAAAGAGGTTTCGGCTTCGTAAGAGTGGAAGGAAGAGAATCGGATATATTTATACCTGCAGAGTATGTAAATAACGCTATGAACGGTGACACGGTAAAAGTGGTCATAGACGTGGAAAACGGTGAAAAAAGAGCCGAAGGACATATTATAGGGATAGAAAAACATGCCAATGTACAGGTTGTCGGTTACTATCAAAAGAACAACAGATTCGGTTTTGTACTGCCTGATAACACCAAGCTTTTTAAGGATATATATATCCCTGAAACAAAGGGTAAGGGAGCCAAAACAGGCGACAAGGTAGTGGTTGAAATCACGGACTTCGGTGGAGATAAGAGAAAGCCTGAAGGCAAGGTGGTTGAAATCCTCGGAAAGAATACGGATGCGGGAGTAGACATACTTTCTATAGCAAAGTCATTCGGACTGCCTGAAAAGTTTAATGAAGAGGTGGAAAATGAGCTTAAGAGTATTCCGACCAATGTATTAAAAAAGGATATCAGAGGAAGAGCGGACTTTAGAGATAAAGTAACTGTGACTATAGACGGTGAGGATGCAAAAGATCTTGATGATGCAATTACACTTGAGAAAAACGGCAATATATGGCACCTGGGAGTACATATAGCGGATGTTACTCACTATGTGAAAGAAAATACCGCATTGGATAAAGAAGCGCTTCACAGGGCTACAAGTGTGTATCTGGTAGACAGAGTAATACCGATGCTTCCAAGAAAGCTAAGTAACGGCATATGCTCACTCAATCAGGGCGAGGACAGACTTGCACTCTCATGTATTATGGAGATAGATGAAAAAGGCAATATAATAGGCCACAATATCTGTGAGAGCGTTATCAATGTAAATGAGAGGATGACCTATACGGCGGTCAATGAAGTCATTACAAACAGTAATGAGGAGACTAAAAAAAGATATGCCGATTATGTAGACTTGTTTTATGATTTTAAGAAAGTTTCAGATTTGCTTAGAGGAGCCAGGACAAAGAGAGGTTCTATAGACTTTGACCTGCCTGAGAGTAAGGTGATACTTGATAAAAACGGCAAGGCCGTCGATATAAAGCCTTATGACAGGAATGCGGCGACAAAGCTTATAGAAGATTTTATGTTGGCTGCAAATGAGACTGTGGCTGAGGATTTTTTCTGGCAGGATATACCTTTCCTCTACAGAGTACATGAAAATCCCGACCCTGAGAAGATGAAGAGTCTTGCAATATTTATCAACAACTTCGGATTTACACTGAGAAGAAAAAATGATGAGGTATCACCTAAGGAACTTCAAAAGTTGCTTGCAAATATAGAAGGAAGCGATGCCGAGCCTATAATATCAAGAATTGCACTAAGAAGTATGAAGCAGGCAAGATATGACACGGTTTGTGTAGGGCATTTCGGTTTGGCTGCAAAGTATTATACACATTTTACTTCACCTATAAGAAGATATCCGGATCTTCAGATACATAGAATAATCAAGGAGAATATAAAAAAGGGACTTTCAGGCAGGCGTATAGAACACTATAGGTCCATATTGGACAGTGTAGCCTTGCAGTCGTCTCAGATGGAGAGAAGGGCCGAAGAGGCGGAAAGAGAGACTGTAAAGTATAAAAAATGTGAATATATGTTAAATCACATAGGCGAAGAGTTTGACGGAATAATAAGCGGTGTTACAGGCTTCGGAATATTTGTGGAGCTTGAAAATACAGTGGAAGGCTTTATAAAAATGGCTGATTTGGAAGGTGATTACTTTGTATACAATGAAGCCGGATATGAGCTGGTAGGAGAATTTACAAAAAAGAAATTTGTTTTGGGTCAAAAAGTCAGAGTTAAGGTATACGATATTGACAGGCTTGCAAAAAGAATTGACTTCAAACTTGTAAAGGAGAAAAATGGCAGAGGGGATTAAGGTTATTGCAAATAACAAAAAGGCGTATTTTGACTATTTTATCTTGGAAAACTATGAAACAGGTATTGAGCTTTTCGGAACGGAAGTAAAATCTGTGAGAATGGGTCATGTTTCTATAAAAGAGTCATGGATAAGGATTGAAAAAGGAGAACTTTTCATAATGGGTATGCATATCAACCCGTATGAGAAGGGAAATATATTCAATAAAGACCCGCTCAGAGTAAGGAAGCTTTTGATGCACAAAAAAGAGATACTTAAGCTTGATGCAAAGCTTAATGAAAAGGGACTTACCATAGTACCTCTTAAAGTGTATCTTAAGGGAAGCCTTGTAAAAGTGGAAATAGGTCTTGCAAAGGGTAAGAAAAACTATGATAAGAGAGAGACACTTGCAAAGAAGACACAGCAAAGAGAAATAGAAAAAGCAATGAAGAGAAGCATGAGATAAACATTTGTTCGATTTTATTCTTGACAAACATATGTTCTTATTGTAATATTATGACATAGAACAAATGTTTGGAGGGAATATGAGAAAATTATTTTTAGCTTTTATTTTTACATTGTTTTTAGTCAGTTTTTTACTGGGCAGAGCCAATACCACAAGAGCTGATATGGATAGAGAGAATATAAGATATACCACAGTGAAAGTCGAGTATGGCGACAGCCTTGACAGTATATCAAGAAAATATAACAACACAGGCGTATCACATGCGGAGTATGTGAAAGATGTACTTAGGATGAACAAAATGGAATCCGAGAAAGTACATCCGGGTTGCTTTATAGTGGTAAGCTATAAAGAAGAATAAGCAAAAGGGAGATCAACTCTCCCTAAGCTTTACGGCATTTCTTGCACTTCTTCGCCTGTCATCTTCTATAGCTGCGTAGTGCTTTTTGGTGGTGTTTACATCACTGTGTCCGAGCACATCCGCCACCAGATATATATCTCCGGTTTCCTTATAAAGATTGGTGCCGTAGGTGGAGCGCAGCTTGTGAGGTGTAATCTTTTTTAGCGGACTTATTATCCTCGCGTATTTTTTAACCAGATTTTCAACACTGCGTACAGACATTCTTTTATTCTGCATGGATAGAAAGAAAGCTCCTTCATGTCCGCTTTCTTCAAGGATAAGGACTCTTTCATCATAGTAGTTTTGCAGAGCTTCTTTCACTTCATCCGAGAAATATATAGTGACTTCCTTGCCGCCTTTTCTGTGTATCAGTATTCCGTTATTTTTAAAATCCACATCTGAAATATTCAGTCCCACACATTCGGAGACTCTGATACCGGTGCCGAGCAGCAGTGAGAGTAGAGCTACATCTCTGACCTTGGTCTTTTCATGGTAAGCCTTTTGCCTGTCGCTTAGTCCTTCACCTTTTTCGGCTTCATCAATCATCATAGCGACTTCTTCTATATCAAGTCTTATTATTTCCTTAGTATGAAGCTTAGGCAGCTGTACCCTTTCCATAATATTTTCACTGATTTTTTCTACACGATAAAAGTATTTAAAGACGCTCTTCAGAGTGGATATCTTTCTTTTTACGGCATTTTCCTTATTGGAGATTTTCCTGCCTTCACTGTCACGATACTTAAGATACTCCATAAATTCTTCTATATCTGTGACCGACAAATTTTCAAGTACCGAGAGCGGAATATCGGATATTTTGGAGTATGTACTTTTGATAATCGGATTTTCATTCAGTAAGAATTCCAAAAAGACTTTTATATCATAGGCGTAGGCGATTCTGGTTCTTGACCGGGTCCTCGGTTCAATGCCTCTAAAGAAATCTTTGAAGAATGCCGGCAACTCGGACAGCATCTTTCTAAGCTTTTGGATATTCTCTATATCAACTTGTTCACTGTATTTGAAATCTGACATAAACTCTCCTAAATGAATACGGTAACGGTTATTTTCACATTATAACAAAAAACTATAAAATTATATAGAGTTATGTTTTGATTTGTGTTATTATACTATCGTCGCAGACAGTTAATTTCATATAGATAAGCGATATATGAGACCAAAAGGAGGTTTTACCAATGAACTATTTAGAAATTGAGAAGGTAATCGGAAGAGAAATACTTGACTCCAGAGGAAACCCTACAGTAGAGGCAGAGGTTTATCTGGTAGACGGAACAGTCGGAAGAGGAACAGCTCCGTCAGGTGCATCTACAGGTGAGTTTGAGGCACTTGAGCTTAGAGACGGTGACAAGTCACGCTACCTTGGAAAGGGTGTTTCAAAGGCGGTTGAGAATATAAATACAGTTATCAATGATGTACTTGAGGGTATGGATGCATCAGACACATATGCGGTTGATAAGGCTATGATCGAGGCTGACGGTACAAAGGATAAGTCAAAGCTCGGTGCAAATGCAATCCTTGCAGTATCTATAGCTTGTGCAAGAGCTGCAGCTATCTCACTTGACATCCCGCTATACAGATTCCTTGGCGGTGTTAACGCAAACAGACTTCCTGTTCCTATGATGAACATCTTAAACGGTGGTGCTCATGCATCAAACAACGTAGATGTACAGGAGTTCATGATAATGCCTGTTGGAGCACCAAGCTTTAAAGAGGCTCTCAGATGGTGTGCTGAAGTATTCCACAACTTGGCAGCACTTTTAAAGGCGGAAGGTCTTGCTACAAGCGTAGGTGATGAGGGCGGTTTCGCTCCTAACCTTACAGGCGGTGACGAGGAAGCTATCGAGTTTATCCTTAAGGCAATCGAGAAGGCAGGTTACAAGCCGGGTGTTGACTTCATGATCGCTATGGATGCAGCTTCAAGTGAGTGGAAGACAGGTACTGTAGGAAAGTACAAACTTCCAAAGGCAGGTACAGAGTTCACATCTGCAGAGCTTGTTGAGCACTGGAAGAAGCTTATCGACAAGTATCCTATCATCTCTCTTGAGGACGGTCTTGATGAGGAAGACTGGGAAGGATGGAAGATCTTTACAAAGGAACTTGGCGGAAGAGTACAGCTTGTAGGTGATGACTTATTCGTTACAAATACAGAGAGATTGGAGAAGGGTATTGATAACGGATGTGCAAACTCAATCCTTATCAAGCTTAACCAGATCGGTTCCGTTTCAGAGACTCTTGAGGCTATCAAGATGGCTCATAAGGCAGGTTACACTGCAATATCTTCACACAGATCAGGTGAGACAGAGGATACAACTATAGCTGACCTTGCTGTAGCTCTTAACACATGTCAGATTAAGACAGGTGCACCTTCAAGATCTGAGAGAGTTGCTAAGTACAATCAGTTGCTTAGAATCGAAGAAGAACTTGGTGAGAGCGCAGTATATCCTGGTATCAAGGCATTCAATGTAAAGAGATAATCTTATTTTAAAAATTATGAGGCTTCAGGTTTTGTCCTGAGGCCTTTTTTAAATTAAAAAAGCCACCGTAAGGCGGCTTAAATTACTTTGTGCCGAATATTCGGTCACCTGCATCTCCAAGTCCCGGACAGATATAAGCATCTTTATTCAGCTCTCTGTCAAGATGTCCGACATAAATCTGTATATCAGGATGAGCTTCTTCTAAAGCTTTAAGTCCCTCCGGAGCGGCGATTATACACATAAACTTGATTTTCTTTCCGCCATGCTTTTTGATCTGTGTGATGGCATCTATAGCGGAACCGCCGGTTGCAAGCATAGGATCTGTAACAACGATTATTCTCTCCTCGATAGGCTTAGGCAATTTGCAGTAGTATTCTACAGGTGTGTGAGTTTGTTCATCTCTGTAAAGTCCTATATGTCCTACCTTTGAAGCCGGAACAAGATTTAAAATACCGTCTACCATACCGAGGCCTGCTCTGAGTATAGGAACAACAGCCAGTTTTCTGCCTGAAATCACCTCCGTCATGCAAGTTTCAAGTGGAGTCTCCACTTGTACCTCCTCTGTAGGAAGATCGTTTAGCGCTTCATAACCCATAAGCATTGCAATCTCTCCGACCAAAGCTCTGAACTCATTGGTTCCTGTGTTTTTATCGCGAAGTCTTGAAATCTTGTGCTGTACCAATGGATGCTTATTAATATAAACTTTTGACATCTTTCACCTCAATCTTTAATTTAATTCTCCTTATTATAGTTCAAAAAAACATATAAGTACATAGAATTATTTTGTTGTAGGAGAATACTTTACAAGAACATAGTCTCCAAGCTCATGAGATACAGGTATCGCTATAAAGATATCGCCTCCGGATTCGTATGAAAATACCTTAGGAAATCCTTCGTTTATGTCATTTTCCTTAATCAGCGGGAAGTCCGCATCCTCAAGTAAAGTCTTTAATATGTCAACACTTAAGGTTTTTTTGTACTCTGCAAATCCTGCCGCCTGTGCATTGGAAGCGTTCTCAAGTACCACATCGTCTGAGAGTATATAGTTTGCGATTGTAAGAGGATCCGCAAAGTCTGAAAGTCCGATACTCTTTCCGCTCTCAAGGTCGATATTGTTTGTAAAAATAATATTGTTGTCACCGCTTTTTCCTGTGTATACGATACTCATTCTCTTGCCGCTCTGATTCTTTATATTGTATTTGATCTTTACATCGGAGTCCGGTGCTTTTGCAAATGTACTTAATCCAAGCTTGGCATTATCTGAAATCATAGTATTCAGAGAAGTATCATCCTTGCTTCCTGTAAGCTTAGGATAGGATATCTCACTTTTATCCTTGGAAAAACTCTGTGCCTGTTCGGTGATACCCTTTTTAGCTTCAGCGGTAGGATTTTTGTTATCGGTAGCGGTTTTACTTTCGCCGGACGATGCTGTGGTAGGAGACATGGCTCCGTTTGCCTCGGTTGTCATAATGCTTTTTAAGTCATTTGTATCGGTTTTCTTACAACCTGCAAAAAGCAGAGGCATTGCAACTATTGTCAAATATAAAAATAATCTTTTCATTTTCCCTCCATATAGATTGATAACTATATTATACATTAAACAGACAAAAAGAAACATTAATTATAAATTAGATTTTGCACAACAAATGAATAAGATACTTAAATGATTTTAAACCTTAACTTTTATATAATTAAGTTAATCTTTACTTAAAAATATGATAAAATAATAACAACAGAAATGAGTATGTACATGTTTTTAGAAGGGAAAATTAAATGAAAAAACATGAAATCGGCTTAGTGCCGAAGCTGATCATAGCCATTATTATAGGTATTTTGATCGGCCAATTTTTGCCGGAGAGCGTATGTAGGTTTGTAGTAACATTGTCGGGAATTTTCGGTTCATTCCTTAAGTTCGTAATTCCGCTTATGATTCTGGCTTATGTTACTATGGGGATTGCGGACTTGTCACAGGGAGCCGGAAAGCTGCTTCTTATTACTGTTGTGATTGCATACGGATCTACTCTTGTAGCAGGTTCAGGTTCATATCTTGTGTCATCAACACTTTTTCCAAGCTTTATCAGTTCCGATGCGCTTGCACAAATAGAAGCTACGGCCGAAAAATCTGTTGCTGCATTCTTCTCTATAACACTTCCGCCTGTAATAGATACATTATCGGCAGTGGTACTTGCGTTCATACTTGGACTATGTATGTCTGCAATGCGAGGAAAAGAGATAGGAGATACACTTTATAACAGCTTTAAGGACTTTTCAACAATCATTGACAAGGTACTTCATAAGGCAATCATTCCGCTACTTCCATTGTTTATCTGCGGTACATTTGTAGATATGACGAAGTCGGGCAGAACATTCGTTATTCTCGGTATCCTTTGGAAGGTATTCCTTGTTGTTATAATAATGCATTTGGTTATAATAACAATCCAGTTTGTAGTGGCAGGTGCAATAAGCAGGAAGAATCCTTTTGTACTTATCAAGAATCAGATTCCTGCATATACGACAGCTATAGGAACACAGTCATCTGCAGCTACAATTCCTGTAAACCTTGAGTGTGCAAAGAATGACGGTGTAAGTGAGGAGATAAGAAACTTCGTAGTACCGCTTTGTGCAAATATACATATGGCGGGATCAATGATTACTATAGTTGCATGTGCTACAGCGGTATGCCTTATGAATGAGATGCCTATAGGTTTCCATACTGTAGTTCCGTTCATTATGACCTTAGGTGTTGCAATGGTGGCGTCTCCGGGAG
>NZ_CALLVU010000088.1 GCF_938015485.1 uncultured Lachnoanaerobaculum sp. | reverse complement strand
CTGTCGCCTCATAGCCTGAGTCTATACCGTCACCGATCTTTCTGTACTTTCTAAAGTCCATAGGAGTATTTTCAACTTTTCTTATCTCACCTGTAGGTATGGAATTTTCATCACATGGCAAAAAGCTGTCTGCGTATATCTCAACCTCCTGGTCATATATATTTTTCGCATCCTCACCTGCCAGGTTGAAATAATTATGATTTGTAAGATTGACAGCCGTCTTTTTATCACAGACAAAACTGTATCCTATTGTAAGAGCATTGTCATCTGAAAGCACATAGCTTACACTTATTCTTGCTTCTCCGTCAAACCCCTGGTCACCGTCAGGACTTATCAGCATAAATGTAACCATATCTCTGTCTTCATCTTCAAATGTTCCTGCTTCCCATATCCTTTTATCCCAGTAATCCGGACCTGAATGCAGCGCATTATTACCGTTATTTATAGATAATTGAAATTCTTTACCGTCAAGGACGAACCTGCCTCCTGCTATACGATTGGCATATCTTCCTATTATAGCACCGAAATGCGGCTTATTGTCCTCATAGCCTGCCACACTGTCAAAACCGAGGCATACATCTTTAAAGTTTCCGTCCTTATCAGGTACCAGCATACTCACCCATGTACCGCCCAAATCGGTAAATGACGCACTCAACCCGTTTTTATTTGTAAGAGTATACAGATTCACTATCTTACCGTCTTTTGTTTTTCCAAATTCAGTTTTCTTAATACCCATAACTTTCCTCTCTCTACAAAGAAAAAGCCGTCACAGCCTGATGTGACAGCTATTTCCATACATTATACAAATTTTTCTATTCCCTTGCAATACTTAGTGTAAATATTACTATGTTACTTGACAATGAAAAAGGCATCTGCCATGCAAATGCCTTTGATAGAATATTCAAAAAATTATTTTGCCTGTATAAAGTTCTTTGCTGTCAAGTACTCCGCACAAAGAAGCGCACCGCCTGCAGCACCTCTTAGAGTGTTGTGTGAAAGTCCGATGAACTTATAGTCATAGATTGTATCCTCTCTGAGTCTGCCTACGGAAACTCCCATACCGTTCTCAAAGTCCACATCAAGTGAAACCTGAGGTCTGTTATCCTCTGTGAGATACTGTATGAACTGCTTAGGTGCGGACGGAAGATTAAGCTCTTGAGGCTCACCCTTATACTCTACAAGCTTCTTTATAAGTTCTTCTTTTGAAGGCTTATTTTTGAATCTTACAAATACTGCTGCTGTATGTCCGTTAAGTACAGGTACTCTGACACACTGACAGGTAATCTTCGGTGAAGTTGCAGGAACAATCTCGTCACCTTCAATATGTCCCCATATTCTAAGAGGCTCTTTCTCACTCTTTTCTTCCTCACCACCGATAAAAGGAATGATATTTCCCTCCATCTCAGGCCAATCCTTGAAAGTCTTTCCGGCACCTGATATAGCCTGATATGTTGTAACAACAACCTCCTCAGGTTCAAACTCCTTCCATGCGTTAAGTACAGGAGCATAACTTTGTATAGAACAGTTAGGCTTAACTGCGATAAATCCTCTCTTTGTTCCAAGTCTCTTCTTTTGTGACTCGATAATTGCAAAATGCTCAGGATTTATCTCAGGTACTACCATCGGTACATCCTTTGTCCAACGATGTGCGGAGTTGTTTGAAACTACAGGAGTATCAGTCTTTGCATATGCCTCCTCAATAGCCTTTATCTCATCCTTAGTCATATCTACAGCTGAGAATACAAAATCCACTTCCTTTGCAACAGCATCTACATCATTTACATTCATAACTATAAGGTCTTTGTAAGCCTCAGGCATAGGTGTAGTCATTTTCCAACGACCGCCTACAGCGTCCTCATATCTCTTGCCTGCACTGTTCGGGCTGGCTGCAACAACTACCACCTCATACCAAGGGTGATTTTCAAGTAATGATAAAAATCTCTGTCCTACCATACCCGTAGCACCGAGAACACCTACTTTTAATTTTCTATCCATAACATTTCTCCATATCTATCTGTATTTTGTAACAGCCATTCAAAACTTTTGAACAACTTTTTTAACTGCATGCAATCATAGTACAACATGAATAATATTTCAAGCACTTTTTCGCAATACGCGTACATTTGTACGTCACACAAAGACAGTTGCTTTAAAATGTTTTATTTACTTGATTTTTTGTCCCTTATATCCCCTATGACTAAGCCTTACTTTTGAAAGGTTTACTTCCTTTCCGTTCACATTTCCGATACCTGTTTCAGATAATATGTACAGATTTTCTACAAACTCATTGTAGCCCAGAGTTATCGCTTTCTCTCCTCTTGTACTCTTTTTAAATTCATTTACCTCGGAGACATTAAACTTAAGTACATAGTCTGCACTGCTTGATACACATATATCTGTCTTTATCCCTGCATCAATGAGCTTTACACCCACCAAAACATCATCGTCATTAAGCTTAGTGGAAGCCACCTGTTTATTGTTTGTCTTAAATTCGGTTGATGACACCTTCTTTATATATCCGTTTTTGGTAAGCATCAAAATATAAGATCCCTGCATACTGTCTTCACTTAAAGCCAAAAGTATCTCTTCACTGCCGCTGTCAAACTTTGTCAGATTGTCAACAGGTACTCCCTTATCTCTAAGCTTTGACATAGGTAAATCCATCGCCTTTATTTTATATAAAATGCCCTTATTGGAAAAAATACATATTCTGTCCGTATTCATAAGCGGGAACACATATTTATTCTCAGTCTCTATATTCTCGGCATTCTTATCAAATGTGCCTCTGTCCAAAAACTTACAGTATCCGAACTTATCCATAACAAAGATCACTTCTTCACTGGCAACTTCCTCTTCCACATATACGGCTTCCTTGGCGTCTTCAATATGAGTTCTTCTCTTTATTGCAAACTCTTTTTTGATTTTTTCAAGGTCCTTTATAAAGAGTTTATCCATATTTTTGTGATTTTTCAAAATATTCTCATATTCCGCTATATTCTTAAGAGTAGTCTCATTGTCCTTTAAAAGAGCTTCTATCTCGAGGCCTATAAGCTTATAAAGTCTCATATCAAGTATTGCCTGTGCCTGTTTTTCAGTAAATGAGAGCTTCTTTGCATCTTTTTCAAGTGACTTTACCTTAAATGTGATACCTGTGGTATCACCGCTTGTCAGACATTTTTTAGCCTGAGCCAAATTCTTGGAACCTCGAAGTATGGCAATTATCAAGTCAATTACATCTACAGCCTTTATAAGACCCTCTTGAATTTCCTTTTTCTCAAGCTCCTTATTGAGAAGAATGTTGTACTTCTTTGTGGTAATTTCATACTGAAACTCAATATAATTTTTTAAGATATCTCTAAGTGATAAAATCTCAGGTCTGCCGTCCACTATGGCCAGCATATTCACACCGAAAGTATCCTCAAGCTTGGTCTTTTTGTAAAGAATATTTTTTATCTTTTCAATATCGGCATCTTTTTTCAGCTCCAAAACTATTCTGGTACCGTTCTTATCGGATTGATTGCTGATATCCACCACATCACTAAGCTTCTTATTCTCCACCAGATTGGCTACATCCACCAAAAACTTATTTATTCCGCTGCCTATCATAGTATACGGAATCTCAGAGATTATAAGCTTATCCTTGTCACTTTTTCTTCTTCCAAGCTCTACTTCTATCTTACCTCTAAGCTTTAACTTACCGTTTCCTGTATTGTATATTTCAAGCAAATCCTTTTTATTTGCAATGATACCGCCTGTAGGAAAATCCGGTCCGTGTAAGATATCAAGTAACTTTTTTGTATCTATATCCCTGTTTTTTATATAGGCAATACAGGTATCACAAACCTCTGCCAAATTGTGTGTAGGTATGGATGTGGACATTCCGACGGCAATACCTTCCGCACCGTTTATCAAAAGATTCGGTACTCTGACAGGCAGTACTTGCGGCTCTTTTTCAGTCTCATCATAGTTTGAAACAAATTCTACAGTCTTATCAAGGTCTTTTAAATACACCTCTTCTGTAAACTTTGCAAGCTTTGCCTCCGTATATCTCATTGCCGCCGCACCGTCACCTTCAATAGATCCGAAGTTTCCGTGCCCGTCAATCAAAGCCATGCCCTTTTTAAAATCCTGACTGAGTACTACCAAAGTCTCATATATTGAGCTGTCTCCATGCGGATGATATTTACCCATTGTATCTCCGACTATTCTGGCGGACTTACGATGTGGCCTGTCGCTGAATATCCTAAGTTCACTCATATCGTAGAGAACTCTTCTTTGCACAGGTTTTAATCCGTCTCTTGCATCAGGTATCGCCCTTGCAGTGATAACACTCATAGAATAATCCAAATAGGACTTTTGCATCTCCTCAGAATATTCCGTTCGCAATATTTTCTCAGCCATATACCCTCCTATGCGTCAATCACGGCTTCTCTTGCGTGTTCATGTATAAAATTTCTTCTTGGAGCCACATCCGAGCCCATCAAAAGTTCCGTCACTTCGCTTGCAAGCCTTGCATCTTCAATCTCCACCTTCTTTAACACCCTTCTTTCAGGGTCAAGCGTAGTCTCCCAAAGCTGTTCGGCATCCATCTCACCGAGACCTTTATACCTTTGCAGTGTAAAGTTTTCCTTGTGCTTTTTCCTATAGTCTTCAAGTGCCTTTTCGTCGTAGAGATAAATTCCCTCTCCTTTTTTAGGTACCACCTTAAAAAGCGGCGGCATTGCAATGTATACATGTCCATCATATATAAGCTCAGGCATAAATCTGTACAGGAATGTCAAAAGTAATGTATCAATATGACTTCCGTCCACATCGGCATCAGTCATAAGTATTATCTTGTCATAGCGAAGCTTTGATATATCAAAGTCATTTCCGTATCCTTCAGAAAATCCGCATCCGAAAGTATTTATCATGGTCTTAATCTCGGCATTGGCAAGTACCTTATCAATGGATGCCTTTTCCACATTCAAAATCTTACCTCTGATAGGTAGTATAGCCTGAAAGTTTCTGTTTCTGGCAGTCTTTGCAGAACCTCCGGCGGAATCACCCTCTACAATAAATATCTCACATTTACTCGGGTCCTTTGATTCACAGTTTGCAAGCTTACCGTTTGACTCAAAAGAAAATTTTGACTTTGTGAGCATATTTGTTTTGGCTCTTTCCTCGGCCTTTCTTATCTTTGCGGACTTCTCGGCACATGAAATAATAGCCTTTATAACATCCACATTTCTGTCAAAATATCTTGTAAGCTCATCTCCTGTCACGGTAAGTACGGCTCTTGTGGCGTCCGCAGAAGCCAGCTTGGTCTTTGTCTGTCCTTCAAACATAGGGTTCGGATGCTTTATACTTACTATTGCGGTCATACCGTTTCTTGTATCCGCTCCTGTAAAATTGCTGTCCTTATCCTTAAGTATTCCAAGTTCTCTGGCATATGTATTTACAAGTCCTGTAAACTTGGTCTTAAATCCGGCTATATGTGTTCCGCCCTCCTGAGTAAATATATTGTTACAAAATCCGAGTATATTCTCCTCAAAGGCATCCACAAACTGTATAGCCGCCTCAACCTCGATATTATCGCATACACCCTTATATGATATAGGTGAATGCATCACCTCTTTACCTTTGTTTAGTTCCTTGACATATGCCACAATGCCCTCAGGCTCATGGTATGTCTTTTCCTCATGCTCATTTTCTCTGTTATTGATAAAATGCAGTATAAGTCCCGGGTTTAAATATGCACTCTCATGCATCCTTGACTTTAACCAGTCGGCTCTAAACCTTGTTACTTCAAATATAGTATCATCAGGTAAAAATGTTATCTCTGTACCGGTCTCCCTTGTCTTTCCTATAGTAGGCAAAAGGCCGTTTTTTAACTCGATTACAGGTACACCCTTTTCATATCTGTCGTGATGTATATAACCGTCACGATATACCTTTATATCCAAAAAATTTGACAGTGCATTGACTACAGACGAACCTACTCCATGCAATCCTCCGCTTGTCTTATAAGATTCATTGTCAAACTTTCCGCCTGCATGTAGTGTGGACAGTACCACTCGCTCTGCCGAAATACCCTTTTGATGCATCTCAACCGGTATTCCTCTACCGTCATCCTTTACAGTGCATGAGCCGTCCGCATTCAAAGTCACCCATATATTTTTACAATATCCTGCCAAATGTTCATCAATGGAGTTGTCCATTATTTCATATATGAGGTGATTGAGTCCCTTTACACCTACACCGCCAATATACATTCCCGGCCTTACTCTGACCGCTTCAAGTCCCTCAAGTACTGTAATACTGCCTGCATTATAGTCCTTCATAAAACCTCTCTTTTACAAAAATGTAACAGTCCGGCAATGCCAAACTGTTACATAAAATCTATATCTTATTCTTCAATATGTGCAATAACATCTTCAACAAGTTCTTCATTGTTATCTGTGGAGTCGAACTTCTGTATAATCTGCTCCGCACTGTCTTCCGGTCTCATATTTTCAGTAGCTTTTCTCATCGCGTTTACAGCCAAAGCCTCTCTCTCGCTGAGAAGTAAATCGTCTCTTCTTGTAGAGCTCTTTAATACATCAATTGCCGGGAATATTCTCTTTTCGGAAAGCTTTCTGTTGAGTACTATCTCCATATTTCCGGTTCCCTTGAACTCCTCAAAGACTACATCATCCATTCTGCTGCCTGTATCTACAAGTGCCGTAGCAAGTATTGTCAGGCTGCCGCCCTCTCTTATATTTCTTGCAGCTCCGAAGAAACGCTTAGGCATATGAAGCGCAGCAGGATCAAGTCCGCCTGAAAGTGTTCTGCCGCTCGGTGCAACTGTAAGGTTATATGCTCTTGCAAGTCTTGTAATGGAATCAAGAAGTATCATTACGTCCTTCCCCTGCTCTACAAGTCTCTTTGCTCTTTCTATAACCATCTCAGATACTCTCTTATGTCTTTCAGGTACCTCGTCAAATGTAGAGTATATAACCTCGACATTGTCACCTACAATAGCCTCTTTAATATCTGTAACCTCTTCAGGTCTCTCATCGATAAGTACAATCATAAGATGCATATCCTTCTCATTGGCTATAATGGACTTTGCAATCTCTTTTAAAAGTGTTGTCTTTCCGGCCTTAGGCTGTGCAACTATCATGCCCCTTTGTCCCTTGCCTATAGGCGCAAGCAAATCTACTATTCTCATAGCCTTGGATTTGGTTTCATTAGTTGCAAGATGTATTCTGATATCCGGGAATATAGGTGTCAAATCTTCAAAATTCGGCCTATCTCCCAATTCATCGGCAGGTGTTGAGTTCACCGTATTTATATAAAGAAGTGCCGCAAATTTCTCTGTAGATGTCTTTATCTTCTTCATTCCTGACACAACATCTCCTGTTCTCAGTCCGAACTTCTTTATCTGTGCAGGTGAAACATATACGTCATTGTCACCCGGCAGGAAATTCTCACATCTGATAAATCCGAAACCGTCAGGCATGATTTCAAGTATTCCCTCAGCTATCTCACCCGACTCAAGTTCTCTCATATCTGTAGTGTAATCTCTGTCCCTTTGATATCTGCTGTACTGATCGTAGTAATCATTTCTGTAACCCTGCTGATTTTGATATTGATTTTGGTACTGATTACTTCCGTATTGATTTTGATACTGATTTGAATACTGGTTGTTATACTGATTGCCGTACTGATTTTGGTTGTTGTAATAATTAGGTGTATTTCCCTGATTATTACCCTGCTGATTGTTATATCTTTGCTGATATGAATTGTTATATCCTGTTGTTCTGCTTTGATTCATAACATTATTCCTCTGTGTGCTATGATATGTGTTCCTGTTCTGATTTGAATATCCGGACTGGTTTGCATAGCCGCCTTGATTTGAATAATTATTTTGAGATGAATAGTTATTCTGGTTTGAATAACCGTTCTGGCTCTGATAATTATCTCTTTGATAAGAATTCTCTCTAGTCGCCACTTCAGACGAACCTCCTTCGCTTTTTGCTATCGGTTTATTCTGATTTTCAGAAAACTCCACTAATAAATCTATTAAGTTTGCTTTGTTTAAATTGCTTACTCCTTTAAATCCCTGTTCTCTTGCAATTTCTTTCAACTGTACTAATGATAAAGTTTGTAACTTCTCCTTCATAATTGTCAACTTTCTTTTCTTATTTTTTCTAAATATTCTTTGATATTTTTTTCAAAACCCATATCTGTCAGATTTAAAAAGACCGAATCTTTTATTTCATCCGGTAAATATTGCTGTTTTACATAATGATTTTTATAATCATGTGCATACTTATATCCCACACCTGTTCCTAAATCTTTTTCACCCTCATAGTTTGCATTTCTGATATGTTTCGGTACATCATAATCAACATTTTCCTGTACAAACTTCAGTGCCGCATTTATAGCCAGGTAGGATGCATTTGATTTCGGTGCACAGGCAACATAATTTGCCGCCTCGGCCAAAATAATCCTTGCTTCAGGCATTCCCACTCTTTCCACCGCCAAAAAAGCGTTGGTTGCAACACATAGTGCATTTGCATCAGCCAAACCCACATCCTCAGCTGCACATATGACTATTCGTCTGGCAATAAACTTTATATCTTCCCCTGCATAGAGCATTTTTGCCAAATAGTACATGGTCGCATCAGGATCCGAGCCCCTCATACTCTTTATAAATGCGGAAATCGTGTCATAGTGACCGTTTCCGTCCTTATCATATTTTAAAACCTTTTTCTGAATACATTCACTGATAATATTTATATCTATATGAATTTTACCGTCTGTTGAAATATCCGTTGTAAGAATCGCCAATTCTAACGCATTCAGTGCACTTCTGGCATCTCCGTCTGCACTTTTGGAAATAAATTCTATAGCATCTTCGGAAATATCTAACTCATATTTTCCCATCCCTCTTTCTTTATCTTTTATTGCCTTATTTAAAATTGATTCTATATCACTATATGAAAGCGACTTTAATTCCAATACTCTTGACCTTGAGATCAAAGCCTTATTAACTTCAAAAAACGGGTTCTCCGTTGTCGCACCGATAAGTATTATTGTACCATCTTCTACAAAGGGTAACAAGTAGTCTTGTTGAGATTTATTAAATCTGTGAATTTCATCAATAAACAAAATAGTCTTTTTCTTATACATAGAAAATGATACTTTAGCTTCTGAGATTGCCTCTTCCATCTCCTTTTTTCCGGCTGTGGTGGCATTGATTTGCTTAAAATTTGACTTGGTGGTATTTGCAATGACCTTTGCTATCGTTGTCTTTCCACATCCCGGGGGACCGAAGAATATAATTGAACTCAGTTTATCAGCCTTTATCGCTCTATATAAGAATTTATCCTTGCCTAAAATATGTTCCTGCCCTACTATCATATCCAAAGAATCAGGTCTTAACCTTGAAGCTAACGGGGCACTTTCCTTTTCGTTAACTTCTTTCATATAATCAAATAAGTCCATAATATCTCCATACAGGTTATCAACTCTACTTTACCACATTTTTTTGATTTGTCAAATATATTCTTATCATTTTGGATAAAATTATGCTAAAATATACTATTATAGCATTTTTATTGAGGTCAATTTATGGTCACTTTGATTACCACTCCTCAACTGATTGCAATAAATATCAGCGTACTCGTTTTAGGACTTACAAAGTAAAACAGGGCAGCCGTTTTAGCGGCTGCCCCTTAATTATTCTCAAGCTTTATTTGCTGAACCGAAAAGTTCAATCTTTTCTCTTACTGTATCCTTGATAGCCTCTGCACCCGGTGCCAAAAGCTTTCTCGGGTCAAATCCCTTACCCTCAAGGTCCTTACCTGCTTCAATGTACTTTCTTGTAGCGTCTGCAAATGCAAGCTGACACTCTGTATTTACATTAATCTTTGAAACACCTAAAGTAATGGCTTTCTTTATCATATCCGCAGGGATACCTGTACCGCCGTGAAGAACAAGCGGAAGTGTACCTGTCTTCTCCTGTACCTTGGCAAGTACGTCAAAGTTAAGTCCCGGCCAGTTTGCAGGATACTTACCGTGAATGTTTCCGATACCTGCTGCAAGGAAATCTACTCCAAGATCTGCAATCTTTTTGCACTCCTGCGGGTCTGCAAACTCACCTGCTCCGATAACTCCGTCTTCCTCACCGCCGATTGAACCGACCTCAGCTTCGATAGACATGCCGTTCTCATGTGCAAGCTTTACAAGCTCCTTAGTCTTCTCAATGTTCTCTTCTATAGGAAGGTGTGAACCGTCGAACATGATTGAAGAAAAACCTGCTTCGATACACTTTTTGCATCCCTCATATGAACCGTGGTCAAGGTGAAGTGCTACAGGAACTGTAATTCCCATCTCCTCTATCATAGCCTTTACCATAGCGGCTACTGTCTTATAACCTGTCATATATTTTCCGGCACCTTCTGAAACACCTAAGATTACCGGAGAGTTAAGTTCCTGTGCTACAGCCAAAATGGACTTTGTCCACTCAAGGTTGTTGATATTGAAATGACCTACTGCATAATGACCTGCTTTTGCCTTGTCAAGCATTTCCTTAGCTGTTACTAACATAATTACCTCCTGTTATTAAATAGAATATCCTCTACTTCTTTTTGCATATCTGCACTGTCACATTCTCTTGTATGTCTGACAGGTGCATCCTTTATCTCCAAAATCGCTCTTGGAATATCAGGTGTTCCCATCTCATGCAATTTGTCAATGACTTCAAAATCTCCCATCTTCTGCTTCTCACCCAAGATTGCTTCAAGCACGCTGTCTGCAAACTTATAAGGACTTGCTGTAGATGCTATGACTGTAGCGGTCATATCCTTTGTGGCATTTTTATAATCCTGATACACGGAGTATGCCACACCCGTATGTGTATCAATTATATAACCTGTACTGTCATACAGAGATTTTATACCTGCAAAATTCTTCTTTTCGTCGGCATAACCGCCCACAAAGTCCTTCATAAAGTCCTTCATGGCAGGTGTTACGGTATACTTACCGCCGCTTGCCAACTCTTGCATAAGCTTCTTCACATATTCACCGTCACCGCCGCAACTTAAATAAATAAGTCTCTCAAGATTACTTGAAATAAGTATGTCCATAGACGGTGAAGAAGTCAGTATAAACTTCCTGTTCCTATCATATACCCCATTCTCAAAGAAATCAAATAAAACTTTATTTTCATTTGAAGCGCATATAAGCTTATTCACAGGTAATCCCATCTGCTTTGCTATATACGCGGCCAAAATATTTCCGAAATTTCCTGTAGGAACACATACATTTATCTTTTCATTGTCGTCAATATCGCCGTTTTCAAGAAGCTTTAAGTATGCATATACATAATATGCTATCTGTGGTACCAATCTGCCTATGTTTATAGAATTTGCACTTGAAAGCTGAATACCGCTTTCTTTCAGTTTCTTTGCAAACTCCTTATCTGCAAATATCTTCTTTACACCGCTTTGCGCATCGTCAAAGTTACCGTGGATAGCCACCACATCAGTGTTGTCACCCTTTTGTGTAACCATCTGAAGTCTTTGTACATTGCTGACACCGTCCTTAGGATAAAAGACTATTATACCTGTGCCTTCAACATCACAAAAGCCTGACATTGCGGCCTTACCTGTATCTCCGCTTGTGGCGGTAAGAATAACAATCTTATTCTTGATGCCGTTTTTCTTTGCCGCAGTAGTAAGCAAATGCGGCAATATGGAAAGTGCCATATCCTTAAACGCTATGGTATCACCGTGGAAAAGCTCCAAAAAATATGCTCCGTCCGCCTTTACAAGCGGTGCAATCTCCTTTGTATCAAACTTATCGTCGTATGCTTTTTCTATACAATCCATAAGCTCTTCTTTTGTATAATCACTCAAAAGAAGCTTCATTACCTCATAGGCCGTCTCTTTATATCCCTTATGCATAAGCTCCTTAAATTTGAAATCAAACTTTGGAAACTTCTCAGGCATATAGAGTCCTCCGTCATCTGCAAGACCTTTTAAAATCGCATATGACGCATCAACAACCTCTTGTCCACCCCTTGTACTTTTATATTTTATGACTTCCATAGTAAACTCCTGTTTTTTGATCGTTTAAACTATAACACATATATCAAAAATAATAAAGTTTATATTTTAATATCGTTATTTATTGCTTTGTATTCTCTCTCTTCCTATTACTCTTGTACCGAGATCTATATCCTTACAATACTCTATCTTTTCCGCATAGTTGTTGTTAAAATCAATCTGATTTACACCCCTGTTTATTACTGCTGAGGATGTCATATTGTAGTCCGATGTCACTTTAAATATATATATAACATATGCCGCTATACATCCTATCAGAGTGTATATAAAAAGATTTGACTTCATATTATCGGTAAAATACAGCAGTGCCGTAATTATTGCAAATATCGGCAATATTGTAAAAAGCGCGGTAAGACACAACTTGGCCATATCAAGAGGCAACTTACCTACGACCTTACCTGTCTGTCCGTTTACACTGAAAAAGTACTGCTTATCGCTGTCCTTATCATTATAAGATATTGCCCAAACCGGCAACATTGCATACTCAAATCTGCCTCTTTGTACTCTGAAGTCGTTATTTACTATTCTTACCTTCTCACCGGTCATGGACTTGTCCACAACTCTTGTAGAGTATTTGTATACATCATCTTCTATAGACGACATGAGTTCTTCTTTTTCAATATCCTTTTTTTCAGCTACAAATCCGCTAAGATACGATGCATCAAATTTTACAGCCGTATTAAAGTCAAAAGGATAAACAGACTCTACCAATACTTTATTTGACTTTGCAAGTGCAAGCTTCGGGAGATTCTTTACGATTACATCTCCCTTTCTTATAATTCTGAAATCCTTCCTGTAAGTTACCCTGTAGTCTCCTTCGCTTCTTGTAAAGGTTCTGCTGCCTTCTCTGTCCAAATCCACAAATACTCTTGTGTTGTAAAGCCAATAAGGGAAATATACTCCGTTTATCTCTCCTATCTCTTTTTTATCATTGTAAAAGCTCTTCGGCACAAATTTCTTTTTCTTCATCCAAGTATCAAAAGACTCAAGCGCTTTCTTTTTGTCTACTTTAAAAGGTATTACCTTTGTAGGCATCTGCGAGCTTTCAAGCTTGCCTGTCAAAACTATAGGATTGTTGCAGTAGTAGCAGGTAGTAGCTACAGTTGTCTCATCCGTAACTATATTTGCTCCGCAGCTTGGGCAGTGGTATTCCACGTAGTTACCGTCACCGCTTGCCACCACTTCATCTCTTTCAGACAAGCGTTCAAGCGACTTTACCTCATCCTCTGTATAAACCGTATTACAATATTCGCAATTGAACTTTCCAAGTGTTGCCGAATATTTTACAGGACCACCACAATTTTTACATTTATAAATTACTGTTGCCATACTTCCTCCAAGTCTTACCATGTGGTTTTATTTTTACTACAGATAATGCCAAAAAGATAACAGATAAGGATAAGTCCAAAAACATATTTATGTAAAACCAGTTATTGTACCAAAAGAGGCTTACCAACACATCCGAGCTGTCTTCACCCATAATCTTTGACAATAAGAAATCCATACTAACTAAAGGATTAAATAACAAAATAAACTTACTGACTTTTATAAAAACTATACTAAAAAAATTCTTATCATTCATATTGAATGAATTTGCTGCTAAAAAGTAAAGAACCAAAGTTCCAATAAAAAGCAGAAGGACGGCCAAATAAAGCAATACTGTCGCTATGCTTGTCTTCCTTGAAATACTTGAGCAAAAAATACCCATCGAAATCAAAAGTACTACGAACACAATAAAGTTTAGAGTAAGCTTTACAATATCTCCTATAGTTATACCGCCGTATAAAAAAAGTATAGCACTAATAGGCAGCTGTGACACCAAAATAATCATTATTGAAGCCATCAAGCTTAAAAACTTTCCTGCCACAATGCTCTTTGCAGTCATCTTGGTAGTGAGAAGTATCTCTAACGTACCTCTATGTCTCTCATCACTTATAGCACCCGATATAAAACTCGGTCCTACAAATATAAGCAACACAACAGGTACAAATACCACTATCTTAAAGATTTGTAAAAAGGATGTATAGTCGATACTTGATGTCTTCCTTGCATAGTCCACCACTCCGTTCATCTCTATCAAGGTAAATCCCGCCACAATAAAGTTGAAAACTAAGATAGCAGTTGAAAGCCTCAAGCTTCTCGTACTTACTCTATGTTCCCTTTCATAAATAGGATTAATATTCATTGCTAAAAATCACACTTTCATTGGAATGATTGGTAACTTTGATGAAGAATGATTCCAAGCTGCCCGGCTCTCTTATAAACTCACTGACCAAAACATTATTTCTTACAAGGTCTTCAAGCAGTTTAGCTTCATCCAACTTCCTACCATCAAAGTATACCATAAAATAGCCATTATCTACAGATAAAATTTTAACTTTTTTATTATTTTTTAATATCTCAAGTGCTGAATTTTCATTGTTGAGTACCTTAATCTTTATCGGATTGGCACCCTCCACCTTATCAAGTATTTCTTCCACACTTCCCGATATTATTATCTTACCGCCTTCAATAATCCCTATATCCGTACAGATTTCGGAAACCTCGGATAAAATATGGGAACTTAAAAGTACCGTCTTGCCTCCGCCGTTAAGTTCCTGCAAAAGCTCCTTCAACTCATATCTCGCTCTCGGATCAAGTCCGCTTGCAGGCTCATCCATGATAATAAGTGCCGGGTCATGTATAAGCGCTCTGGCAACACAAAGTTTTTGTTGCATTCCTCTTGAGAGTTCATTAAGATAGAAATCTTTTTTATCAGTCATTCCCACCTGTTCTAAAAGTATCTCAATCTTTTTTCCGGCTATATAGCCTGTAAGCCCATATGTAGAGGCAAAAAACACCATATATTCAAATACTGTCATATCGTCATATATTCCGAGAACATCCGGAACATACCCTACAGTTTCCTTTGCGCTTCTTTCTTCTTTAACCAAATTTACATTGTCAAAGAGTATTTCACCTCTGTCAGGCAACATAATTCCCGAAATCAACTTTATTGCTGTTGTCTTGCCTGCTCCGTTAGGGCCTACCAGACCGTAAAGTGCACCGTCAGGTATCGTTAAACTGAGATTTGACAATGCAATATGCCTTCCGTATGACTTACATAAGTTTTTTAATTCCAACATCTATTTTTCCACACCTAATACAGATATCATCGGCAGTGCCGTCTCCAAATCACTGTTTTCTATATTTGAATACCTCACTCTTATAGTGTTTGTATCCGACAGATATGTAAGCAGATCTATTATAGAAAACTCATTTTGTGAAATAAAATCAAAGTTTCCGGTTTTAAAATTATAAAGAGCGATATTTCCTTTAAACAGTTTTATTTTATCACTGTACTTTTGATTTGAGAAAACGTCCGATATCTGTTCAAATTTTACCTCCTCAATATTTATATTATCTCCGAGAAAATACTCCAAAACCGTAGCATCACTGCTTCTTAGCGCATTGTCTATATATGAATAATCTCCGCTTAATACTAAAGGCATCTTGAGAAGCGACTGTCTGTATACCTTTCCGTCCTCAATGGAGTTTACAGGTATAACAGATGTTAAAAGAGTCAACCCGCTTCCCTCCATAGTATTGCTAAAAAAGATAGGGTTTGACAACGGCACTTCCGAAAATGCAATTATTCTCGCATCCGCCGTATAACCGTTTGAATTTTCTTTCAGGTAAAATGATATAAAGTTTGATACATTCATAAGCTGCATATACTTTTCAGTATCAATTCCGTTTGCATTGCC
This sequence comes from uncultured Lachnoanaerobaculum sp., assembly GCF_938015485.1. GTDB lineage: Bacteria > Bacillota > Clostridia > Lachnospirales > Lachnospiraceae > Lachnoanaerobaculum. Next base: position 30,694 of record NZ_CALLVU010000088.1, on the reverse strand, counting down.
GTTTTGATTTATTGTATTATACTTTTCCATACCTGTAATAAGCCTTGCGGTTATATCAAAGTTTGTCAGAGGTATGTTTATAAGCTCACAGTTGTCTATCTGTCTTGTCTCTCCCGCTTCAAAATCTCCCAGTATCGCAATCTTACCGTACAAAATCAGTGTAGCGTTCTTTACCTTGTAGTCGTAGTTATTTGTAATCTCCACATTAAGGTTTCCGTCAAAAAAATTGATTTCACCTGTAAAACCTTCATTATTGAGGTTTTCAATTGTTTTATCCAGTTTCCAGATATTTGACGAAAACGCACCTATATGATTTATATGTACATTCTTTGTAAACTCAGTATTATCAATAGTTATTGATGTGCTTCTTTTGAGTTCTCTGTTATTGTCGCCGTCTTTTATATCTCTTATTATCGGAACAATGGAATAATTGGAGTCAACCACCACATCATAAGGCCTGTTATAAGGATTTCTCAGATTCACATATGTAGACTCCGAAACATCCGAGTCTCCTGCCTCATATACCGTCACATAATTATAAAAAGTTGTGGTAAACCTTGTTCTGCCGTTGTATATAAGTACTACAGCAAGAAACAAAAAAGATATAAGCAATACAGCCTTTCTGTAGTAAATCGCAAGTCCGTAATCTCTCAGATAAATAAATAAAACAGGGCCTATTATCAATATATACGCTATTATTATAAGTGTATAAACAGGCATGGCCGGAAGTTTTTTTGTCTCCGATGAATTCAGTATAGGCTCCACATTCTGAAATGTGTTGTCGGATACTTCATACTGCTTTGCAAGTTTATCAATTCTCTCATCTCCAAGCACACTTGCAACTATATACCTGGCAAACTGTGTATTATCCTTGGCAAACTGTGACAGATCGCAAAAATCAAAGCCTGCAACCGCTATCAGACCTCTTTGCTTATTTACAGAGGTTATCAGCGGGAAATCGCCGTCAGATATTATGACATTGCCGCCATGTAAATTTATATTGACAGTGTCCAAATCTATCTGTTTGTCTTCATTGTTGAAGCTGAACTTAACCGTCCTCATACTTGGAGCTTCATACATATCCTCCAAAAGCTCCGGTGCATATCTTCCTATAGTATCATTTGCCCTCTTGCCTGTACCGATAAGCAATACTCCGCCTCGCTTTACCCAATCCATCAGTGCTCTTGACTGCTCATTTGACAAATCTCTTATTCTGAAATTGCTGATAATTATCATATCCAACTGTTCAAGCCCTGAATATGATTTAGGAAAAGAGCCTGCTGCCAGATTGACAGTCTTCAGATTCATAAGTCCGAAATTTATTGCAACATCATTAAAATAGTTTATTTGGTTTTGGCTGTCACTTAAAAGCCCCACCAATAAATTGGACCTGTTTGCCTCCATATTCAAAGAAAGCACCTTTTTTTCAACCGTCTTTTTATCGGCATCTTTTAGAGATACTTCTATTGTATTCACATCATTGCTTATTCTGATATAATAATCTGATAACAGACTCTTCTGTGCATCCAAGCTTACATTGTACTCGTATGCATATCTTCTGTTGTCTTCTTCCGTAAATTCAACCGATATTTTCCCGTCAAATTTTTGTTTAGAGAAATTACTGTAAAATACATGAATAGGGAGGTATCTCCCTCCCTTTGCAATATTTCCGTAACCATAACTTATATCCATGGTTACTTTATTATTCTCTTTATCTGTAGCAAAAGAATTGATATGAATACCTGCAATAAAACAAAAGAACAGCAATAAGAATACAAATATCCTATTCAAATCCTTTAAAATTTTCTCTTTCAACATCTAACTCCTTTGGCAATGTCACACTGAATACGGTTCCGCCAAGATCACTTGTGACCTCGATAACACCGTGATGCAATTCTGTAATATTCTTTGCTATTGCAAGTCCAAGGCCTGTTCCTCCTGTATTTGAGTTTCTGGCCTGATCCACCCTGTAAAACTTATCAAAGATTAGCGGTAATTCATTTTGAGGAATTACCTTTCCGTAATTTATCACCGCAATCTTTACTATCTTCTTTTCTGCGGTAATCTTAATATCAATCCTCTTTCCGTCGGCACCGTATTTTATGGCATTGTTTATCAGATTATCAAAAAGCCTTGCAAGCAAAGTACCGTCTCCGTCTATCACATATGAGTCGATATTTGTATTTACACTGCAGGTTATACCGCTTTTTTCAAAGTTAGGATAAAACTCTTCCATAAGCTGACATAACAGCTTTATAATATCTATCTTATCCACCTTCAGCACAAGCTTTGAAGAGTTGGTCTTTGTAAAGCTGAACAGACTTTCTATCAAATCCTGCAGTTTTTTTGCTTTCTCATATACTATATTTATATATTCCTTTTTGGTATCCTCAGGTAAATCTCGCTTGTTTATCAAATCAAGATACCCGAGTATCGATGTAAGCGGAGTTCTCAAATCATGCGCAATATTGGTAATCATCTCGTTTTTGGATTTTTCGTTTTTTCGCTCACTGTCCATAAGAGACCTTAATTCTTTTGCCATCTTATTGATACTTGCAGCTATCTCCGAAAACTCGTTGTCGCCCTTTACCGCAATATTGGTATTCAAGTCTCCTGCAGACATCTTTTTTATTGCATGGAGTATATCATCTATATATATAAATGATTTCCTTTGTAGACCCCAAAATGTTGCGGTAAACACACCTATACCGAAAATCACCAAAACAAGTATGACTACCAAATCACTTCCGCTTCCTCTTACCAAGAGAGTATCGTTTTCATGGTTTATTATATGTAATCCCGAAAAAACCGAAATATTGCTTACTACCAAGGTCTCTACCAAAATAGAAACCACCAGACTGAAGAGGATATTTACTATGACTTTAGTCTGAAATTTCTTTTCTAAATCATCTCTCAATTTTATATCCAACACCCCAAACAGTAGTTATAATCTTATTTTCTCTTGAATCTTCATTCATCTTTCCGCGAAGCCTTCTGATATGTACCATTACGGTATTGTTGGCTTCATATACCTTCTCATTCCACACTCTTTCAAATATATCGTCTGTAGAGAATACTTTTCCGGCATTGCTTGCAAGCAAATACAAAATATCAAACTCAATAGGTGTAAGCTTTACTTCATTGCCGTCTATTATGACCTTGTGGTTTTCCTTATTGATAACCATTCCCTTAAGTCTAATCTCATTAGTGTCCTCTTTTTCAACCACAGTACTGTTAGGGTTTAGCTGAGTGTATCTGCGAAGCTGTGATTTTACTCTGGCTGTAAGCTCCAAAGTATTAAAAGGCTTTGTCACATAGTCGTCAGCCCCTGTTCCGAGACCAAGTATCTTATCAATGTCCGCACTCTTGGCACTTAACAAGATAATAGGGAAATTGTGCTTTTCTCTTATTTTTTTACACATCTCAAGTCCGTCCATACCCGGCATCATTATATCAAGTATTGCAAGATGAATCTCTTCTTTTTCTATTATAGCAAGTCCGTCTTCCGCATTATTTGCCTTAAAAACGGTATAACCGTCACTTACAAGATATATCTCCACCAAATCTGCTATTTCTTTTTCATCATCTACCACTAAAATATTTATATCCACTCTTATTTCTCCTTTATTCACTACCTGTTTCACTCTGACTTTCCAAACCGGTTTCATCGCTGCTCTCATCTTGCCGCGTTTCATCACCCGATTCGTCTTCCTTACTCTTGTCTTCTATATATTCGCCTTCTTTGGTTTCACCGTCATCTTTATGTGGAGATATTCCGATAGCACCTTCCAAATCGGTATCTATACTGACATCGGTATCCTCTTTGTCGGCACCAAGCCCCGAGTCCTTGATTATCTTATTACTTATCTTTATCAATTCCTCACTCGGTGTGTATGTATATCCCGGAATTTTTCCAAAGAGCATCTGATGAAGTGCAATTACATTTGACTTAAGCGTAACAGGTACAACATAATCTCTTCTGTGCATCTTCTTGGTATCCTTATCAAAAGGAAAACCTGCAGTCTCACTTAAATGATACTTTGATATATCCTTTGCAAAAGGTATAAGGTCATTTATACCTACATTTGTGGAAGTCTGTGGCAATACCGCTACCAAAATACTGTACAATGTTGAGAAATTGGCACTCTTTGCCTTATCAAATGCCAATCTCACTACCTTTCTTTGTCTTTCGGTTCTGTTAAAGTCGGTATCCATCAGTCTTAATCTTGCATAGGCTACAGCCTGTACGCCGTCAAGGTGATTCATTCCGGCATGTTCAAGCTCGTGTGAACCCACACCTGTCGCCTCAACCGTCTTTACGATAAATGAATTCAGGTATTTAAACTCCGCATCAGTCACCTCAAGGTCGACACCTCCCAAAATATTGATGGCGTCAATAACCGCTTTCCAGTTCACCGTAATATATTCCTTTAAATCCATATCCAGGTTTCGATTCAGTGTCTGCATAGCCTGTTCAGGTCCGCCTTCAACATATGCCTGATTAAACTTGTGGAACTTACCTTCGCTGTCTATCATCGAATACATATCTCTGTAAATAGATACAAGCTGTATATCTCCTGTCTCTCTGTTTACATTTACTATCATATTCACATCGCTTAAAGCGCCTTTTCCTACATTTCCGTCTCTTGAATCCACACCGAATACTGCTATGGTATAGTATCCTTTTTGGTCTTTGACATAGTGAAATGCAAAGTATGTACCTCCTCCGACTATAGTAAACAAAAGTATAAGCAAAATCAGTCTGCCAAGAAACCCTCTCTTCTTTTTAGGCTTCTTTTGCTTTGCCTCAATTGCCTTTGCCTGCTTTTGTGCTTTCTTAAGCTGCCTTGAACTTGGACCTACATTTATCTTCTTGGTAATTTTTTTTGTCTTTACAATCTTTTTTGTAACAGGTTTTTGTACCTTCTTTTGTACCGTTTTTTTACGAGATTCTTCCTTAGGCTCGCTGAATCTTAAACTGTCACTCTTTCGTACTATCGATTTTTGGTTACTTTTAGGCAAAGGTATCTTTATACCCTCAGTCTCTACGTCTTCGCTTACATTGCTCTTTATGTTCCTACCGCTTTTGGGCTTTGAAGACTTGTTGCCGATAATATTTATCTTATCAGCCTTCTTTTCTACTTTTCTTATATTCTTTCCAATCTCTTCAAGCTTTTTATTATTTTCGCTTAAGGTCTTCTGCAGTTTTTCATTTTCTTCTTTTAGTTTCTCTTCTTCTCTTATTTTTTTGAGCTTAGCCAGATCTCTTAAATACTTTTCAAGATCCTCACTGTCCGCTTCACTAAGCTCCTTGTACAAATCATCATCTCTCATCTGGAGTAATGCTCCTTTCAAGAAGTATTCTTCTATATTCTATCATAGATAAAAATAATATACACTAAGAAAAACAGAATAAAAAAAGTATATTTCCATAAAAAAAGGTGGGAAAAACCCACCCTACAAACATTAAGTCAACTTCTTAATATTTTATTTAGAAAGGGATATCCCTTTTGAATTTGTATCATCCTTAGTCAAATTAATTTTACCCGACTCTTCTTTACTTGCCGCAATATCATTGCCTGCTATCTCTCTTGCAAGCTTTGCAGTCTCATCCACAATATCACTTGTATTTTTTGTGCCACCAAGCTTATTACCGCATTTTGTACAAAAGCTTGTACCCTCTTTACATACGGCACCACAGTTGTCACATACTACAGTATTTTTTGCAGGCTCATTTGAAACCTTGCCCTGCGTCTGCATCTTCTTGACATTTTCAAGATTATTACCGCAACGGTTACAAAATGTTGAAGACTCGGAGCAAGTTGCACCGCATTTATCACATACCACAGTCTTTGTACCTGCCTTACTTGTGGCAGCGGATACATTACTTGCTACACTGTTTGCCATGCTTCCGGCTTTATTTAATATTTCCCTTGCATAGTCAACATTAAGATCAAGTGCTACGGCATTTTCATCTATCTCGGTTCTACCCGTTTTTAAAATACCGTATATTGAAAGTATAAGGTTTATAAACAGCAAAATCACCAATATCCAGGCAAAGAATGTAGCGCTTAAAAATGAGGCATGCATGCCTGATACGCCGTTTGTTGAAGTGAACTCTACAAATCCTAAAGACACATTCAAAATATAAATTATATGTACAAATATATAGCTTCTGTTGCCTGTAGCCTTTTTGTTAAGCGCCCACAATACTATATTTGCAATAGGATAAAATAAAAACAAAAGTATAGGGCCTTTAATTGCAGCGAGCTGTCCTACAACACTTTCACTTGGATCTATCAACAATGCGCTGAACATCGAAAAACTCTTTTTAAAATCATCTCCCAAAAAGCCTGCGCTAAAATCCACCTTTATTATAGGTATAAAGAAAAATATGACAAACAGTGCAGATAAAATACATAAAATATTTAATACACTGAGTCCTTTACTGTTAATAACCAGATCATTATTTTTTGTCCTTTTTATATTCTTTAACATATAATTCTCCTTTTTGTCATGTGATTTCTTTGCCGCAACTTAAGCAAAAATTATCTCTCTAATTGTTCTTTGCTCCACAGTGCGGACAACATACTGTCTTATTACCTGTGTCAACCTGATTGCTTCCACCTGCCTGCGCCTTCTTTTTCTTTGACTTCTTTATCAAAGCTATAATCGCTGTTAACAATATAAGAATTAAGATAAGTGCGACAGCGGCAAAAATAAGATATCTGAAATAATTTGTGCGAATACTTGTAAACTCAGGGAAACTTATATGTGCAGCTACCACATTATCTCCCTTTACAACAAAGTCGCTTCCCTTAAACTTGGCGGTTACATCGTCAAAACCTCCTCCGAAATAATCACCTCTTGCTAAAGATTTACCGATACCCTTTACCCTGTACTCATATGAACCTATAGTTCCAATTGTAAATATCTCAGGTGTAAAATCATCTGTAAAACTTATTTTTTGCCTGTCTTCAAGATATCCCTTTTTGTCAATATCCAAAGCCGAACTGTTTCTGTCATAATCTGTAGCTTTTTCCCACATCTTCACATCTTCATCAAGAGTGCCTACAGAAGTTATCTTTACTTCAAGGTTTTTACCCTTCAGTAACAGCTTGCCTACCTTAATCCTTGTATCTGCAAATGCCTTTTTTAAGTTGGCTTCAAGTGTCTTTTTATCCTCATCTGTAAATGAGTCTTTAAATACAACTGTAATATTTCTTTTTATCTTGCCTGTAGGACTGACCGTAACAATGTGCTTATATTTGCTCACTGAAGGAACAATATTTACATCCATACTGATATCAAATACCGAACTGTTCCCGCTAAACAAAAGTTCATTTTTATCACTGTCAAATGAAGCCATTGAAATGTTTTTCTCTGTACCTGAGGCATCAATTACATCTCCGCCGTAGTTGTTTTGCGGATTGACATAGTAGTTGAATCTTACCGTCTTGTCACCATTGCTGATATAATCCTCAAGGTTGATGTTCTCGTTTATAAATATATTCTTTGAAAACAAATGTTTCCTGTCAATAGTATCGTCTATACCATCCTTTGCTTCATCTCCTTGTGAACCTCTCTCGCTTGCATCTGTGCTTTCATCCCCCACCGTAAATCCGGAGTTTTCCTTCTTCCCTGTAAAGGTTTCAGTCATTTGCTTACAATCGTCAAGACTAAGTGCTTTACCGTCAATAGTGAATATATGTGAGCCGCCCTTCTCTACCCATTTACCGCTTCCGATATTTCCTACTCTCTTTAACATAAACCGATCTATATCGTCCTTTGCCTCTTTATATGTAGAATTTGGAATATTCACTTCAATAGTCCTGTCTACAGTACTGTCTTTATTGACAACTGTGTTGAAGTCCACACTGTTTATCGGAAGATACTTTGCAGAGTTCACATCAATAATACTCATCTTAACGTCCTTGGCATATTCATTTCCACTTATATGAAGACTTATATAATCCGATGAAAAAATATATGTCTCATAAGATGATGTAATGTAATTATTTTTTACAATTCCGTCACTCATCCACTTTAACAAATCGTCACTGCCGAAGTTTTCCTGATATACAACTCTCTTTGCAAAGGCTGTATTTGATCTTAGGAATATTGCCTTAGGTACGATATCACTGCATACAGTCTTAAGTATATTGCCGATTTTTTCCTCGTACTCATCCTTTGATGTGAAGTTTATAGTAAATGTAGCCACTATATTGCTTTCATCCTGATTTACCGAAGTGATTTCTATATCAGGCGGACATAGTTCTTTAAGTACAGACTCTACAGTCGCCAAATCCTTTTGGACATATGATGTATAATCTGCATTTGAAATTGTATATGTCATCACTCTGCTTCCTGAAAAAGAGTCGTCAAAACTCATATCAGTTTTTACGACTCCTCCACATGCACTAAGTAATATAAGAGCAAGCAGACATATTAAATATTTCAGTTTGTTTTCCATAATACTCCGGTATTTTTATTTATCTTCCAAAGTAGCTGTCTATTCCATCCGCTATTCCCTTTGAAAGATTCTTAAGTGTGTCTTTCCCGTGATCCGATTTCTTGTCACCAAGCTCAATATCTATAGAAGGAATGGTTGAATAAGAGGTCTGTGTAAGATCCATCTCCATTCTACCTTTACTGAATATCTTTGTACCGTTTGCTGAAAGTCCGTTTATCAACGATTTGCCGAGTGCCTCATGCTTTTTCCAGTTTGAAGCTACAGGCTCCATGCTCCTGTATGAATCCACCTCAGGTACTCCCATATAGAATGCACCCTTGTTTGATGTGGTGGAATCCCAGTGCAGTGCAATATGTGCAGCCGCATTATTGTTGGCAATAACCGTTCTTGCAATATTGTCAAGTTGAACATCACTTCCGTCACGAATCATAAGCACATTGTATCCTCTTGAGAGTAACTCGGTCTTCAAAACTTTCGCCATCTCGTAAGTAACAGTACTCTCAGGTGTTCCGTCTTCAAATGTCATACCCTCAGATACCGCGACAGCTGTAGTGGCTCCGGCCTTTGTAGTACCGCTTGTCACTTTTGCACTTCCGTCAGGATGACAAAGTGTCTTCTGTGATGAACCTCCCTTGGTACCATGTCCTGCATTTACCGCTATAGTAATTCCGTTTCCTTTCTCACTTGGCTTATATAATACGGCACTTCCCGAATGTATCTTTGAAAATGAAGCATACTCCCAGTTCGGATCAAGTCCTATTTCACCTGACTCCTTAGCCTTTGTGGTCTCTTCGCTCTTTTTTGATGTCTCCTGTTCAGGCTTTGATGCTTCCTGCTTTTCACTTTCTTTCTTAGACTCTGTAGCGGTTTCCGCCACAGCGGTCACCGATGCTGTAGTAGCCTCTGTAGTACTTTCCTGTGTACTCGTCTCTTCCTTTGATGCCGTCACATTCTTTTTGACCACCTTCATATCGGTAGCTTCTCTGCCGTCACTGCTTGCAACACTGCTTTCCACACTTACCTTACTCTCGTCAACTTTAGCGCTCTTATTATTTGTACCGCATGCAGCCAATATTCCCGCCAGGATAATTGCCTGACAAATCAATTTTTTTCTCATAGTAAACCTTTTATCTTTGCGTATGTTTTTATAAGCTCCACACTGCCCTCAAGTCCAAGTTTTGTGCTGTTTACACACATATCATAGCTTCTTGAATCAGCCCATCTCTTGCTTGAATAGTAGTTGTAATAACTTGATCTTTTCTTATCTGTTTTTATCATAATATCCTTTGCCTTATTGGCATCGATATTATTTGTTTCCATAATTCTCTTGATCTTATCATCATCGTCTCCGGTAATAAATACTGAAAAAGCATTAGGATCGTCCGCCAAAGCATAATCCGCACATCTACCTACGATAATACATGACTCCTCTGAAGCCAGTTTCTTGATAGTGTCAAACTGTGCCAAAAAAATCTTATGGTTTATAGGCATATCCATATATGATGATGATGTGTATCCCAAAGAATAGGTATCCATTACAAGTGAGTACAAAAATGAACTGGTAGGCTTCTCATCATGAGTCTCAAACAGCTCCGCGGCAAGTCCGCTCTCTTTTGCGGCTCTGTTAAGGATTTCCTTGTCATAACATTTGATGCCCAGCTGTTCCGCCAGCATCTGTCCTATCCTTCTTCCACCGCTTCCACACTGTCTACCGATAGTAATAACCAATCTTTTGTCCATACCAACCTCCTAAACAATCAATGTATGCATTTTAGTGCTGTAGTAAAACAAAACTACAGATAATCTATAACATTATTATATAACAAAAAAAGCACAATGTATATATTTGTCATTAAATACAGTCTTTTTGACCTGTGTTTATGCTAACATATCTGAATATTCATTTAATTTTTTCTAAATTTATTTAAGATTTCATTAAAGTACTCAGGTATCGGTGCACTAAACTCCATATACTCATTTGTTCTCGGATGAATGAATCCGAGTACCATGGCGTGCAAACACTGTCCCTGCAATTTCATACCGCTTTTAGGTCCGTATACCTCATCACCAAGCAGAGGATGGTGTATATATGACATATGTACTCTGATTTGGTGAGTTCTTCCGGTCTCAAGCACACATTCAATATAGGTATAACCGTTTAATCTTTCAATTACCTTATAATGTGTTACCGCTCTTTTACCGTTTTCATCCACAGCCATCTTCTTTCTGTCACTTTTTGACCTTGCAATGGCGGCGTCTATTACACCTTCATCTTCCTTTATATTACCTGTTACAATGGCAACATACTTTCTTGTTATACTGTGATTTGCCAACTGCTGTGCAATATGCTGATGTGCCATATCGTTCTTACATACAATAATAACTCCCGTAGTATCCATATCAATTCTGTGTACAATCCCGGGTCTTAACACTCCGTTGATGCCTGAGAGATTATCCTTACAGTGATAAAGAAGCGCATTCACCAAAGTATCGCCGTAGTGACCTGCAGCAGGGTGTACCACCATACCTTTAGGTTTGTTCACCAGTATAACATCGTCATCTTCATAGAGTATATCAAGAGGAATATTCTCAGGTAAAATCTCAAGAGGTTTAGGTTTCGGTATACTCAACACCACACTGTCACCTTCTCTAAGCCTGTAATTTGCCTTCACAGTCTTACCGGATATCGTGGCTTTGCCCTTTTTTATCAAATCCTGAATATATGACCTTGAAAAGCTCTCCAGATTGCCTACCAAAAATAAATCTATTCTTTTATCGATATCAGATTCTTCCACCGTTATTTCAAAGGTATCCATTTATCTCCAAACTATTTCTTATAAAATTCCAATTCATTTTCTTTATATACAAATATCAGACATAAAAACAGCAAAAATGTCCCTACAGTGACACAGATATCCGCAAAATTAAATATAGGAAAATTTATCGGCTTAAAGTATATAAAATCCACCACATAGTTTCTTACAATTCTGTCTATAAAATTTCCAAGTGCGCCTGCAAAAATCAAACTTCCGCAAAAAAGCAAAGGCAGAAAATGTCTGTCATTCGGCAATTTAAAGAGCAGGTACAATATTCCTATCAAAACGACCACAGTAATTATAAAGAAGAAAATATGCTTACCCTGCAATATTCCGAAAGCCGCGCCTGCATTCTCCGAATACCAAAAATAAAGTACATTCTTTATAAGAGGATATGCTTCACTTCTTCCAAGTTTGGTCATTGCTTCATATTTGCTCCACTGGTCTACTCCTACCAATACCGCCACCATTACCAAAAATAAAATAAACTTATTTATACTCTTTTGCATATGCTATTTAACGCCTCCAACATATCAATTTTTGACACCTCTCTGTCAATAAAGGCCTTTCCGATACCGTCCAAAAGAATAAACTTTATCTTTCCGGCTTCCATCTTCTTATCATTAAATGTGGCTTCAAACACTTTCTCCACATCCATATTTGTATCCGTATCAAATGAATAAACCTCCATAAGTTGTTTCAAAAAATTCCTGTCGCCTTCCGTAAGCTTATTCTTCTTTATACATATATCAAATGCCGCAAGCATGCCAAGCCCTACACACTGTCCGTGTGATAATACAAATTCTTTCTCTCTTTCAATGGCATGTCCGAGTGTATGTCCGAAGTTTAATATCGCTCTTTGCCCCTTTTCATAAGGATCGTTTTCTACCACCTGCTTTTTGATCTTCTGACTGACAAGTACCATATGTGCCAATGCTTTCGGCTCTCCTGCAAGGATTTTTTCACTGTTGTCAAAAAGCCAATAGTAGTAATCTTTATCAAATATCAAACCGTGCTTTATAACTTCACCCATTCCTGAAGTAAACTCAATCTTAGGCAATGTATTCAATGTATTTATATTTACATATACAAGCCTCGGCATATAGAATGCGCCCACCATGTTTTTGTAATGTTTGAAATCTACGCCTGTCTTTCCGCCTATACTTGAATCCACCTGTGAGAGCAATGTCGTAGGAATCTGCACAAAGTCGATACCTCTAAGGTATGTTGCAGCCGCAAAACCGCATATATCTCCTACAACACCTCCGCCAAGTGCCAACAATATATCCTTTCTGTCAAACTTATTGTAAATAAGAGTGTCGTATATCTCGGAAACCGTTCCGAGATGCTTGTTTCTTTCACCTGCGTCAAAGATATGTACAAAGATATTTAAGCCTTCCAGTTCTTTTTTTACGGCTTCCAGATACAAAGGAGCCACATTGGTATCACTTACAATACAAATCTTTTTCTTTTCTATATCAAGTTTAACAAGTTCATCTCTTAAATTGCTAAAATCATCTGAAATAACAATGTCATAGCAAGGTTTGTTTTCAAAATTTACTTCCAATCTATCTATATACATTTATATATCCTTATCTAAAAACCTCTGTTTCTGCAAACAATCTGCCCTTTCTTGATGTTGCGCTTATACCGAGAAACTTGGCTCTTCCAAGTCCCCTCACTGTTATAATATCTCCGTCTTTTATCTTCATCGAATGTGAAAGGCACTGTCTTGAATTGATAAAGACTTTACCGGCATCAATATACATATTTACCTTACTTCTTGATATGTTGTAGATTGACCCGATAATAGAATCCAGTCTCTCTGACGGAATGTTTATCTTCTTATACTCTACTCGATTTACAGTTTTCAGATCGTCTATGCTTTCTTTATTAAGAATCACCTTGGTATGTTTCACCGTACCAAGCTCATTTATTATTGTATCAGCCATACTCTTAAATGTGATAATATGTGCAATATTATCTGCAATACATATATCACCTATCATATGTCTTTCTATTCCAAGATTCATAATTGCGCCCAAAAAGTCTCTATGTGTGAGTTCGTCTGCAAACTTTTTGTTGACCGGTGCAACTCTTATATACTCAAGCATATCAAATTCAGACTTTTCATCACAATAAAAGCAGACAACCTTCCTCTCTGCTTCAGAATAACCCCCAAACATAATACTTTTTACATTTGGCAATTCATTTTGAATCATCTCGAATATTGTCTGCTCGTATAAGTTTAAGAATGTGGAATGTGTCACAATGTTCTTAAAATATGCATTTCTTGCTAAATCTAAAAACTTATTTCTTAGAATCAGCTCTTCTTTTTCCAAAATTACAACCTCGAACCGAATCCTGAAGCATCTGCACTGTCCTGTGAAAGTCCTGAGCTGCCTAAAAGATCTGTAAACTCACCTGTTAGACCGATATTTGGAGGTGTAACTATAAATATACTGTCTGATATGCTCTGAAGATTTCCTTCCATATCATAAGCTGCACCACAAATAAAGTCAACTATTCTCTGTGCGATATTTGTTCTTACGTCCTCAAGGTTAAGCACAACCGCCTTACCTTCCTTAAGATTATCAACAACAATTCTTGACTCTTCAACAGAAGTAGGTCTTATCATAGTAACCTCAAGTTCTTTCCTTATAGGTATAACCTTGCCTACCTTTGTGTTTCTTGTAGCAACTTTAGGTCTTGCAGGCTCTTCCTCGTCATCATCTTCTTCGACTACCTTACTTGTGTTTTTAATTTCTGTGTCGTCATCATCATAATAATCTTCAGTATCATTTACATCATCGTAATCCGATGCATCATCGATATCGTCAACATGTAAATAACCTTTGATCTTCTCAATGAAATCCATCATAACACGTTCTCCAATCTTACCTTTTTCCAAAAATTCCTGTACCAACTCTTACAAAATTTGCACCCTCTTCAAGTGCTACCGTATAATCGCCGGTCATTCCCATTGATAAAAAATTTACCTCTATATTATCGTAGTTTTTCTCACTTATGTCAACTGATAATTTTTTTAATTTCTTAAAAATCTTTCTGTTATCCTCAGCATCATCCACATTAGGTGCAATTGTCATAAGACCCTTGATATGTAGATTTTTATATCTGCTAAAAAGCGGTAAAACTTCTTCCAATTCTTCTTCTACAAAGCCGTACTTTGAAGCCTCTTTTGCAACATTGATTTCAAGCAAACCGTCTACATGTATATTCTTTTTTTTGGCTTCGGTATCTATCGTATCTGCCAATCTTATACTGTCAATCGAATGTATCAAGACGGTATTCCCAAGAAGTTGCTTTACTTTATTGGTCTGCAAATGTCCGATCATATGCCATCTGATATCCTTCGGCAATTCCTCACACTTTCTCACAAGCTCCTGTACTTTGTTCTCACCGAAATCTCTTATTCCGGTTTCATAAGCTTCCATAATAAGTTCATTAGGTTTTGTCTTGCTTACTGCAATAAGTGTGATGTCTTTTATACCTCTGCCGCTTTTCTCACAGGCAAGCTTTATGTTATTTTCAACATTTTCTAAGTTTTCTTTAACCATTTTTTCTCCTATTGATAAATAAAATCTCCCTCTTTAAAGCCTTCAGGGTCAAGTAAAATATGGTCATATACTTTAAGTCCATATTTTGTTCCCTTATCTATTATATAGAACTCTTTATTTGAGCCCAATATATCAACAGTTTTAAATAAAGTATATCCTTTGTTTATATTATATACACCTAATAATTTTTCCTTATTTGAAATCTCAAAGGTTTCATTTGAATCAGGTTTTATTAACTTGTCGCCTGCTGCTATTTCGGTATTTTCCGTACCGATATAACAGTTGGTATCTGTTACTTTTATTATACCGGCAGGTACAAATACAGTGGAAGCACTACCGTCTTTTTCTACAGATTTATAAAATCCATCACCGACTCCGTCACCGCCCTTTGATATAAACTCAACCGGTATAACAAAGAAGTCTTTTTCAAGAACAGACTTTGACGGTATTTTCAGGCCGCTCACAGAAGATGACTCAATATCAAAGTCCGCATATCTGCTTGCAATAAACTGAATCATATACTTATCAAAGGTCAACTTACCGAGACGATAGCCGTCTTTTGTGTCCACAACCGAATAATCTCCTGTAATTTCCAAGCCGTTTGATTTGAATTTTACTGTTAACGCTTTCTTTTCGGCATATAATTCTTCTTCTCCTTTATCAAACTCAAAATATATACTCCAAGTCTCACTGTTAACCACTCTGTAAATCTTTGCACCGGTCTCCACCAGTTGTTCATTCTTTATATAGCTTATAGGATGCTTACCCGTATCAAAATCAGCCTTGGTCAAATCTTCTTCTTTTTTCTCTGCAATATCATCTATAGCATATGATATCTCTCCGGAAGCAGGTGAAGTTACCACATCCAAGTTCAAACCGTTCTCATTTGATATATTATCAATATTTTCCACATTCACAACATTTGAATAGTCACTTGCGGCATTATCAAGTAAATACTTTGTACTGTACACATATTCAAAATTCGAATCCGAATAGTTTGATGTGAAGTTTGACAACTTTTTCTTTAACTCGCCGATATTGGCATCAGATATACTGTCATCTTTACCTGCAGACGCCTCAATCAATTTTTTCAAATCTCCTGTTGCATCCAGTGAATATACCCTTCCTCCTACGCTGGCTCTCTTACCGTCTCTCATATAGGTGTTGATATAGCCTGTCGAAGGTGCAGTTTGAACACTTTCATCTCTAAGTATAAGTCCTGTATGGGTCTTGTCTTGTGACATACTTCCTTCTACAACTTCGTAGTATCTTATCTGCCTCTTTGTATAACCCCTTATAACATTGACAAATATATACAATAATATAATCAAGAAGATGACTATACCCATATTCAAATCTCTTCTCTTTTTATAGGGAATAATCTTTTTTGATTTAGCCAATTTTATTCTCCTTAAAATGCAAATAGACACTTGCCTGCACAAACGCAAGCTAACACATTATACTTCACAAAGATGAATTTTTCAAATGATTTTAAAATGGCAGGCTCACTATGAAACCTGCCATCATATATTTAAATCAAATAATCTCTGTATATCCCAAATCTGAAATCATATGGTATTTTCATCTTTATAATGCTACAGTAACATTCTTTTTTGCATTCTCAGGCAGATTGGATGCATCAGTTGAGACACTGATGACAAATGTGATACCGTATTTCTCGCCCAATGTCTCTATACGGTCAATAGCTGAAGTGATATCTGCTCCCTCAAGAACTGCAAGCTTCAAAAAGCTGTCTAAGAATATAGCCTCAATATCATGGTCTGATGAGATGAGACCGGATAGAAATCCTATAAATCCGTCCGCCGACATTATAGGAAATTCACTGACATTTATAAGTCTTATCTTGTTATTAAGTTCATACATATGCTTTGAGCTCTTGTCAAGATAAATGACCGAACCGTTTGCCTTTGAAACAGCCTCATTGGCCTTCTCAAGTAAAATTTTTGTTTTTCCCTTACCCTTTTCTCCTGCAATAATAGAAACCATGGTAACGCCCTCCTTAAAAATTAATGTTATCAAGTATAAATCATTATAATGATATTATAAAATATTAGTATAAATAGTGCAATGCTATTTATCGATTTTCAAAAGAAGTTTAGACATATTGTCATAGAGACCGGCCTTATTCTGTGCCTTCAACACTACTGAAATATATCTATTTCCAACAGCATCTTCACTCGCAAGTACAAGACAACTTCCCGCCGCAAATGTAGTTCCGGTCTTACCCGCATCTACTTTTACACCGCTTGGAGGCACTTCTTGACCTGTTAAATATCTGTTTCCGTTTCTCCAATTCTTTGTAACCTGACTTCCGTCCGCCGCAGTATATGTTACATTGTATGAAGCCGCTCCGGCATAGTTTACAAATCTGGAATCTTTCATGGCCTCATGCAAAATCAGATAAAGATCATATGCCGTTGTATAATGTTTATCATTTGAAAGACCGTTGGCATTTACAAAATTTGTATCCACCGCGCCTATTCTCTTGGCTTCGTCATTCATCATCTTTACAAAGTTATCTACACTTCCGCCCACATGTACGGCGATTGCATTGGCGGCATCGTTTCCGGACGGCAACATAAGTCCGTATAAAAGCTCATCAAGTGTGAGTTTATCTCCCGGGTGTATCCCTGCAAGACTGGCACCGGCTTCATTTATTACACTTTCATCAGGTACCGTCACCTCATCTGAAAGATTGCCGTACTTTAATGCAAGCAGTGCAGTCATAACCTTTGTCGTACTGGCAGGATACATCTTAGTCGTAGCCGCCTTTGAAGCCAAAAGACTACCGTCATCTTTTGCTATAATTGCCGCCTGCGCGGATATATCTCCTGCATTGACCTCATCGTCACTCGGCAGTGCCAAATCTTTTGCAAGCGGCACTATCTGCGTATCTATGTCAAGACTTGACAACCTTTGAGAAAAGTCGTACTCGGTTATCATAAACCTGTAGTAGTATGTGCCGCCCAAAATCAAGGCAATTACTATAGCAATCGGAATTAACAGATATAATTTATTGCTTGGTTTTTTACCTCTTTTTATATAATCCGACATGAGACTATCTGTAAGCCTCTCTAAACTCAAAGTCGCCTCTGTCAAGTGCCATTATAAGAAGTTCCGCGGTTGCAAGGTTGGTTGCAAGAGGTATATTGTGCATATCACAAAGTCTCATAACCTTATCCGCATCCGGCTCATGGTTCTTTCTTGTAAGCGGATCTCTTAAGAAAATAACCAAATCTATCTCATTGTTCTCTATCTGAGCACCGAGCTGTTGCTCACCGCCCAAATGTCCTGCCAAAAATCTATGTATATTTAAGTTTGTAACCTCTTCTACCAATCTTCCTGTTGTTCCCGTTGCCGATAAATTATGTTTTGATAAAATCCCCTTATATGCAATACAAAAATTCTGCATGAGCTTTTTCTTAGCGTCATGTGCGATCAACCCTATATTCATCATTACCTCCAAAATTCTAGTTCTTACCCTGTCTTACAGCCACGCTTGCAACCAAACCTACACCCAGATATAAGCTTAAAAGCGAGCTCACTCCATAACTGATGAATGGAAGTGGCAATCCCGTATTGGGAAACAGTCCTGTTGCAACCGATATATTTGTGAAGCTTTGAAAACCTACCAGGGCCGCAAAACCTACACAAATCAATTTTCCCTCTAAATCTTTAGCCTTAGAGGCAAGGCGAAAACATTCAATAACTATAAGTGCAAAAAGCGCTATTACAACTAAACTGCCTACAAAACCAAGTTCCTCTCCGATAATCGCAAATATAAAATCCGTCTGATCCTGTGACACAAAGTTGCCGTTTTTCACCGAAGCGAAAGTATTGTTATTAAGTCCTTTGCCCATCAACTGCCCCGATGAAATAGCCATAATCGAGTTATCCTGCTGTACATTTATGTCTGCATACTTGTCAGGGTATATCCATCCAAGTATTCTATTTGCTTGATATCCCCTAAGAAAGGGAACAAAGTTACTGCGCAATAATAGTATGAATATCACTGCTGATGGTATTACAAATGCCAAACTGCCGAGTACCCACTTGTAACTGATACCTGATACAAACAACATACTGAGTATCATAATAAACACTACAATGGTCGTAGATAAATCAGGCTCCTTCAGTATTAAAATACATGGTATGGCAGCAACTACGGCAAATGCCAGTAAGAACGAAAATCTGTCAACCTCCTCCTGATGCTTGCCCAAAAAAGCCGCGATAAATATTATCATGCCAATCTTTACAATCTCGGAAGGTTGCGACTGCCCAATAACCGGTACTTTAATCCATCTTACCGCTCCGGCACCCTCAGGAGAATAACCGAAGAGCAAAACTGCAAGTAATAAGATAATACATATTCCGTATATAATCCACATTAAATCCATTATTTTTCTGTAATGTATCAGGGATAAAAAAACTACCACCACAAGCCCTAAGACGATGCCGAAAATTTGTTTAGCAACCATACTTTTGTCTCCGCCTGTAGCACTATAAATAGCCAATACGCCTATAACATTCAGAACTAAAATATAAAACAATAGTCTAAATGGATAATATCTAAGTTTATAACCGTCTAACATTCTCTACTCTCCAAATTCTACACGAATTTAGTAAAAAAATCCAGTGTTTTTTGAAAATTAACCTTTTTTCCGTAAAAATCAGTCACCAATTTTGACATCACTTACATCAAGTGCACTATTATTCAAAATATAATCCAGACTAATTTGATTATAGTAGTATTTGTAAATATTCTTTGCAATAACTGCCGCATTTGTTGATGAATATCCGTAAGGTATATTTACGGTTACAGCTATCTCAGGACTTTCAAAAGGTGCAAAAGAAATAAAGAATGCATGGTTGGCTCTGGTCTTTGACTCCTGCGCCGTACCTGTCTTTCCGGCAATATTTACATTCAAATCTGCAAATACTCTTCTGGCGGATCCTTCTTTTATAACTCTGTTCATACCTTCTTTTACATTTGCCCATGTCTCGGGACTTATATCCACATGGTTCTTTGCCTCCGGAGTATAATCCTTTACCAAATTGCCGTAGCGGTCGCATACCTTATCCAAAAGACTCAGTTCAAATACGGTACCCTGATTTGCAATGGTTGAAACATATCTTGCAAGCTGTATATTTGCAAATGAGTGATTACCCTGACCGATAGATGACTGTTCAGGGTTAATATCTGAAATCTGTGGTTCATTTTCCACTATTTCAACTCCCGATTTATGATCGAGTCCGAACATTGAAGCATACTTTCTGAGCCTCTCTATACCAAGCTCCGCCGAATACTCTCCGCTCGCATCTGTAGAAAGTCTGTGTCCCGTCTCTGCAAAGTATACATTACATGAATTCTGTATGCCCTTAACCACATTTTCACTTCCGTGACTTCCCGGATAAATCCAACACTTTATTGCGGGGTTTATCGTATCATATATACCGTTACATACTATTATGTCATTCGGATTTATAACATGCTCTTCAAGTCCCGCGATTGCGGTAATAGGCTTAAATGTGGAACCCGGAGCCTTCTTTGTCTGAGTTGCATTGTTATAAAGCGGCAAACTCTCATCTTCAAGCAGCTTGTTAAAGTATGCCACATCCATTGAGTTGGCAAGCCTGTTGTTGTCATATCCAGGATACGAAACAAGCGCCCTTACCTCACCCGTATTCACATCCGTGACTACCGCTCCCGCGGAACATGGGTCAAGTGCAAGCTGTGCAGGTGTTATCTCTATTCTTGACACCTTGTCAATGAAGAAATTAAATGCGAATCCTTCATTTCCCGACATCAGCTGTGCGTATGCATTATCATCCATATTTAAAATACCCTGATCAAACAGTGCAAGGCAAAGCTCTCTGCCCGTTACCACATTGTTCTTTATCAGATATTTATAAATCAGTTTGTCAAAATCAGGGTCTTCTCTTAACATATTCCCTATATACTCAACAAGCTTTGTATATATGTCTTCCGCGCTTGAGTAATTGGTATCGCCTGAGAATATGGTCGTATCGATATATCCGCTTGATATTCCTATAAACAGGTAATCTCTGAGAGTGGTCGTCTCATTCTTCCAAGCCTGATAAACCTCGGACTTTGTATCTATACTGTCTTTTTTTATAATATTTTTTTTGGAAAGCGCCGTATGAATATAATTCATATACGCCTTTGTATCTTCAGGCAGAGCATTCATCACGGTAGGCGCACCTGATGTCAGCTCATTGTTTATCGCCACCAAAATAGCATCTTTTTGGGCATTCAGCTTCACATTAAGTCCCTGCTCCGTAGCCGAGGCGCCCTCTTTTGAAAATCTTGTTATATCAAGTACATTATTTCCTATAAGCTGATAATAAGCATCCTTTACAGGTATAAGTCTTTGTGTTGAGTCCGTTCCCTCACTGTTCGGGTTGTCGGCATTTACAATCTTACTTGCAAGTATTCCCGCAAGCTGCTGCTCCACAAGTCTATATATGGCTATCTGCAAATTCTTGTCAATAGTCAGATAAACATCATTACCTGCCGAAGATTCAACTTCACTTATTGTCTGCATTATACGGCCTACATTGTCGACTATCATAGTTTTGGAACCTTTTGACCCCTGTAGAGTACTCTCCATGCTCTCTTCTATACCGGTTCTACCCACTATATCATTAAGAGTATAATCCGGTCTTTCTTTTAAAAGCTCATCAAGCTTGTCATCAGGCATCTTACCCGTATATCCGATAATATCCGAAAAATAAACCGCATCATTATAAACTCTGTAGGTATCGTTTTCCACATCGACGCCAATCAAAGAAGCCGCATTTTCCATAATATCAATCTTTGTCTCTTCCGAAACATTGGTAGCTATTACAGTAGGCTCAAATCTTCTGTAAAGTTTCTTACCCATCTCGTATCTGACATTTATAAGGTCTATTTTATCCTGATTTGTAAGTTCTATCGGGTTTCCCGATGCGTCCTTCATCTTATCAAGACCGTAAGTCTTTGCTTTTTTATCAATCATTTCCTGTGCCGTGATATTTGACGGATATTTTCCCGCCTTATCATCCAGCTCATCGGTTGACTTAAGTCCGTACATATCCGCAATAAACCTAAGTCTTGCCGAATCCGACTTTGTAGTGTAGTAAGCCTCTCCGTTTTCGTTTACCGCCACCAAAAAGTCTCCGTCTATCTTCTGGTCATGTTTCCTCAGAATCTGTATCAGACGATAGTACATATTATTTTTATCATTAGGTTTTTTATAGTAACCGCCGTCTGTGATGGTTACCGTATATGACAGCTTGTTATACGCCAAAAGATTGCCGTTCCTGTCATATATATTTCCTCTGGCACCTGTGGTGGTCACAGTCTTTTTTATCTTTTGTACATATTCCTCCTGCGCCTCTTTACCGTTTACCATTTGCATTGTAAAAAGTTTTGAGCCCAGAATAAATACCATAAACGCATATATTACACTAAGTATAAATAGTCTGGAGGATTTTATCTTTTCAAAAAACTCTCCTAAAAAATCTTTAAAATCCCTTATCACCGGTTTATCCCTCTACTGTCCAATACTCTAAGCTTTTTATTGTACCAAAGTAAAAATCTGTATAATATTAAGGTAAATATCAGCGTTATTACTACTTCAGGTATTATAATATTTTTCAGATAAAATACAAAATTGAATTTATCTCTGATTAAGAACTTGAAAATATATATAAATACATTGTACATAACCTCACTTACAGCACATACCGCTACCGGCAACACTATATATTCCTCATAAAAGTATGTCGAAAGCTTGCCGTTGATAAATCCGATCCACAAAAACAAAAAGGTAAAGAAACCGAAAGGACCGGCAACATATAAATCCATTAAGATTCCGCATATCAAGCCGTAGAGCATCCCCTCTTCCACGCCCAGACTGAATCCGTATGTAAAGGTCAGTATTATAAGCAGATTCGGTGAAGCATATAAAAAAGGTATAAACGGAAAAATACATATTTGAAGTGCAAATGCAAATATAATAAAAGCTATATTTACTATTATTCTTCTCATTGGTCACTCACTTCCTTCAGCTTGGTTATAACCAGCACCTCCGATATAGTGTCGAAGTTGACTACCGGTATTATATATCCGCTCTTTGTAAGCCTTGAAGAGTCATCCTTAAGATCTCTTGCATAGCCTATAAGTATATTAGGTAAATACTTTGTTGACACATTGGATGTAACTATCATATCGCCTTCATTGACATCGGCATCAGACTTTACATCTCTTAAAATCAGTCTGCCTTCATTGTACTGCTCAAGGTTGCCGTCAACTCTGCAAAGTGCACCCGTTCTTAGTGACATCGCACTCACTCTTGAAATATCGTCTATTACAGCCCTGACCGTAGCGTAGTTTTTTCCTACATCAGTTACAATGCCTATCAGTCCGCCGTAACCTATAACATTCATATCCACAGCTATTCCGTCGTCACTACCCTTATCTATTGTAAATGTTGAGAACCACTTTGTACTGTCCTTTGCTACAACTCTGGCACCTACCTTAGGGTAGTCCGAATAACTCTCATCAAGCTTATATAATTCTCTAAGTCTGGCAAGTTCTCCGTTATCCGCCATAAGCTTAGTATTTTCCTGTGTAAGTTCGTCAATTTTTTTATTAAGCTCGATATTTTCGGTAATCGCACTATGTATCTTTCTTTGTTCTTCTATATTATCATATACCGCTCTTCCGGCCGTATTTACACCTGACTGTACAGGCAGAAGCACAATGCCTACCGCCTGTCTTAAAGGCGAAATAATAGAATCGTTGAATGAAGTTATTCCAATAAGAATAATGCTGATTATACTCAAAACTATCAGTACAAATTTGTTCCTAGATTCCATCAAATAATCCCCTGTTCCTTAAAGCTGTAATAGCAGTTGTCGCCTATGACTATATGGTCTATAAGTTCTATACCGATGCTATCAAGTGCTTTATTTATATCCTTTGTTATATCAATATCCGCCTTGCTTGGTGACGGGTCACCACTTGGATGATTATGTAATAATATCACATTTACAGCCAAATGTTTTAAACTCTCTATTAAAATTTCTCTAACAGAAACTAAAGACGAGTTCACGGTACCCACAGAAATTACCATATCTGAGATAGGTCTTTGTCTGGTATCCAAAAATACAATCCTAAGTTCCTCCACTTCAAGATGTCTGATACTTTCCTTGTAGTAGTTTGCAACAACATCAGGAGAAGCAAAAGAAATACTCTTTTTTATATTCTTTCTCTCCCATGCTCTTTTACAAAACTCTCCAAGTGCAAGGATTTGTACCGCCTTTACCTTACCGACACCCTTTATTGAAAGCAACTTTTCCATATTGTGGTGAAATATACTGTTTATACCGAAACCTTCACCGTTGCCCTCAAGTATCTTGTAAGCAAGATTTATAACATTGACATCTTTTGTGCCGCTTCTAAGCAAAACCGCCAAAAGCTCAACATCAGTAAGTGACTCAACTCCATATTCGACCGCTCTGTCATATGGTCTTTGTTCAAGTGGCAATTCTTTTATTTTTCCCATAAATCCCTTTCCACTCTCCAAGCATGAAAGGCATTCATATTTTATCACAAAATATACGATTGTAAAATTAAAACATAAATTATTGTATCAATCCTGCATCATATATCTTTTGTAATGACAACATTATTCCAAGTTTTGCATGATACCATGTAAGTCCGCCCTGGAAAAATACCGAATAAGGCTCCTTCATAGGTCCGTCAGCACTGAGTTCTATAGAAGAACCGCCTACAAAAGCTCCTGCCGCCATAATTACATCACTGTCATATCCCGGCATCGCCCAAGGCTCCGGCTTTACAAATGAATCTACAGGTGCCGCCGCCTGTATTCCCTCACAAAACGCACATAAAGCTTTAGGGTCTTTTAATGTAATCTCCTGAATAATATCAAATCTCGGTTCCGTCGCGTTCGGATGACAGTCAAATCCTAAGCTCTCATACAGATTTGCCGCAAATATTGCACCTTTAAGTGCTCCTGCAACCACTGTAGGCGATAAGAAAAATCCCTGGAAAAGACTCTGATTGATTCCGAGGCTCGCTCCTATCTCTTTTCCCAGTCCCGGTGCCGAAAGTCTGAATGAAGCATTGTCCACACATTCCTTGCTGCCTACAACATATCCTCCTATAGGAGCCAGACCGCCTCCGGCATTTTTTATAAGAGATCCGACAATCATATCGGCTCCCACCTCAAGCGGTTCTATCCTTTGTACAAACTCACCGTAGCAGTTGTCCACCATACATATAATCTTAGGGTTTATTGATTTTACAAAACTTATCAACTCGCCTATCTGCTCTACGGATAATGTCTTTCTGGTAGCATAGCCCTTTGACCTTTGTATTGTAACAAGCTTTGTTCTCTCATTTATAGCATTTTTTATGCCCTCGTAGTCAAAAGAGCCGTCAGGGAGTAAATCAACCTGTGCATAGCTTACTCCGTACTCCTTAAGTGAGCCTCTTGACTCTCTTATACCTATAACCTCTTCCAAGGTATCATAAGGTTTGCCTACAGGAGATAAAAGCTCATCTCCCGGTCGTAAGTTTCCTGAGAGGGCTATATGAAGTGCGTGTGTACCGCTTACCAACTGAGGTCTGACCAAAGCCGACTCACCTTTAAACGTTGTGGCATATACATCCTCAAGCACATCTCTGCCCAAGTCGTTATATCCGTATCCTGTAGTGGCCGCAAAATGTATATCGCTTACTTTATGCTTTTGCATGGCGGATAACACCTTCATCTGATTGTACTCGGCATTCTTATCAATATCCAAAAATCTGCCTTCCAAAGATTTCAAAACTTTATCTGAAAGTTCAATAACTTTTTTTGAAACTCCGAAACTCTCATATATATCATTCAAACTGCTCATTGTCTTTTCTTTCCATATCAATTTTTTCAACCATATAGTCAACTATCTTTTCATTGTTTTCAAACTCAAAAGGATTGATGTAGATCACATCCTTCTCCCTCTTAAACCAGGTCACCTGCCTCTTTGCCATATGCCTTGTATTTTGCTTTATATTATCTACGGCTTCATCTAAAGTGACCTCTCCTTCAAGATAATCAAGAATCTCCTTATATCCTATACCCTGCATAGAGATATTTTCTATTGAAAGTCCGGCATCTTTCAAGCCCTTAACCTCTCTCACAAGCCCTTCTTCCACCATTTTGTCAACTCTTTGATTTATCCTGTCATAAAGTATATCTCTTGGGGGATTTAATACAAAGAATCTGAAGTCATAAGGTGAGTTTTTCTTTCTTTGAGACTCATTATGTGAAGATATCGGAGCATTGTTTATCAAAAAATACTCTATTGCTCTTATTATTCTTTTTTTGTTGTTTTTGTGGATATTTTCTGCAGAAACACTGTCAATTTTTTTTAGTTTTTCATACATGAAATCAGCACCCTTTTTATCATATTCTTCTTCAAGTGCTTTTCTGATATCTCCGTTGTCATCCTGTGTATCAAAGTCTATATCGTAAATAACAGATTGTATATAGAATCCGGTTCCGCCTACAAGTATAGGTATATGTCCGTTTTGCTTTATTTCCTCTATAGAGTATTTTACCATATTTTGGAACTTTACGATATTAAAATCTTCTGTCGGATCCAAAACATTTATTAAATAATGCTTAACGCCCTGCATTTCATCAGCTTTTATCTTTGCAGTACCCACATCCATACCTCTATATACCTGCATCGAGTCGGCACTGACTATCTCTCCGCCGATTCTTTTTGCCAAATCTATGGATACGGAGGTCTTTCCGGATGCTGTAGGTCCTGCCAAGATTATCAATTTATCCTTTGTCATACTATCCTTTTGAATTTCTTTTCAATTTCCTGCTTAGTCATTTTTATTACGGTAGGCCTTCCGTGCGGACAGTTATAAGGATTTTCAAGTGACAAAAGTTCATCAAAAAGCTCATTTGCCTCAAGTAAAGAAATCCTCATATTTCCCTTTATAGCCGCCTTACAAGACATAGACGCCACCTTTGCAAGTATCAGCTCCGAAGGTGATATTACATCGTAGTTTGTACTGTCTGAGAGCATCTCGTTAAAAAGCTCCGCCTTAGGTATTGAAGGGAAAATATTCGGAATTGCGTTTATCTTGTATTCCTTACCTCCAAACTCTTCTATGTCAAATCCGATACCTCTAAACTCATCCATATGCTCCTTTAAAACATTTTGTTCCAAATCTGTCAAAGTCACTATTATAGGAGGATTTATCATCTGAGATGAAAGCTTATTTGCTTTACTCTCCTTTAAGAGTCTCTCATACATCACCTTTTCATGTGCGGCATGCTGGTCTATAATATACATCTCATTTTCAAGCTGTACAATCCAATACGTATCAAAGACCTGACCGATGACCTTCATATATTTTTTTGATTCACTTTCAAAAAATGAAAGTTGTGACGGTTTTATGCCGCTTGGATTAACATCATCAATATTTCCGATATTGACCTCTTTGATACTTTTATTTGATAAATCATTTATATCGGAGTATACCCTTTTTGTATTTTCATCCTTTATAAAAGACATATCATCCTTAGGATTGTACATATTTTCTTTAGGCACTCTCCATTTTATCTCATCATCCGAACCGGTACTGTGAAGCGTATCTTTTGGAACATCCTCATACTTATTCTGTAAGCCTTTTTCCGGTACTTCATACATATCCCTTCTCTTGTTTTCAAAAGGCTCGGGAGTGTTTACAAATACTTTTTTTTCATTGGAAGTTTTACCTACAGGTACTTCTCTTACCGCACTCTGTGTTATAAATATTTCTTCTACAGCCTCTTTTGTATTGTCATATACAAAATTTCTGTCTGAAAATCTTACTTCCATTTTCCTTGGATGGACATTTACATCCACCCCGTTCAATTCAAAGTTCAATGCACAAAACGGATACTGATGCTGCATAAGCCTGTCTCCGAAGCCGTCTTCCACAGCCTTTGATATGATATTGTCCTTTATATACCTTCCGTTTACAAAAATATTCTCAAGACTTCTTGAACTTCTTGTGACCTCAGGTCTTGCAACCACACCTCTTATCTTTATACCGTTTTTCTCATAGTCCACATTACAAAGCGCCTTTGAAATCTCCTTGCCGTAGAGCTGATAGACTATATCTTTCAGATTGCCGCTTCCGTTTGTCTGCAATTTGATCTGACCGTTTGAGATAAACTTAAAAGCAATGCCTGTATTTGCCATAGCAAGCTTTTCCACAAGTTCGCTGATATGTGCTCCCTCTGTGGAAGCGGTCTTTAAAAACTTTCTTCTTGCAGGAGTATTATAAAAAATATCTCTGATTATTATACTTGTACCGTCAGGCGCTCCGATTTCCTCAAATTCCGCCTCGGTACCGCCTTCTATATAGTAGCGAACTCCTGTAAGT
Organism: uncultured Lachnoanaerobaculum sp.; assembly: GCF_938015485.1. GTDB lineage: Bacteria > Bacillota > Clostridia > Lachnospirales > Lachnospiraceae > Lachnoanaerobaculum. The sequence continues at coordinate 2,344 of NZ_CALLVU010000088.1, read as the reverse complement.
TCATCCCTTGTCTTTGTAATCATCTCACATCTTGAAACAGCCGCAATACTTGAGAGCGCCTCACCTCTGAATCCGAGACTTTTTATTGAAATAAGATCTTTATCACTGACTATCTTTGAGGTGGCGTGCCTTAAAAACGCTTTCTTTACTTCATTTGAAGGTATACCGCAGCCGTTGTCCGTAATTCTGATAAGATCTATTCCTCCGTTTTTTATCTCAACCGTAACTAAAGAACTTCCCGCATCTATTGAATTTTCCAAAAGCTCCTTAACTATTGATGCAGGTCTTTCAACCACTTCACCAGCTGCAATCTTATCAATAGTGTCCTTATCCAGTATATTTATCATAAGTCTCCTTCTAAAAAACCTGATTTTTTAAAATTATATCCTGTTTTTTATCTTATTTTGCAGATTGTACAAAGTATTTAGCGCATCCATAGGAGTCATAGAAGTGATATCTATTTTTGATATTTCTTCTATAATTTCATTTATATAAAATAATACTTCCGTTTCATTAAATTGAAGAAAATATATCATAAAATCATAATATAAATTTTTATCTTCCTTTTTATATTTCATCCAAACAATATCTATAACTTCTTTTATAAAATCTTCTATCTCTTCTGAGCGAAATACATTTAGTAAGATTCTTATTGTTTCTAAGATATATCCTCTGTAAGTTTTAAACATTTCATAGAGAAAATTAGAAAAATCTATATAATTATTTTTATAAACACCATAGTAAATCATATAGTTTGCTAAACATTGTTCATTCATTAGAACAATTCTTTTACGATAAATTTCTAAAATTTCTAATTTTTCCAGTTCATAAATGCTATTCTCAAACTCTTTTTCCGATATTTCAAAAAAATTTAAGAAAAAGGTTATTAGATTACTATTTTCTAAATCTAATTTTCTTATTATTGAAACAATACTTAAAGTTTTGCATAAATTTCTACTTTTTACTATATCAGTTTCTTGCAAATATTTGTCATAGTATATGCTATACAGTTCTGTCGCATTACTTACAGAACTTAAATTTTGGGCTTTTATAGCTAATTTTCCCGCCATATAAGCTATTCTAGTATTTCCTTGTGCTATTTCTTGAATTTTACTAATATAATGTTCGTTCCTTATTTCCATATTTTGTATTAAAAATTCTTTTATTTCTTCATCACTAACTTTTTTTATTTCTATTGCAAATACAGAACTTGTTATTTCATTGATATTATTTAATATCGCTTCCTTTGCATAATTACGAATAGTAAAAATTAATTTTATTTTACTATCATTAGTTAAATAATCTAACAAAACTTTTGGATTAATTAACTCATTTATGTCATCTACAAAAATTAAATATTTATTTTCTGTATTTATATAACTTTTCAAATCCTCAAAAATAGCTTGTTTGTTACTCTTTATGCATAATAACTTATAATCTTTTTCATTACTTATCCGCTGGGCTACTTCTAAAGCTAATCTTGTTTTTCCAACCCCAGCAGCTCCATGCAATAAAATTATTTTATTTTTTTCAAAATTTGAAATAATCTCTTCTATTTCCTTTTCTCTAAATTGAAATTTAGTAGATAATGGAGCTACCATATCATAAGAATCATATTTTCTTATAAAATCTTCAACTTCAAAAATTTGTCCAGTATCTAATGATAAATTTAAATGCTCTTTAGCAATTATTTTGTATTTATTATAAATATCGTTTGCTATTTCATTTATTCCATATAATTTTAATAAGATGCCCCTTTTTTCACATATGTTCATTAATTCTTTATCTTCTTTAGGCAATAAATTTGAGGAAGTATAACAATATATTATTTCTTCTATATCTGAATCTGCTATTTCTGTTTTTTCTACATCTAAGCATTTTTCTATATCATCTTTTATTTTTTTAAAAAGATTATCCTTTTTAGTTGTATATTCTACAAAAATATATTTTCCATTTTCTGTTTTAAAATAAGAGTCAGGTGTTCCTTTAGTTGTTTTACTACTTCCTTCTTTTGTACCAATTTTTACTAAATTTTTATACCCTTGTTTTGATAATAAATCATCGCAAAGCGCTTGAAATTGTCCGCCATTTAATTCATCTATTTTTCTTTCAATATCAATTATTTTTGGCATTTTTTGCTCCTTTAAAATATAATTTCTAAACTTAATTATTCAATTTATTTTCTTCCCCTCACATACCCATTCCCATAAAACGCAATCCCTAGTTGCCCCACCATCACAATCCAAATCAGTGGTTCGCAAATCATCACTCCAAAATATCCTAATTTTGGAACAATAAAAATTACGAAAATTATTTTTCCAAAAAATTCAATTATACTGGAAAC
>NZ_CALLVU010000087.1 GCF_938015485.1 uncultured Lachnoanaerobaculum sp. | reverse complement strand
GCTTGTAGTCCCAGATACTCAGGAGGGTGAGGCAGGAGAACCACTTGAACTAAGAGGACTTGCCATCACTATAGCAGGTGAATATTATGAAAGATTGTTTAGACAGACAGCACAGGATATGTCGGAGATTGGAGAGCTGGTCAATAAAAGGCATGCAAGTCTTAGTATGAAGTTGGAAATTGGATATTCTATATGGGTGGACCCTTATTCCGAGATACAGGAAAGTATAGAAAGTTTTAGTAAAAGACATCCGGAAACAATGATTTTAGGTAGTCAGTTGGATAATAAAAGTTTGATTGAGGAGGTAAAGGCTCAAAAAATAGACGTGGCTTTTATTTCAGGCGGTCAGTTTTTTGCAGACAGAGATATATCTACTATGTCGGTTGGCAAGGAAGATATATGTCTTTGTGTGCCGGACAATATAGAAAGTGATAAAGTTGATATAAAATGCTTCGGACTGCCGTTTATTCATACGGCTTCATTACAATGGTCATATTTGGAATGGCGCAGTATAGGTTCAAAGGAGGCTAAGGCACTGGGGCTTGAGCCTGAAATAATAAAAAGAGCTCCTAATCTGGATTCTGTTATGCTTGACTTATTTTTGCATAAGGGAGTATTTGTAACGGACAGACGATTTGGTAAATGTCGCAATGTGAAAGGTGTCAAAGATATTCCGATTTCTTTAGATTCAGATCTGCTATGTATATGGGAGAAATGCAATGAAAATCCCTTGATACAGGAATTTGTAAATTTTGTAAAGGATTATTTGATGTAAGTAAAATGCCTTAGATATTTCATGTAGGAATATCTGAGGTATTTTGTTTTATAAATGTTTAGAAAATAATACTACCTTTTTTATAAAAATAAAAAAATATTATTGTTAGATTATTGTAAATTCTTTTGTTAGGATGAAATCAGGAATTTGAAAAGGCAATCAATATGAATGCCTTTGACATTGCAGATATTTTAGGAGGAGAAATGAGAAAATATGGAAAGCTATGCTCTCCTTTACAAATAGGTGGAGTGGTTTTAAAAAATCGTATGTTGTCAGCCCCTACTTCATTGGCTGAACTTGGACCTGATGAACATTATTCACCTGCCAATATTGCATATTATAGGCTTAAGGCTATGGGCGGATGCTCTTTGGTTACAGTAGGAGATGTGATTGTTGATTTAAATACAGGACGTTCACATCCACAACAGGTTGGAATAAATGAGGAGTCATCAATACCATATTTAATAGAGGTAGCTGATGTAATTCACAAAGGTGGAGCAAAGGCCTCTATTGAGCTTGACCATGGCGGGGCGCTTTGCAGTCCGGAATTTTTGGAAGGGAAACAGCCGATAGGGCCTTCAAGCTATATTGATTCGTACGGTGTATCTGTCAGAGCTATGACAAAAGATGAGATAGAAAAAATTGCTGAAGATTTTGGGAAAGCTGCCTTAACGGCTAAGAAATGTGGCTTTGATATGGTCATGATTCATGCCGGACATGGATGGTTAATACATCAATTTCTTTCACCTGTTACAAACCATAGAACGGATGAATGGGGTGGTAGTATTGAGAATCGCATGCGTTTTATGTTACTTGTAGTAGAAAAGGTAAGGGCGGCAGTAGGTAAAAATTTTCCTATAGAGATTAGAATATCAGGAGCGGAAAGATTTGAGGGAGGTTATAGTATAGATACGGGAATAGAGATTGCAAAGGCTCTGGACGGTAAGGTGGATTTAATACATGTATCGGCAGGAAGTCAGCAAGACCCCTATTCAGCAGTACTTATGCATCCGGGAATTTTTCAGAGTGAAGGTGAGAACAGTAAATTAGCAAAAAAAATAAAGTCAAATGTAAATACCCCGGTGTGTTCAGTGGGAGCATTCAGTGATCCGGATTTTATGGAGAGTTTTTTAGAAGAAGACGGTGCCGACTGCATCGCTATGGGGCGTGCATTGATTGCAGATCCGTTTTTCCCAAAGAAAATTATCGGAGGTAAGGAGAGGGAGATTTTACCTTGTATCAGATGTGGAGAATGCCAAAGCTCTATGATTGAAAAGCATGTTATGAGATGTAGTGTGAATCCGTTTGTCGGAAGAGAAGAGGAAGCTATAAACAGGTTTATTTATAAAAAGATTCAACAAGTTAAGAGAGATATATGTATTGTAGGGGGAGGCTCGGCAGGTCTTTGGGCGGCTATAGGTTTGTCAGAGTTAGGATATAGAGTGGATTTGTATGAAGAAAAAGACATACTTGGAGGTGCCCTAAATCATAGTGATTTTGAAAAATTCAAATATGGAATTAGGAGATATAGAGATTTTTTATTGGACAGGGTAAAAAAAATTCCGGTTAAACTTCATATGGGAGAGAAAGTGGATTTGTATAAGATAAATGAACTTCATCCTGATGTGTTGATATGGGCAGCCGGAGGAACAGCAAATACTCCTGATTTACCCGGTATAAATAAGGCAATTCTGGCAACAGATTATAAAAAGATTGAGAACCTTGCAAAAGAATTACATACTTTTATCATTATTGGTGGAGGACTTGTGGGTACGGAAATGGGATTGGATTTGGCAAGAAAGGGATGTAAGGTTTTTATTTTAGAGATGGGAACATCTATAGTAAGAGATGCCGGATGGATGCATAAAATAAACATTTTGCATCAGGTAGAGGTACAGGAAAATATGTTTATATATAAAAATGCTTGTTGTAAGGAAATAAAGGATAATGGGGTTATATATTCAGTAGACGGAGAAGATAAATTTCTTTCATGTGATCATGTTATTCTTGCGACCGGCTTCCATGCCGATATTGATCTTCATATAGATTTATATAGTATTTGTGATGAGGTATATATTATTGGAGATGCCAAAAGTCCGGGGAATATTATGACGAGTATTTCGGATGCACAAAATGCTATAGAGCAGATTGATTTGGGGATTTGAGGAGGGTATTTATTGTGGAAAATAAATTAGAGATATTGACAGAACGCTGGGAGTTCCAAAGAAGTATAAAAAATCTTATGGGAAAATATTCAAATATGATTATACTCAATAGAGAAGGAGAAATTTTCAAAAATTTTTGGTCAAACAGAGATGATAATTGTCTTGCATTCAATGATGGATATTATAAGGGTAAAGCTGTAGAAAAGTATTATAAAAGCGTTGAAAAAAGAAATGCTTTGGTGGCTGTGCTTTTACAAAAGAAATTTCCGGATAAGATTGGTAAAATGAGTACTGAAGAAATATATGGCATAGGACCTTTCAAGGTAAAACCGTTGTCGAGCCCGGTTATAGAGATAGCAGAGGATGGAGAGACTGCAAAGGGACTGTGGTATTGTCAGGGAGCTTGTAATGAGATAGAAGAGAGCGGGCCTGTAGCTCGTTGGACTTGGGGATATTTTGCTGTGGATTTTATGAGAGAAGAGGATGAGTTTAAAATTTGGCATCTTTGCTACTTTAATGATGTTGATTGTATAAGTGGAACGAGTTGGGGTAAACCTGAGAAAAAACTTCCGATACTTGAGGAGTTTGCTGTTTTGAAGGATTTCTCGTATGAAAATTTCAGTAAGGAAGTATGTCTGTATGAGAAATATCATGTGAATAGAAAGTTAGCCAAGATACCGAAAATTCCGGAACCTTATAATACATTTAAAAATACTTTCAGTTATGGATATTAGGAGATGAAAAATGAGGAATTTTAGTGATGAAGAGTTAATAAGTAGAATTTGGGATATAGAAGAAATTAAGAAGTTGATTCATAGGAGAGTATATTACCAGGCAGAAGATAGAAGGGAGGATGAACTTAGTGATCTGTGGGTACGTGAGCCACAAAACAGAGAAAGTGCTTCTTTTGGAAGGAACTGGGGATATTATACCGGCATGGATAATATTTATAATTATTATGTAAAGGAGCATTATAAAAAGTTGGATGAACAAAAAAATGAAAATCACGCAAGTAATATAAATCAAGGAAATATTTATGCACATCCGGTATCTACAGGCTTGGTAGAGTTGGCAGGTGACGGTAAAACTGCAAAGGGAATGTGGTATTCTATTGCGCAGGAGACAAAAGCGGTTTCTGAAACAGAGGCTTATGCAGGGTGGATATTGGAGAAAATTGCGGTAGATTTTATTAGAGAAAAAGAGGGATTTCGTATTTGGCATATGGTTATTGCAATGGATCTGAACTGTGAAGCAGGTACCGATTATTCCCAAACACCTGTATATGTGGACTTAAAGACAGATCCACAGTACATAGAATTTGGACAGCCGACAATAGCTAAAATCTTACATGACCCTGTATTTAACTGGTGGGATGATTACCCGGCGGTACCAAAATCATATGAAACCTTTTCAGATGATATAAGTTATGGACCTGAAGGATTTAGGAAACCTGAGAATAAAGGATTGGAAGCCGGGGAAGGAGGAGGTTATTTATGGAAAATGATTTAAGCCTTCATCAAAGAATTTTGAATGCGGCCGCATCATTGGAAGTGGAGAATTTAAAGGCAAGACATGCTTATTTTCATGGTAGAGCCGATGCAAGTGGTGAGTGGAGCCAAATATGGTCAAGATCAAGAGAGGCTTCGTGGGCACATGTTTTTGGAAGAATGAGAGGATTTGATCAGATATGGTATGGCTCGGTTACTTGTTATGACAGAATGGCTATGGAAAACTGGATGCAAGTGGTAGAGCATTATCCTGAAGTTGGCGGAAAGGATCCGAGACCTTTGATGGAAGCATCTATACACACGCTGGTTACAGATATTATTGAGGTTGCAAAAGACGGCAAAAGTGCCAGAGGTTCTTTCATTACTCCCGGTGTAATACATTCTGTGTTGACTGCAGAAAAAAAGAAGTATTGTAATATTTTATGGGAGAGATACGGTTCTGATTTTGTACTTGAAAACGGGAGATGGGTGTACTTACATGAGCAGGTGTGTCCGGATATTTTAACAAAAATGGATGCAAATAATTGGGCGATGGAAGATTATAACAGGTTGACAGATCCGTTGTCCGCCCCACCGCCACCACCTACTTTGGGAACGCCTCCCGTGAGTGATCCCGGACCTTTACATCTACCTTACAGCATACTTTTAAAGCCGCAAAACACTGTACCATGGCCAAATCCTTATGAAACCTTAGATGATAATAACAGTTATACTCCTTTATTAGGTGAAAAGTAGATGTATAAAAGATCAGCTGTAGAACTTTTCAACGTGTACCGAGTATATAATATATGGTAAATACTTTTAATTAATGATATGTACAATATTTATATGGCGGCAAGATAATGTAAAAGAAGGCTTTAGGAGGTGTATAAAGCCTTCTTTTCCTTTTTTCAGTATCTCCACTTAAGTAAACCGTACTTAGCTATATACGAATTATGGTACCTGTTATCTGTAGTTACATCTTCGCCGAACCATTCGGGCGGGATAAAATTATTTGCTTCTTCTACCGAGTCAAACTCCACCTCTACAAGTTTGAGGCTGTCAAGGTCGCCTTTAAATATATCAAGTTCCGCTGTAAGATTATTTGTAATCGGAATTTTATACCTGCTCTTTGAGATAATGATACCGTCACATTTTTTTAGCAAATGCTCAAATGCTTCTTTATTCAGCGGAAGATTGTATTCACTGTGTGAGAGCAGGCCGCTACCCTTATAGGTGAGTATGTAGTCGTCGTTTTCTTTTCGCACTCTGACTACAGGGGTGGTATTTAAGTAACCCTGAGTCATATCTATCCTCTCATATGTATCAAGATTATCAGGTATTTCTTTTACAAGAAACTTTCTTTCTATTTCTATATTTTCCATAGTATTCCTCCATAGTATAAGTTGATAGAGTTTAAAAAAGTATCTTACTGCTAAAGTATAAGCCTGTTTCACCGGACTTTCCGGTTCAAAATCAGTATACATAATTTTTTGCAACAATTAAAGGAAATATTTGTATATAACAGGTATGGAAATATTGTACATTTAACTTATATTTGTTATAATATTCGTGCTTTTAATATATAAAGTGTAGAAAAAAATATTTTGGAGAAATTATGAATAATACGGTTTTGATTGTTGCGGTGGTAGTGGTAATTTGGGCGGTACTCTTTGCTGTTATGATGAGCTTTAATAAAAAGAGACAGGCTAAGGCTAATGAATTTAATAATGAGAATAGAAACAGAGCCATTGTGCATTTATATGGAAAGAATTTAAAGATTGACGGAAATGATATTTCGCAGTTTGATACAACTACAGGTGAGAGTCTGGAAAAGGTTGTAGCTCTTGATGCGGGTAAACATAGCTTTGAGGGTGTTTTTGAAACTACTGCGGTAGGTGCTGCAGGAAAAAATATAAATATAAAGACGGAGAATTTGCAGTTTGAAGCGGATTTGCAGAGCGGACACACCTACTCGGCAGGTATATATGATTATTCACCGGAAGATAGAGAACGCTATATAAAGGAGTATGGCAGCAGGGTGCAGGATATTCTTGTGATGCCTTTAAGTCTTTACAAAGAGAGTGATTATGTCGCGGGTTGTTTGGCAGTCACATGTGATAAATAATTTTTACATAAATAATCTTTAAACTTTTTAATCACAGTGTCAAGCATAAATGATTATGTCCTAAAATAATTATTTTATAAGCCCCAC
>NZ_CALLVU010000086.1 GCF_938015485.1 uncultured Lachnoanaerobaculum sp. | reverse complement strand
ATAACCTCCGAATATGCCGGTTGCAATAATACATCATCAAATGTGATGCCTTCCCCTATGATTCTTGCCACTGCTTTTTCTCCTTTTTCGGATACAATAGTACCGGTCTTTAGTGATATTTTAAAAACCGAAAGTACTAATAAACAATAATTATTTTTCTCACTAGTCTAACAAATACAAACTATACTGTCAATCTTTAGAGTCTATACTCATTCCGATATCACTTCTCATATATTTGTTCTCAAAGCCTATCAACTTTGTTGCCTCATAGGCCTTATCTCTTGCCTCTTTTAAAGTTGGAGCCTTTGCCGTGATACCTAAGACTCTGCCTCCGTTTGTAAGTACATCACCGTTTACTTTTTTTGTACCTGCATGAAATGCAAATATATCAGTCCTTCCTTCAAAGTTTTCAAGTCCCGATATTTTCTTACCCTTTTCATACTCAAGCGGATAACCGTCACTTGCAAGTACTACACAGACTGCCGCGTTATTCTCAAACTTAAGATCAATCTTATCAAGACATCCGTCAATACATGCCTCAAATACATCTATAATGTCGTTTTCCATCCTCGGAAGCACTACCTGGGTCTCAGGGTCACCGAATCTGGCATTGTACTCAAGCACCTTTACACCGCTCTTTGTAAGCATCAGTCCGTAGAAGATAATTCCTTTAAACTCTCTGCCCTCGGCTCTCATCGCATCCACAGTCTTTTGATAGATATGTTCCTTACAGTATCTGTCTACCTCCTCGGTATAGAAAGGACTTGGGCTGAATGTTCCCATTCCGCCTGTATTAAGTCCCTCGTCACCGTCCTTTGCTCTCTTGTGATCCTGTGCCGAAGTCATAAGGGCATAGTGAGTACCGTCTACAAATGAGAGTACACTCACCTCTCTTCCTTCCAAGAACTCTTCTATAACTATGGTATTTCCGGCATCACCGAAACTCTTATCAATCATAAGCTCTTCAATACCTGATTTTGCTTCTTCAAAAGTTTTACAAATCAGCACTCCCTTACCCAGGGCAAGTCCGTCAGCCTTTAAAACTATAGGATAATTTGCCGTTTCCAAATATTTAATTGCTTTTTGCGGATCGTTAAAGTTTTCATATGCCGCTGTAGGTATACCGTACTTTTTCATAAGGTCCTTTGAAAACGCCTTTGAACCCTCCAATACGGCTGCATTTTTTCTCGGACCGAATACCCTGAGTCCCTCAGCTTCAAACCTGTCGACTATACCGCCTACAAGCGGGTCGTCCATACCTACTACAGTCAAATCAATCTTTTCTTTCTTTGCAAAGTCGGCAAGTTTGTCAAAGTCCATAACCGATATTGCGACATTTGTTGCAATTTCTTCTGTACCTGCATTTCCCGGTGCCACATAGATTTCAGGATTTTTCTTACTATGTGCCAATTTCTTTACAATGGCATGCTCTCTGCCGCCTCCGCCTACAACCAATATCTTCATAAAACTTCTCCATTTGCAATCATTTCAACAGCTTTCGGTAAAATAATCCACTCCGCCTCTTCCATCACTCGTCTTTGTAAACTCTTTGCATCATCACCCGGCAATACATTTACAGCCTTTTGAATTATTATCTTACCTGTGTCTATTCCGGTATCTACAAAATGCACTGTGGCGCCTGTTACCTTAACACCCCTTTTTAATGCAGCCTCATGTACCTTAAGTCCGTAGTAGCCCTTACCGCAAAAGCTCGGTATCAGTGAAGGATGTATATTGATTATCTTATTTTCAAATGCGTCCACTATATCTTTTGAGATATTTACCAAAAATCCTGCCAGTATTATAAGGTCGGGATTCAGACTCCTAAGTTCATCAAGCAGTGCCTTATTAAAATCATCTCTGTTTTTAAAGTTCTTCGGCGATATGCATTTACTCTCTATCCCTGCATTTTTTGCTCTTTCAAGCGCATAGGCATCCGCATTGTTTGATATAACCGACTTTATTCTTGTATTTTTTATACTGCCGTCTTCTATTGCCTTTATAATAGCGGCAAGATTGGTGCCGCCACCTGAAACTAAACATACGATATCAAACATAGACTCTCCTATATAAGCTCTACGCCCTTTGTTCCTTTATCAATATATCCTATTTCAAAGGCTTTCTCTCCGGCCTTATTTATTGCATCCAAAGTTTTTTCAACATCGCCTTTATCTACCGCTATTACCATGCCGATTCCCATATTGAAGGTGTTGTACATCATCTCTTCACTTATATTTCCCTTTTTTGCCATAAGCTTGAATATGGCAGGTACTTCATAAGAATCTTTTTTCACTACCGCTCTTTTTTCTTCCGTCAACATTCTCGGAATATTCTCATAGAATCCGCCGCCTGTGATATGTGAGCAGGCCTTTATCTTTACACCTGATTCTCTTACACTCTTTAATGCCTTCACATATATTTTTGTAGGAGCCAAAAGTGCCTCTCCCAAAGTCTTATCAAGTTCTTTGTAGTAGGTATCAAGTGATTGTCTTGTCATATCAAAGACCTTTCTCACCAAAGAAAATCCGTTTGAATGTACTCCGCTTGAGGCAATACCGATAAGTGCATCTCCCTCCTTCAAATCCTTGCCGTCTATAAGGTCGCATTTGTCCGCCACTCCTACGCAAAAGCCTGCAAGGTCATACTCTTCAACAGGATAAAATCCCGGCATCTCTGCAGTCTCTCCGCCTATCAATGCGGCACCTGACTGTACACAGCCGTCTGCAACTCCCTTTACAATGGTGGCTATCTTTTGCGGTTCATTCTTACCGCAGGCTATATAGTCAAGGAAGAATAGAGGTTCACCTCCTGCGCATGCCACATCGTTCACACACATAGCTACACAGTCAATACCTATAGTGTCATGCTTGTCCATAAGAAAAGCCAGCTTAAGCTTGGTACCTACTCCGTCGGTTCCTGAAAGAAGAACAGGTTCCTCCATATCCTTAATCTTACTAAGTGAAAATGCACCTGAGAAACCTCCAAGCCCTCCAAGGACCTCGGCTCTCATGGTCGACTTCACATGCTCCTTCATCAACTCTACAGCCTTATAACCTGCTTCGATATCCACACCGGCACTCTTGTAATCCATATTACCTCCAATATACAAAACAAAAACTTACAAAGAAACAACTGCTATATAAAGTTTAGCCCTTCAAAAAAGCATCCACTCCCACACTCTTTAACTTACCGTCCTTAGCCTCAACTTCTTTTGCCATCTCATCACTGAATTTTTCAAGCTTCTCAAAAAGCCCTTCATCATTTAAAGCCAACATCTTTGTTGCAAGTATTCCTGCATTTTTCGCTCCGTTGATTGCCACGGTTGCCACCGGTATACCTCCCGGCATCTGCACTATTGAGTAAAGTGAGTCCACTCCGCCAAGGTCCGATGTCTTTATAGGTACTCCTATTACAGGAAGCGGTGTAAGTGCCGCACACATTCCCGGAAGATGTGCAGCTTTTCCGGCTCCTGCAATCACCACCTTGATACCTCTGTTTCTAAGCTCTCTTGCCCATTTAAAGAATATATCGGGTTCACGGTGTGCGGATATTATATTGTACTCATACTCTATCCCCATCTTTGTAAGGAAATCTCCTGCCGCTCTCATTGTCGACAAATCGGAATCGCTGCCCATCACTATTGCTACTTTGCTCATAGTTCCTCCTTTATTCATTCAATATCTCACTACCCTCAAGCACAAACTTTCCGTCTCTTATAATATATGTATGAGTGCCGTCAGGCTCATTTGTATATATATCTCCCAGCTCTGCAAGAGGTATTGTGATATCGGTGTGGCAGTTAAAATAGGCCTTTTTGATATCGGTCTTTCTTATTATGGAACATTCATTATCTCTTGCCGTTATCGCCTTGCCGTCAGGATTGTATGTGATATTGTCCTCCTCATGTGAATAGCAGGTATCACCGAAGGCAAAATGCGGACCCATCTTTTCCGCTATCAAAATAGGCATTTTCTCAAATATGTCATATTTTTTCGCCACATTGTAGGCAATCACATTGGTACCTATAGCAAACTCACCCATCGGAAGACTCTTATGCCCCTTTAAAACGGCATCATCAATGATTCTTTTATTGTCTTCTTCACTTTCAAAGTTCTCACAGGTATAGTCCTCAATCATTCCGTCCTCAACTTTTATACAGAGATTCTTAAGGTGATAACCTGAAAGAAAAACATCCTTTACAAAAAGTGTACCTTCAGTACCCTTAAGCACAGGTGATGTGAACACCTCTCCCACAGGAATATTTACATCCGCCCCGCAGTTTTCAAAGTTGGTCTCCTTAGTCTCATCTTTAAGCTCATGCAGTTTTATGGTAAGAGATGTCTTATTGCCCTCACCGCCTGCTATACTTACCGTATCCGCTTTATCCAGTGCATCAATAATTTTTTGCTGTGCGTCTTTATACTTTGTTGCATCCAATGTATTGATTCTTATAATATCGTCAAAAATATCTGAATAAATCTTTTCATCTTTTGCAATACTTGGAAGCGGCCATGCTATTATACAAAATGCGGTACCTGAAGTATCAATATACTCATCCTGTAAAAGCATCAGTTCATTTCTGTAACCGGTCATCAGGTTGTTCTGCTTTTCACCAAATGCATTTGCACTTTTCTTCTTTACAGGTAAAAACTCTATCTCACCGAATAACTCCATCCGTGCAGGACCGCCATACTTTGACATATCTTCCTTTATTTCTTCAAATGTCTGCCTGCTCACTTCAAGCTTTCTGTCAAGGTAAGCCTTCTTTGTAAAGATATTCATATCAAACTTGTGGTCATACTCAAACTGTCTGTTTACTCCGCCGCTACATACCCCTCTGTTTTTTACAGGTGACATATCTGCAAGTCTGTACGGCTTTCTTTGCAATACCACTTCAAAGCCCATATCCTCAAAGAAAATAACGGCTTCTTTTACTATTCTTTCAAATCCGATATTGTATATAAGTGATACAACACTTCTCTTTGATATATCTTTTTGCATTGCAAAAAAACCGTCTCTATAGCCGTCCACAAAAGTCTTTGCACACAGTCTGACAGTCTCATTATCAAGTGAATTCAAATATTTTGCTGTATTTATCTCATTTGAGCCTATGTATTCTCCGAATTTGAAAAGATATCTAAGATCCGACAGATCGTCATTCATTATGATATTATAAAAGAACCTGTTAGAAGCGGTAAAACTTTCAATAATCCTCTTTCTTGCGGTTACATCCAGATAATCTGAAGCGTACCAATATATAGCATCCGCAATCTCTTTTGCACTTGCGTCTTCCATAGCTATGCCGTAGACTTGTAAGAAAAGTTCAAGTATATTTACAAATCCTTCAAGGTCTCCCTCATAAACCGTAATAAGTGCGGCTCTTACCTCAAAGCCCAAACTTAATAAAGGAGAAACCAAGTCCTTATCAAACATTTTCTCCAATACATCCGGATTATATACGGAACCTGCATATATATCCTCTCTCAAGTCATAGAAAAGTTCATCCTGCATATCTTTAAGTTCTTCAAAACTTAAAGATTCAAACTCACCGGTCTCCTTTTTTTGCCTGATATCATTTACCTTTTCCAAAAATGACGCAAGCTCAGCAAAAAAGTCCTTAAACTTGGTATCCTCTTCCGCTCTTATCAAAGATATCCTGTCCATTGCAAGATTTATTCTCTCAACTATTACCCTCTTATCCCAAGAATAAATATCATAAACCATAGTAAAAATAAAACTCCTCCAATCAATGTTGTAATCACCGAAAGTGATTTTCTGGCCACTCCGTCTTTAAAAGATTTTATCGAATAATAAAATCCCGCTCCTGCAAATAAAAATGAGCAAAGTGCAAAGGCCGACACCTGTGTACTCGGCGCTCCCTGATTTTCCACCACTTTCCTGATTGCAAATATCAAAAGCACTACCGCAACCAAATCCATAAACAGTGCGAACTTTGCATCCTTTGCAAAAGGCCTTCTCATATAGTCGACCATATCACTTCTGCTTGTAGCAAACTTTATCTTATCCTCAGCCGCCAAAAATCTGTCGGAGTCTAAGATATTTTCTTCTCTTCTAAAAGGCGTTCCTATTCTTTTTCTTTTAAAAAATCTCATTCGCGTCTCCATATGATAATCTTACACAGTACAAATGCGATATATCCCAAAAACACTCCCGATGTATTTAAAATAATATCGTCCACATCAAAACTTCCTACATTGGTCAAAAGCTGTATCACCTCCACAATACATGAGAGTAAACAGCCTTCTGTCAATGTTTTAAAGAAACCGCATTTTCTTTTGCCTATTATCGGTCTGAAAAATCCGAAAGGCATAAAAGCAAGTATATTGCCGCCTAAGTTCAGCACCGATATCATACCGAGTTTATAAAAATTATCTATATATCTTCTGATTTCAAGGAACGGTACGGTGTTATATCCATGGGTCTCCACCGCCATTCCTCTTCCGAAGCCCTCGGCAAAGAAGAGGAAATAGCATAGGATTAAAATATACAATGTAAATAACACCTGACCCAAAAATCTAAACTTAGCTTTAAGTTTATTCATATCAAAACTCTATATGATTCTTTCCGACAAGCAGCCTTGCTCCGTTCACAATGGACATCACACCTGTAGCGACACCTACAACTATCATTACCACTCCGATTGCAATACCCGCTCCGCCACAAAATTTCATAAGTTTGTATGTCTTTTCCATATTTTCACCTGTCTTTATTTCACACCGTAAATCTTATAGTAGTCGTCAATAGCCGCCTTTAACTTGTCATCAATGATGACCTTGCCGTTTATCTCTCTGTTATAGAGATACTCAACCACCTCATTCATTGTAACAATAGCTGCAGTCTTCAGACCGTACTTTTCACTTATCTCTACAAGTGCTGACTTCTCACCCTTGCCTCTTTCACACCTGTCAACGCTTACTACAAGACCGAGTACATTCACATCTCCCTGTGCTTTTATTATAGGTAGAGTCTCCTCGATAGAAGTTCCGGCTGTGGTAACATCCTCTATTATAACCACCCTGTCTTTATCCTTTATAGGGGAACCGAGCAGAATACCTGTGTCTCCATGGTCCTTTACTTCTTTTCTGTTTGAACAATACTTCACATCCACACCCTCGTCACTAAGTGCCATAGATGTTGCAACACTGAGAGGAATACCCTTGTATGCAGGTCCGAATAAAACATCAAAGTCGTCTCCGAAAGCACCTCTTATAGCCTTTGCATAGTATTTTCCAAGTCTGCTAAGCTGTGAACCTGTTCTGTAAAACCCTGTATTTACAAAGAAAGGTGTCTTTCTGCCGCTCTTTGTAACAAAGTCTCCAAACTTAAGTACTTCACACTCTATCATAAAGTCAATAAATTCTTTTTTATAATTTTCCATCTCTACTCCGTTTCTTTACTTTACAAGACCTATAATCTCATTTACATCACTGAAGTTATTCTTTTCAAGATATTTTTCTATACCTTTTGCAACATCTATACCTGCATTCGGATTGAAAAAATTTGCCGTTCCGACGCTTACCATAGTTGCACCGGCAAGCAAAAACTCTATGGCGTCCTCAGCCGTAGCTATTCCGCCCATACCTATAACAGGCACTTTAACAGCATTTGCCACCTGATATACCATTCTGAGTGCAACCGGCTTTATCGCAGGTCCGGACATACCTCCTGTTTTATTGGCAATGGCAAAACATCTTTTATTTATATCTATCTTCATTCCTGTGATAGTGTTTATAAGAGAAAGCGCATCCGCTCCTGCATCCTCAGCCGCCTTTGCAATCTCGGTAATATCCGTGACATTTGGTGAAAGTTTCATTATTACAGGCTTTTTTGAATGTGCCTTTATCTGACTTGTAATATCTCTTACGCTGTCTACATTTGTACCGAAAGCGATACCTCCATGTGATACATTCGGACAGGAAATATTGATCTCAAGCATATCGACCGCCTCATCCGAGAGTCTTTCCACAGTCTCTATATAGTCTTCAATACTTCTGCCGCAAACATTTACAATTATCTTCGTATCCTTTTGCTTAAGGAATTTCAAATCTCTTTCTATAAAGGTATCCACTCCGGGGTTTTGAAGTCCGATAGCATTTAACATTCCGCCGTAGACTTCAGCAATCCTCGGTGTAGGATTGCCCTCCCAAGGTATATTGGCTACACCCTTTGTAGTGACGGCACCGAGCCTGTTTATATCCACAAGTTCCGCAAATTCTTCCCCATGTCCGAAGGTACCGCTGGCAACCGTTACAGGATTTTTAAACTCCACACCTGCAATATTTACTTTTGTACTTATCATAGTTCCACCTCTAAAGCATTGAAAACAGGACCTTCGGTGCAGACTCTTTTATTCTTAACATTGGAGTGAGAATCTACCTCACTTGACTTACAGGTACAAGCCAGACATGCACCTATACCACATGCCATCTTTTCTTCCAATGACAAAAAGCACTCTATATTATTTTCAGATGCATATTTTTTTATGGCTCTAAGCATCGGAGTAGGTCCGCAGGCAAGTATTCTACCGGCCTTTATATTATTCTCTCTTATTGCATCAAGAACATTTCCTCTTGTACCTATACTGCCGTCTTCAGAAGCGATAAAGACCTTGCCGTATTGCCCGAGTTCATCTGCAAGGAAGGTATCACCGTCTCTGAAACCGAGTACTATCATCTTCTCACCTTCAAGACTCTTTGCAAGTTCAAGCATAGGCGGTATTCCTATACCTCCTCCTATAAGTATGCTTGACTTTGAATCTGTAGGAAAACCTTTACCGAGCGGTCCTAAAACCTTTATATCGTCTCCCGCTTTAAGCTTTGAAAACTCTTTTGTACCGGTATCCTCACCTGTCACTCTGTATACAAGCCTTATAGAATCCTTAGCGACCTCACATATACTTATAGGTCTCGGCAAAAGCTTGGAAGGATTTTTCGTGTAGACATTTACAAACTGTCCCGGAAGAGTGTCCTTTGCTATATCTGTCTTTATCCAAACGGAAAAAATATCCTTACTTAATTCATCTTGGGAAATCACTTTCCCATTGTCCATTATCTTTGTCATCTTACTCTCTTTATAATACTCTGTTTATATCTGCTATCATGTCTTTTACAGCCGCTCTTGATGCGTCCGCAAAGTCAAGTGAAGAATACTTTTCCTGCTTGTATGCGGCTATGATTCCTCTTGAAGAGTTTACTATTGCACCAAGTCCGTCTTTATTGAAGCAAGGCTTTAAATCCTCGGCGGTTCCCCCCTGAGCACCGTATCCCGGTACAAGGAAGAATGTATGAGGCATCTTTTCTCTAAGTATTGCACTCATTTTCGGATATGTTGCACCTACAACCGCACCTACATTTGAGTACTCTCCGTCCATACTCATAGCACCCCACTCACAAGTCTTGTTTGCAACAAGCTCATAAAGAGGTGTAGTGTCTATCAACCTGTCCTGAAACTCTCCGCTTGAAGGATTGGATGTCTTTACAAGTACAAAGATACCCTTGTCCTCGCTGTTACACACATCTATAAAAGGCTTTACACCGTCGGTTCCAAGATATGGATTTACCGTAACAAAATCCGTATCAAATCCCGACACCTTCTCGCCCAAAATCTCACTTACTCCGATATGAGCCTTGGCATAGGCAAGAGAGGTTGAACCTATATCACCTCTTTTTGCATCACCTATTACAATCAGACCCTTACTCTTTGCATACTCGACTGTATTCTTATATGCAATCATTCCGTCTATACCGAACTCCTCATACATGGCTATCTGCGGCTTCACTGCCGGAATAAGGTCATATGTCTTATCTATTATAGCCATATTAAAATCATAGAAAGCCTCAGCCACAGCCTTTGTGCTTTTTCCATATTTCTTTATTTTCTCATCTAATATATAATCAGGTATATGTGAAATAAGCGGGTCCAACCCGACACATATAGGGGCATTTGTTTGCTTGATTTTTTCAATAAGTTTTGCAATCATATTTTCTCCTAAAGGCCCTTTCGGGCATAATGTATTTATGAAAGTATAACACATAAACACGCATTATTTCAATAAATGCACTTGGAGTTTGAGATGAATATAATAAAAACAAAGGAACTTACACAATCTTATATAGAAAAGATAAATAATATCGTTAAATCACAGGATGAGGTCAAACATCTTCCTCTCTACTTTGACTTTAGTGACGACAGGTGTACTTACTATCTCTGTTTTGAAAATGAGGAGTTAATGTCTGTAATTGCACTCTTTGAAATAGATATAGATACATATGAAGCCATAGCATATACAGATATGTCAAACAGATGCAAGGGATATTTTAAGGCCGCTTATAAGTATCTTTGTAATGACCTTAAGGGAGAGTGTGATATCTCATTTATCTGCGAGAGAAACTACTCTCCTGCCGTAAAAACAGCCAAAAGTCTGTCTCTCACATATGAATGCACTGAAACTATGATGGAGCTTGACCTTACTTCATACAATACCGAACCTGTTTCTGATATTGATATAGTAAGAGCAGATGATATTTACTATATATTTCAATCAGATATTGAAATAGGATCGTTTTGCTTTTATACCTTTACATTCAACACCGATGATATATATTTTCACAGCTTTAATATATATGAAGAGTACCGAAATAAAGGGCTTGGCAAACTGTCTATGACTGCAATACTTTATTATTTAAAGAGTCTTAGAAAAACAAAAATACATTTGCAGCTGCTGCTTGAAAACACCCCGGCATATAAGATATATAAAGAACTCGGTTTTATTATCACAAGCGAGATAAGCTACTATTTCCTGAGATGAGTGAGGGAGAACATTCTAATGTCTGAGTTATCTTATTCGCCTTCGGATTTACAGTGATGATGGCTCTTGATGTGGCTCTGAGCTAAAAAACAGGGGTGTGAAAAAACTCGATTGAGTTTTTTCACACCCCCAAAAATCATTTATTATCCTTATTTACATAGTATTTTATAGCGGCAATTATTGCATATACACCGAACCATATTCCAAAAACATAAACTGCACTTTTGCCTAATCTATACAAGTCTAATTTCTTATAAATCCACACATTCATAGGAATAACAATTACAACAAAAGCAATGATATAGATAAGTGTTTTTACAAGAAATACTTTATGTCTTTTTATAAACTCCATACTTCCTCCTTTATTCCTGACAAACAACATACAAGTTACCAACTACATTGTAGCACAAACCGAAAAGAAAAACCCGGCTTTCATATATTAAAAGTATCTTACTTTAAAATAATTTAAAAATAGACTATAATAATCAGACATTCCATATTGGAACAGATTGGAGATTTTATGACTCAACTTATAGCTTTTATCCCTTTTATACTTATGAGTATCGTATTTATTACTCATATGAAAAAGGAACCCCGCGGAATGGTGACCGGCGTACTGTTTTTAATCTACTTGATTACTATAGGTGCTACCGGACTGTTTACACTTTTTTATTACTCCGAACTTTTGCAAAAAAGTAATCTTTTATATACTTTGGTAATAATCAGCGGAATAATATTCATTGTAGCAATTGCCCTGTTTCCGTTTGTGCTTATCATCACCTACTTTATACAGGGAATACTTATACTTAAAAAAGAGGGACTAAGATTAAAAAATGTGCTGTCTCTGGCATTTTCAATCGCTCTTGTTATCTATATATTTGTATGGCCTTTGATTATGCCGCTCTCTTCATCTAATATTTATGAAAAGCCGCTCCTGCTCTTTGCCGATATCATATATAAGATATTCAGCTTTATATTTATATACCTGCTGTTTTTGATGGCAATGTACTGTGTTTCAGCTATTTTAAATCTGATTCATATTGGTAAAGACAAAAATCTAGACTATATAATAGTACTCGGAGCAGGTATCAAAGGAAAGCGGGTAACTCCTTTGCTTGCAAGCAGAATAGATAAGGGTATAGAACTTTTAAAGTATAATCCGAATGCCAAGCTTATATTGTCAGGCGGAATGGGACCGGGCGAAGATATTCCCGAAGGAGTTGCCATGGCGGATTATGCTAAGCAAAACGGAGTGTCTGAGGAAAAGATTGTTATAGAGGATAAGTCAAAAAACACATATGAAAACCTTCTCTTTTCTTCAAAGCTTATGGACAAGGAAAATCCTAAGATTGCTCTTGTTACCACTTCCTACCATGTATTCCGTGCCTTGGTATTTGCTAAAAATCTGAATATACCTTGTATAGGCTACGGCTCAAAGACCAAGTGGTATTTCACACTCAATGCACTTATACGAGAATATATAGGATATCTTTCAATAAGCTACAGATTCCATATGCTTGTTATCTTATTCTATACAATAGCACTGCTTATGTTTACACTCTTTGATTACCTCAACAAAACAGGTGCAATAAATATAAAAAATTTTTTACACATATAAAAAACATCCCACAGACAAAAAAGCCTGTGGGATGTCTTTAGTTACCCTTCACTTCTTTCCAAAGCTCATTATAAAGATTGTCGCCTTCGTCCCCTATATACTTATAAACTTCACTGTTTTTAAGCATATCATCTGTAGGGAAGAGCGCCGTATTGTCCTGCAAATCCTTATCAAGTAAATCATATGCAGCCTTGTTAGGTGTAGGATATGTGATATATTCAAAGTTCTTCTTTGCAATCTCAGGTCTGTTTAAGAAGTCTATCCACTTCTCCGCATTTTCCTTATTTTTTGCGTTCTTCGGAATTACCCATGAATCAATCCATACATTGGTACCCTCTTTAGGTATCACATACTTAAGTTCAAAATCTCCGCCTGCCTTTGCAACCTCATTTTGAACATAGAGCATCTCTCCTGAGTAAATAACTCCTATGGCAGCCTCACCGCCAATCATCTTATCTCTAACCTGGTCCACAACATAAGCCTGAACAAGCGGCTTTTGCTCTATAAGTTTATCCTTTACCTTTTCAAGCTCCGACTTGTCGGTAGTGTTCATAGAATATCCGAGCAACTTCTCACCCACCATAAAAGCGTCTCTTACAGAGTCCTGCATAAGGATATTCCCCTGATACTTGGGATTCCAAAGGTCTCCCCAGCTTGTTATATCTTCCTTTACCATGGAAGTGTTATAAAGTATACCGACAGTTCCCCATGTATACGGTACGGAGTACTTATTCTCAGGGTCGAAAGCCTTTGACATCTCCATATATTTAGGGTCGATATTCTTTACATTCGGAACATTGTTAAAGTCAATCTCTGCAAGCATATCATTCTTTATCATCTTTTCGATCATATAGTCTGAAGGACATACCACATCATATACCACTCCGCCGGCTTCAACTACAGGATACATCTCCTCATTTGTCTCAAACATATCATAGACAACCTTGATACCGGTTTCTTTTTCAAACTCCTTTATGACGCTTTCATCAATGTATTCGCCCCAGTTATATACATATAACTCTCCTGCACTGCCTGCCTTGGCACCTGCATCACTTTTGCCGCATCCTGACAATACAGCCACAGACAGCAGGCTCATCACTGTCATTGTACTTACAAATTTCTTTTTCACGCTTATTTCCTCTTATCTTCTATTTATTTTTTCTTTATTTTATTCTGTGCAATATTTGATACTATAAGTAAAATCAAAACAGTACCGAATATAATGGTGGACAGTGCATAAAGGCTCGGCTTTATGCCCCTTCTTACCTCTGAATATACCAGAGTGGATATAGTATTTATACCTGCACCCTTTGTAAAATGTGTTATTATAAAATCATCAAGTGACATTGTAAAAGCAAGTAAAAATCCCGATATTACTCCGGGGAATATATCCGGGAACACCACTCTGAAGAATGCCATAAGCTGCGTAGCTCCAAGGTCAAGAGCCGCCTCATATGTAACTCTCTCCGTCTGCTTAAGTTTCGGTATTACAGAAAGCAACACATACGGAATATTAAAAGTTATATGGCTTATAAGAATCGTCTTAAAGCCGAGACTGATGCCGAATGCGATAAATCCGAGCATCAAAGAAATACCTGTTACAATATCGGCATTCAGCATAGGAATATTGTTGACCGCCATTACCACTGTTTTAGGTACCTTTCTCATATTGTTGATGCCGATAGCGGCTACAGTACCTATAATTGTCGCAATAAGTGCCGATAAAAATGCTATTACAAGTGTATTTCTGAAAGCAGACATTATTGTGGCACTCTTAAAAAGTTCAGAGTACCAATCAAGTGTAAATCCGCCCCACCTGTTCCTTGACTTTGAAGTGTTGAAGCTTAAAATCACCAAAGTAGCTATCGGGGCATACAAAAATATCAATACGAATACAAGGTAAATATCACCAAGTACTCTTCTAATCTTTGAAAAAATCAAACGCTCATGCCCTCCCCGTCTTTATCATACTTGGCAATAAACGCCATACTGATAAGTATAAAAATCATCATAACCAGTGAAAGTCCGGAACCCAGATTCCAGTTGCTGCCCTTTGTAAACTCCTGCTCTATTACATTTCCTACCAAAAGCACCTTGCTTCCTCCAAGGATATTGCTGATAACAAATGTGGTAAGTGCAGGTACAAATACCATTGTGATACCGCTGACAATGCCCGGAATACTAAGAGGTATTATAACCTTTGTAATTGTCTGCATTGTATTGGCACCGAGGTCTCTGGCGGCATTTATGGTATTGTCGTCAATCTTTTCAAGTACATTGTATATCGGCAGTACCATAAAAGGCAGATAATTATACACCATACCAAGCACAATGGCAGAAGGTGTATTGATGATATTAAGTCCCGGCAAATGCAGAAAATGTAAAATTGTATTTATAATTCCGTTCTTCTCAAGGAGTGAAAGCCATGCCAAAGTCCTAAGCAAAAAGTTCATCCACATAGGCAAAATAAATATAAATACTATCAGGCTTCCCTTATTCAGCTTCTTACCCTTTAGTGTAAGTGCCAAAGGAAATGCCATTACAAGACATATCACAGTGCTGATAACCGAAAGTGCTATTGAAAGTAAAAGTGCCTTAAAGTGGTCTTTTGCAAATATAGAGAGCACATTTGACAGTGTAAAGCTTCCGCTTTTATCGGTCAGTCCGTATATAAAGATAAGTGAGAGAGGTATTATTGTAAAACCGACCATCCACAGAATATACGGGAATGCCAACACTTTTCTGAAGTTTTTATTCATTTACTCCCACAGCCTCCTCATCCTCAGACTCAGGCTTGTTCATTATCTGTATATCAAAAGGGTCTACACTGATGCCGACTTCCTTGCCTACAGGGAACATATCTGTAGAATGTACCAGCCACTCATAGCCGTTCGGCGTGGTAACTTCCATCTCATAATGCACTCCTTTGAATATCAAATGAGTAACTCTGCCTACCAAAGTGCCTTTCTCCGGCTCTACAAGGTCGATATCCTCAGGTCTTATTACCACATCCACAGGCTTATTGGTACCGAAGCCCTCATCCACACAGGCAAACTTTGCACCGAAGATCTCTACAAGCTTATCCTGTACCATGGTTCCTCCGATTATATTTGACTCACCTATAAAATCCGCTACAAACGCATTTTCAGGCTCGTTATATATCTGCTCAGGTGTACCCATCTGCTGAATATAACCCTGATTCATAACCACGATGGTATCTGACATTGTAAGTGCTTCTTCCTGATCATGTGTGACATAGATAAATGTAATGCCAAGCTCATTTTTCAGTCTAATAAGCTCATACTGCATATCCTGACGCAGCTTAAGATCCAAGGCCCCCAGCGGCTCATCCAGTAAAAGTACCTTCGGTTCATTTACTATGGCTCTTGCTATAGCTATTCTTTGTTGCTGTCCCCCTGAGAGTGAATTTATACTTCTTTTCTCAAAGCCTGCAAGGTTTACAAGTTTCAAAGCATACTTTATCTTGTCATCAATATATGATTTCGACTTATTCTTTATCTTCAGTCCGAATGCTATATTTTCTGCAATACTCATATGAGGAAATAATGCGTACTTCTGAAATACTGTATTTAAGTTTCTCTTATTGGGCGGAATATTCGATATATCTTTGCCGTCAAATATTACTCTGCCGCTGTCCGCCTGTTCAAATCCGCCTATTATCCTAAGGGTGGTGGTTTTACCGCAGCCCGACGGCCCCAGTAAAGTTACAAATGAGTTTTCTTTAATTGATAAATTCAAATCATCTAAAACAATCTCTCCGTCAAAACTCTTTGAGATATGTTCCAAATCAATAAGGGATGTACCCATACTTCCTCCAAAAATATTCTAAAAATTAGGCGGTGTGCTTACCCATATAAGCTTTGCACCACGCTTTGAGCTGATATAATGCTTTTTATCCGATGTAAAATAAAAAGACTCTCCTTTTTTCGCCGAGTACACATCACTTCCCCTATGTATCTCCACACTGCCTGAAAGAATATATCCGAACTCCTCACCGTCATGAGGATTGTCAGGATATGTAAGCCCTCCCGGCTCTATGATTTGCAGTATAGGTTCCATCATATTCTTTTGTGCATTCGGTATTATCCATTTGACTGTATTGTTTAGTTCTTTATCCTCTTTGATAAAGTAATCTTCTTCTGTAAAAACAACCTGCGTTTCGGTCTCTTCCTCAAAAAAATCCTTTATCTGTACTCCGAGGCATTGCAAAATATCAAGAAGAGTCGCTATGGACGGGGATGTGATATTATTCTCAAGCTGTGAAATAAATCCCTTTGACAATTCCGCCCTGTCGGCAAGCTCTTCTTGTGTAAGTCCTGCAAGCACTCTGAGTCTTTTCAGTTTTGAACCGATATCCATAAAAACCCTTCTTTGTGTTGCACACTATTTCTAATCAAAAAGTTTAGTGTTATTAAACAAAGAATATTATACATTATCTCAAACAACTGTCAAGCACTTTATTTTTATTTATCTTTTTAACTTTTACTATTATACTAAATGAATTTTAAGGCACTATGCATAAATAAATCTGTAAAGTTATATTAAACTGAAAAATAAGTTTTCATCAATCTCTTTATGTTTTTTAAATTGTATTTTAATACTTGCTATGATATATTGAATTCGGTAAGGCGTAAATTATTTTATATTATTGTAAAGGGGGATTTATATTATATGAATAAAATTGATAATTTTAACCTTAATTTAATCCTGTCTGTAAAAGTTGTTATACTGATATTACTGATTATATGTATACTTAATGGAAGTAAAATCTCCGATTTTATTTATTCCTTAAATACTGAAGGCTTTAGTGAATTTGAGGGAATGAGAACATATATATCGGTACAAATCATCCTAAGTATTTTATCAATCCTTGATGCATTGTTGATAGCTGTGGATTATTACAAAGTTTCAAAAACTTCATAGATTATGTATTTATAAATATATTGGAATTTAAAAGAGGAGCTGTCGGGAAATAAGCATTTCTACTTCCCGCAGAACTAAATAAAATATCCTGACAAATACAAGGTATTTTTGCTTTGTGACTTTGTCAGGATATTTTATTTTTTATAATGCTATCCATTTTTAGGCATAAAATCCCCTTGGCATAAATTTTGCTTTTGCATTTTTTCTTATGCTGTTTTCTCCTGTATTTTCCCTTCAAATTTCTTTAGTTTTGCATGGAGAAAACGATGATATTTATTTATATTTCTTCCTATTGCAAAAAGCATAAATTCTTTATATACCTTATCTGAAGAACGATAATTAAAGCGTCGGAAATCTTCATTCTCTTTAATATCTCCAAAATGACCTTCTGTTTGAATAGAGCGTGTCTGTCGTTTCAGAATACCTTTTTCACTCTGTATGTTAGCATGTGATTTCTCTCGAAGCT
>NZ_CALLVU010000085.1 GCF_938015485.1 uncultured Lachnoanaerobaculum sp. | reverse complement strand
TCCACTTCCAAACCACTGTAACTGCTACGGAACCTGTTACAACAGGAAGATAGAAAATACATCTGAAAACCGAAAGCACCTTATCATTGAGATTGTATATTACGGATGAAACCCAAAGTGAAAATATACAAACTACAGGAACTGAAATAATTACTATAACAAAGGTATTCTTAAGTGCTTTTAAAAAGATACCGTCTCTAAACAACTCTATATAATTACCGAATCCGATGAAAACATCCTTTGCATCTTTTCCCATTGTGGAATCAAAGAAGCTGGTATATACACATATAATCATCGGGATTATTACAAATCCTATAAAGAATACAAGGCTTGGTAATAAAAACAAATAAGCTGAAGTTGTCTCTCTTCTTACCAATTCCTTTGATCTGGTGGTATAAACACCCTTTGCCATGTTTCCCCTTTCTAAAAAATGTTGCTGAAAAAATCTTCAGCAACATTTATAACACGTTAGATTATCTAACTCTATTTAAGAGCAGTTACTATTGAGCCGCTGCCGCATTTGCATTCTTTGTAAATGTTGCGACTTCTGTTGCTACATCACCGCCTGTACCTATTCTTTGAAGCATGTTCCACCACTCTGTACGAGCTGTAGTCCATCCCTTTGTTACCTGATAGTAGTCACCCATTGAAGGCATGAACTTATCTTCAAACAGTTTCATTGTTTCAGCATTATCCGTTCCGTCATAAACACCTGTTACAGAAGGTCTTACAGGGAAGAATCCTGATGCCTTAACACTTTCCTTTACCTCAGACTCGTCATTACATACAAAGTCGATAAATGTCTTTGCAGCCTCAATCTTCTTTTCATCTCCGTTATTGAAAACTCCGTATCCCCAGATACCGCCGCAAAGCTCTGTAACCTTGTCATCACTTGGGAACAACATAGGGATTATCTCATCACCTGCGTTTGTAAGTCCTGCAGCACCGTTGTCTGTATTTGTCTGCTGTGAAGCATTCCAGCAGAATGACATTGCAAGTGTTCCGTTTCTGAAAAGTGTAATCTCGTCACCGCCTGCTATAGACGGGTCGAAGTTTAAACCTGCCTGATCTACGATTGCCTGTAACGCCTTAATATTCTCAGGTGAATCTGCTGTGTACTTTGTATGATCCTTATCTGTAAATGTTCCTGAATAAAGGTTGTTTACAAGTGCTCTTGTACCCTGGTCACCACCCTGTGATGCACAGTAGATTGCACCTACATTTTGCTGTCCTGAATCATATACAGCCTGTACAGCCTTTAAGAAGTCTTCAGTACTCCATGTGTGGTTGTCAAGATCAAGATATTGAAGTGCATTTGCCTTCTCAAACATTGTCTTATTGATTGCCATACAATGTGCAACCATGAATGCCGGATACTCATAATATGCTCCTTCAGGACTCTCACAAGCAGACTTTACTCTGTCATAGATATCTGAAGCCGCATCCTTTTCAAACATATCCTTCAAATCCACCATAAGTCCCTTTGCACCCCAGTTGGCTACAAGTCTTTCAGGTCCTTCAAGTACGATATCAGGTGCCTGCTTTCCTTCTATAGCCGTATTGATCTGGTCGTCACCGTTTTGATAGTCAAGATACTCAACGGTTACCTTAATTTCAGGATGCTTTTCGTTGAACTTCTTTACAATACCGTCAACTGTTGCCGCATCTCCCCACTTACCTACAGGATATGTCCAAAGTGAGATGGCTGTTTCGCCGTCTGCCGAAGCCTGTGCCTTTGTATCCGCTTTTGAATCGGCTGCAACACTGCCCTGATCCGCTTTTCCGCCTCCACATGCCGCGAGCATTCCTGCCGCTGTAAGTGTCAAACCTGCCAACAATAATTTCTTCATATTCCCTCCTTACGAGTCTCTTTCCAATTTATTTTTGCGCTTTCCAAAAACTACAAATATACTCTTTACACTTCTACATTCTCTAATGCTTTTGCAAATTCTTTTGTTATCAGCTGCGGTCTTGTAATAATTGAGCCGACCACCACGCTGTATGCTCCAAGTTCTATTACCCTTTTGCACTTGTCCGGAGTATTTATATTACCTTCCGCTATAACTTTGTGCTTTACCTTAGCAAGGATATCTCTCAATATTTCAAAATCATTTGCTTCAATCCTTAGTCCCTCACTCTCCTTTGTATAACCGACCATAGTAGTTCCAATGAAATCAAAACCAATCTCATCTGCAAAAATCGCCTCCGCAACTGTGGAACAATCAGCCATAAACATTTGATTCGGATACTTTTTCCTCACTTCACTAAAGAAATCTTTCAAGCTCTTTTTTCCGGGGCGCAGTCTCTGTGTCGCATCAAGTGCTATTATATCAACTCCTACCTCAACCAATGCGTCAACTTCTTTCATTGTAGGTGTGATATACACTTCACTGTCATCATAATCTTTTTTTATGATTCCTATAATAGGCAAATCCACCTGTTTTTTTATCTCTTTGATATCAACAACGGAATTTGCTCTGATGCCACATGCTCCACCCATTTTCGCTGCTAGAGCCATTCTCCCCATAATGAAGTCTGAATGTAACGGTTCATTTTCCAGTGCCTGGCATGAAACAATCAGTTTCCCTTTTAGGTTTTTGATTTTCTCATTCATTTTTACTACCTCCATCTGAAAGTATATTACCACTTTTGAAAAATAATTTCAATATATTCAAGTCATTCTGATTTTACTTTCATAAACATACAAAATCACAGTTACAATCACCATTTTTATCCTGCTACATTTATGCATATCTTATATTATATTTGTCATGTAATCTTAAATTATCAAAGATATAGTTTTAGTGTTTTTGAAAATAACTTTATACAATTAAATCACCCAATAAAAAAGAGATACGAGTCTCCCCATATCTCTTTATCAAAATATTTATTAAGGCAGTGAATCAAGGCAATCTATAGTAAGAAATACTTTAGTATAAACAATACCGACAGTATATACATAAGAGGTGTTATCTTTTTTGCCTTTCCTGTGCAAAGGTTGATGATAACATATGATACTATACCCATTGAGATTCCTTCTGAAATACTGTAAAAGAGCGGCATTGCCACTATACAGATATAACAAGGAATGGCTTCTGACATATCTGTAAAATCAATATGTACCACATTTGAGAACATATAAAATCCGACAACTATAAGAGCCGGTGCTGTTGCAAATGAAGGTATTGCAAGGAAAATAGGTGATAAAAGCAATGAAAGTGCAAATAAAACCGCTGTTGTAAGTGATGTAAGCCCTGTTCTTCCGCCTTCCGCAACACCTGATGCGGACTCAACGAATGTTGTAACGGTAGTGGTACCAAGTACCGCACCTGCTGTAGTAGCTACGGCATCTGCAAGCAGGGCGCCTCTGATATTCGGAAGCTTACCGTCCTTATCAAGCATGCCCGCCTTTGTAGACACACCGATTAAAGTACCTATAGTATCAAACATATCCACAAAAAGGAATGCAAACATTACTACAACAAATTCAAGTGATGCAATCTTATCAAACTGAAGCTTAAATAAAACCGGTCCTATGTTTGGGATACTGAGTCCGTTTGAAAAATCAGGCAATACACTGTAAAAACCGAGTGCAGGATTCGGCACATAAAGACCTGAAATCTGCGCAATGATTCCAAGTATCCATGTAGCCAGGATTCCGAGGAGGATATTTCCCTTTATCTCCTTTACAACAAGGAATGCTGTTATAAGCACGCCTATTATTGCGATAATTACGGTAATTCCCGCATCGTTGGTTGTGGCAATCGCACCCTCAACACCATGTACCTTATTGTATCCGTCAATAGAAAACAGCTCTACAAGAGTTGCACCGCCGATAACAATCTTGGCATTTTGAAGTCCGATAAATGCGATGAAAAGTCCGATACCTACACTGACCGCAGACTTAATATTCCTCGGTACGGCATTAAAAATGGCCTCACGCACACTTGTAACGGAAAGCAGGATGAAGATAATACCCTCTACAAATACTGCTGTAAGTGCAGTCTCCCAAGTATATCCCATACCCAAAACTACAGTGTATGCAAAATATGCGTTAAGTCCCATACCGGGTGCAAGTGCGAAAGGATAATTTGCAAACAATGCCATAAGCAGTGTACCTACAAATGAAGCTATCGCTGTTGCGGTAAATACGGCTCCTCTGTCCATACCTGCCGCACTTAGGATGTTGGGATTGACTGCCAGTATATATGCCATTGTCATAAAGGTTGTAATACCGGCTATTATCTCGGTCTTAACATCCGTCCCGTTTTCTTTTAGCTTAAAAAACTTTTCCATATATAGTCTCCTTTTTTTTATTATACTCCGGTATTCGGCCCGGAGTTTTATTTTTATAAGTCTTGGATTGCCGTTTCACTGCCTTTTGATATTTTAAATTTATTATGCCTCAATATCTATGAATCTGTTCTCAAAAACATCAAATATCCCCCTTGCTGTCAGCTTTATTTCAGGAATGACAATCAAAGACATAAAAGTAAGTGACATTACAGGCTCAAGTTGTGTGTTTACACCAAGCTCATTTACAGCCTTTTCATGCAAACCAAGCAGCTTTTTTGAGACTTCCTCGCCGCTCAAATCACTCATAAGACCTGCTACAGGAAGTGAAAGGCTCTCCAAAATCTTACCGTCTCTTGCCAGAGCAAATCCGCCGCCGTTTTCTTTTATGTTTTCTATAGCCAGGTACATATCGTCATCATTTGTGCCTATACATATAATATTGTGTGAGTCATGTGCAACTGATGCGGCTATTGCACCGCATTTGATGCCGTATCCCTTTATTATCCCGAGTCCGACCTTACCTGTATTATGATGTCTCTCTATAACGGCACATTTACAGGCATCTATATCCTTATCAAAAACAAAAAGTCCGTCACGTCTTTTTATCCTTATCTTTGATTTCTTTGACAATACCCCTCCTGCAATCATCTCTATGGCATAGACATCATCAGATTTAAGCCACATTTGTAGCATTTCTTTTTTGAAATTATTAAGGCAAACGGTATCGGATACTTCACTGATATCATATCTTTTTGTATCTCTCAAATAATTCCCGTCTCTTGCCACCTCTTCACCCAGAATAAATACGGATGACACAGGGAAATCGTATAAATCGTCAAATATAACAAGGTCGGCTCTTTTTCCCGGAGCAATAATTCCTCTGTCAAAAAGATGATAGCAGTCGCTTACATTGACTGTAGCCATAGCAAGTGCCATAACAGGCGAAATTCCCGCTCTTACCAAAGTACGCAGATGATACTCAAGATGACCTTCTTCAAATATGGTCTTAGGCTGTCTGTCATCAGAACATAACAGGCATCTTCTGAAGTTAAACTCGTTAATACCCGGAATCAACGCCTTAAGATTGTGACAGGCCGAACCTTGTCGCAGCTGGACATATATACCGCGGCTCAGCCTGTCTTCCATCTCTTCAAGTGTAGAACATTCGTGGTCCGTATTTATACCTGCGCAGACATAGGCGTTTAGACTCTTACCCTTAAGATTCGGGCTGTGACCGTCTATAATCTTTTTATGACAACCTGCCAAAAGTATCTTATCAAGTGCAGTATCATCTTTTTGTATTACAGCGTTAAAGTCCATAAACTCGCCAAGACCTAAAACATCCTCCGATATAATATCGTCTTTCATATCCTCAGCCGATATAACAAAACCTGAATCCTCCAGCTTGGTAGCCGGAACACATGAAGGCATCATATATTTTATATCAAGCGCGGTATTTTCGGCCGCATTTTTCATATATGAAAATCCTTTAAGTCCGCATACGTTCACTATCTCATGCGGATCCGCAATTACCGTGGTAGTACCGTGAGGCACCACCATCTTTCCGAACTCTTCAGGTGTGGTATAAGAAGACTCTATATGAATATGTGCATCCATAAGTCCCGGAGAGATATACTTTCCCGTTACATCTATCTCTCTTTCGCCTTCATATTCGCCAAAACCTGCTATAAGTCCGTTTGCAATTGCCAAATCGGCTTTTAATATTTTTCCTCCACATAGGTCCACAATGTTGCCGTTTTTGAGTACCAAATCGGCCTTCTTTCTGCCGGCTGCCACATCAATCAGCTTCTTTAAATTGTCCTTCTCTATCATACCCCCTCCATGATAAAGTTTACTCTACTCCAAGCCTCTTTTTCATAGTCTTTTCAACCGCTACAAGTATATTTTCATATCCTGTACATCTGCAAAGATGTCCTGAAAGCAATTTTCTAAGTTCTTCCTTTGTATAGAGCTTACCGCTGTTTAATATTTCAGTAGCCGACATTACAAATCCCGGAGTACAAAATCCACACTGAATTGCAGATTCATCTATAAATGCCTGCTGCAAATCCGAAATCTCTCCGTTCGGTCCCATAAGACCTTCCAGTGTCAAAATTTCCTTACCTTCAGCCCATACAGCCAGATAAATACATGAGTTGAACGACTCACCGTCTATAAGTACATTGCAGGCTCCGCATTCTCCTACTTCACATCCCTTTTTTACAGAAGTAAGTCTGTAGTCATTTCTAAGCATATCTGTAAGAGAGCTTCTTACATCCACCATCTTCTCACACTTTTTACCGTTTATAGTACAAGTGACCAGTTTATATCTCTGTCCTGTCATAGACCACACCTCCTGCCTGTTTTACAGCCTTTTCACAAGCTCTCTTTGCCATTACAACACCTATATGGCATCTGAAAGCCTTGCTTGCTCTCCATGAATCACGAGGATTTATATCATCAAGTACCTTCTGTGAGAAAGCCTCCATATTCTCATCATTTACTTCTTTTCCTCTAAGGAAATTCTCCGCACTCGGAACTCTCATAGGTATAGGACCTGCTACACCGTAGGCAATTCTTACATCTTCAAATATCTTTTTGTCCGCTGAAAGTTTTACATTCACTGAACATCCTGTAGTTGCAATATCCATCGCCTCTCTCATGGCATACTTTATATAGTGACC
This sequence comes from uncultured Lachnoanaerobaculum sp., assembly GCF_938015485.1. Lineage (GTDB taxonomy): Bacteria > Bacillota > Clostridia > Lachnospirales > Lachnospiraceae > Lachnoanaerobaculum. Next base: position 10,882 of record NZ_CALLVU010000085.1, on the reverse strand, counting down.
CTTATAACCTTCATAAGCTTTCTTCGGGATAATTATTGCAGTCTGTATCTCTCCCTCTTTCAACGCCACAGTTCCCGCTTTTATATAGAATTCATTTATAGGTACAACTCTTCTGTAACCTTCTCCGGCTATCTCAACCTGTGCATCCCATGCAAAAAGAGTCGATGCGGAGTCTGCAGATGTAACTCCGTTACAGGTATTACCTCCGATAGTTCCTATATTTCTGATCTGAGGTCCGCCTATCTGATCCACCGCTTCTCCGAGTACATTTATATACTTTTGAATAATAGGGTTCTTTGTGATATGTGAAAAGCTGGTCAAAGAACCTATTCTGATATTCTCACCTTCATCAAGGCAGATTCCTCTAAGCTCGTCAAGCATATAGATACTTACAAGCTCCTTGCCTGCTCTTTTACCCTCTCTTACCTGTACCAAGACATCGCTTCCGCCGGCAATAACCTGTGAGCCCGGATGTTCCTTTAGAAGTCTGCAAGCGTCATCCACACTTTCAGCTTCATATAAAGCTTTTATATCGTACATTTTTTCCTCCTACTTAAGTAAACCTGCTTTATCAAAGTATTCAAACAATTTTGCCGGACGAAGCGGAATCTCATTTACTCCCACTCCTGTAGCCTGCATAACGGCATTTCTTATGGCAGGTGCTACCGGACATACCGGCGGCTCGCCCAAAGATTTCGTTCCGAACGGTGAAGTAGGCTCAGGATTTTCCACAAATGCAGTCTCAAGATGAGGATGATCCATGGCAGTTGATAATTTATAGTCAAGGAAATTATCATTGAGCACTTTACCCGTCTTCTCATCTACAAGCTGTATTTCGGAGAGCGCATATCCTATACCCATACTCATGCCGCCTTCCACCTGTGCTTTTGCAAGTGCCGGATTTATAAGCTTACCGCAGTCGTGTACATTGATTATCTTTACAAGCTTTGCCTTGCACATATCAATATCCACTTCCACCTCTGCAAAGCAGCATCCGAATGAATAAGCATTTGATTTTATCTGTGCTGTAGCCTCGGCTGTTATATGTCTGCTGTCACTTGTTGAATAGAGCGCTTCGGTTGCCAGATCCTTAAGTGAAATAAGCTCCATATTGTCGGTAGTTCTTACTATCATGCCGTTTTTGATATCTGTGATTTCAGGCGGCATATTTGTAAGTATGTATGCATAGTCAAGAATCTTTTTCTTTAGAAGTCCTGCCGTCTTTGCTATAGAAAATCCGCCTACATAGGTCTGTCTTGAAGCATATGCACCTGTACCGAAAGGAGTAACATCCGTATCCTGACATGATACAACATGTACATCCTCCACTCTGATTCCGATTGCCTCTGCCGCCATCTGTGAAAATGCGGTATCGGCGCCCTGTCCGATTTCGGTTTCACCAAGCTGAAGTGATACGGAACCGTCCTGATTGAGTACAAGTCTTGATGATGAAGACTCAAGTGAAATAGGCCAAACCGCCGTATTATACCAGAACACGGCCATACCTACGCCTTTTCTGATTCTTCCTGTCTGATTTGAATATTCTTTGAGCTTATTGTCGTAGTCCATATAAGCCTTACCCTTTTCGATACACTGTCTGAATGTATCGTAGTAGTTGACATTTTTTGAGAATCCGTCTTTAAATCCTACAGGCATAAGGTTCTTAAGTCTGAACTCGATAGAAGGTATGCCCATTATCTTGGCTACATCCTCGGTATGTGATTCCACTGCAAACATTGCCTGCGGTATTCCGTATCCTCTCATTGCTCCGGCTACAGGTCTGTTTGTAAATATGGTGTATGCATCACCCTCTATATTGTCACATGGATAAAGCTGTGGAAAACATCCGAGTCCCTTAGCCGCTATTGAATGTCCGTGTGAAGCATATCCTCCCTGATTGGAGAATATCTCTATCTTTCTGGCTGCATATGTGCCGTCTTTTCTTACATGAGAAATTATATGGAACTTGATTCCGTGTCTTACTCTGTTGGCAACAAAGGTCTCTTCTCTGCTGCAATCAAGCTTTACAAGATGTCCGCCCACCTTCAGTGAAAGGAATGCACAAAGCGGCTCATACAAAATATCCTGCTTGTTACCGAATCCGCCGCCTATATAAGGTTTTACTATTCTTACATCTCCCCACGGAATACCGAGAGCCTGTCCTACAACTCTTCTTCCGATATGCGGAATCTGTGTGGACGCAACTACCGTAACTCTTTTGCCTTCAGCATAAGCATAGCAGATAAAGTTTTCAATATGGCAATGCTGTACGGTCGGAGTCTCATACCATCTGTCAACTACCGTAAGTCCCTCTTCTTTTATAGCCTCGGCGTAGTTTCCCTTGCTGATACTTGTATGCTTCAAAATATTGTTGGGATAATTTTTGTGTATCTGCGGTGCTCCGTCCTTTATAGCTTCAAGCACATCCGTAACTACCGGATACTCCTCATATTCTACCTTCAGCGCTCTGATTGCCTGATTTGCAGCCACTTCATTTTCGGCTACAACAGCCGCAATATCATCGCCGTAGAATTTGACTTCATCTGTAAGCAAAAGTCTGTCCGCCACATCCTGATGGCCCGGATCTGTAGACCAAGGATGACCTGCTGTAGGGAAGTAGTTTTTATACTCTCCCAAGTCAAAACAGGTAACAATCTTTACAACACCTTCAATTTTTTCAGCCTCTGCGGTATCAATTGAAAGCACTCTACCATGAGCTATCGTAGAATGCAAAATCTTTGCCACATATGCACTTGCGTCACATAAATCGTCAGTATACTTTGTTCTGCCTGTGACCTTGTCAAATGCATCCACTCTGACAATACTCTTTCCAACCTCCATATCTATTCCTCTCTATTATAAAATTTGCTCTCCGGCTACATACTTGGCAACCAAAGAACACTCATCAGACAAATATAAAAATCTTTCAAATCGCTTTCTTAAATCATCTATTCCTTCGTTTAAAACACTGTCGTCTACAACCGATAAATCGGCTTCAAACCCCTCTTCAAATGCACCTACCTTTCCGAAATAAGACCCTGCAACTCTTGTAGCCATGGAAAAGACTTCAGCAGGTTTTAAAGGTCTTGAATTTTTATCTATATATCTCCAATAGAGCTTTGAAAGCCCTATTGCATCAACTGCTTGCTTAAGTATATTCAGTGAATATCCGGCCGCAATATCGCTGCCAAGTCCTACCTTGATACCCATGTCTAAAAACTTTCTTACAGGCGCTATACCTGATGCAAGACATATATTTGACTGAGGACAATGTGCCACAAAAACATCTCTGTCTTTTAAAAGCTTCATTTCAGACTCATCTGAGTATACACAGTGTGCCATAACCGCAGAAAACCTGCTTTTATGTAGACACTCCCTTTTGTCGTAGGCATCAAGATAACCGAAAGAATCCGGACAAAGTTCTCTTACCCATTCCACCTCTTTCGGGTTTTCGGATAAATGTGATTGGAGCCCGTACTCGCTTCCTCGTATCTTACCAAGTTCCCTTAGAAGATTATTACTACAGCTTGGTATAAACCTCGGTGTGATTATAGGAAATGTATTTTTATACCTTCCTTTACAAATATCAAGCCACTCCTTTGTAGACTCTACCGACTCATCCGTACTCTCAACAAGATTTTTCGGTGAGTTTCTGTCCATATTTACCTTACCTACAAAGCATTTCAATCCGCTGTTTTCAAGCAAATCCATAAGTAGTATTGTCGCTTCTTTATGTAATGTCGCAAATATAATTGCCCTTGTGGTAAAGCTTTTTTTAAGCGATTCTACAAATTTTGTATAAGCTTTTTTTGCATAATCTATATTCTTATATCTCGCTTCCTCAGGAAATGTGTATGTATTCAGCCAGTCAAGCAACTCCATATCACTTCCAAGTCCTCTGAAAGGAAACTGCGGCGCATGCAAATGCATATCTATAAGTCCCGGTAAAATAAGAGCATCCTTATAGTCCACCACTTTCTCATCTTTAAAGAATTCAGGAAGCATATTTTCAGAATATACTTTAAATATAACATTATTCTTAACTAATATACAACTTCTTTCTCTTATACGGATTGTACACTTATCGGTACAATCTATCAAATTCCCCTTAATTATCACATTTCCTCCTTAATAAAAAATGAGATGCTTCCACCACTGTGCAATGGAAACACCTCACCTATCCCACAATGATAGTGGGCTTATAGTCAATTATTACGGTAATTGGTAGAGACGCTCACCCAATCATGAGCTTATATAAGTCCTGTACAACAATATTATAGTAAATATAAAACTCTTGTCTTATATTCAAGCAAATGTCAATCTTAAGTCAATTCTTATGTATATAATAACATCTACACTACCATAAGTCAAACATATTTCTGTAATATTGCATAAATACAGACCTTTATTTATTGATATAATCAATAAATTTTCGGCATAATATCTCTATATTTTTCTTGTTTCTTTGTGTATCTTGTCCAAAACATATTGATATGCTTCCTTTGTATCAATATCTAAAAGTTCATCCTCATCCTCTATATCCACAAACAAAGTCTCTTCAGTATGTCTTTTTATTATTTTTTTACCGCCTTCATCATCACCCAAAGAAAGTAATTCATCAAACCGGTCAGCTGAAAAGATACAAGGATTTCCAAGTCTTTCCTTACATCTGACGCTGCATATGCTTTTATTTGAACTTTTAAACTCATTTATCAGCTTATTAACTGTTACAGGGTTTAAAAGCGGCTGGTCACATACTCCGAACATCACGCTGTCTGAATGATTGATTTCTTTTAATGCTTTAACCGCCAGTTTTATAGATCTCGACTTACCAAGCTCCGGTTTGTTATTGACAATATCAATAAATCCTTTTGACTTATAGTATTTAAGTATATCCTGATCTCTGCTTACTATAACTTTATTTTCAAAGTTATATGCCTTTTCATATATCTTTTCCATATATTCATAAAGCTTTAATCCGTCTATATCCGCCAGAAGCTTATCTCCGCCGAATCTCTTACCTTCACCTGCCGCCAAAATGACCAAATCCATCAGTTCACCCTTGGGTTTAACAAGCTTAAAACCGCTTCCAATACTCCTCCGCCTACGGCACTTGCCTTATCTGAAATCGTAAAGCAGTACTCTTTTTCGGCTCTCGGATCGACATCGCCCGATTTCATTCCTTTCTTTACTATTACACCGTCTTGTAAAAGACCTCTGACTATTCCGTCAATATTTGCATATATAGGAGTTTCATCACAGTAAGCAAGCAGATCCCCCGCCTTCACCATATCACCTATATGTACTGCAGCCTTAAAAGTGCCGTCTGCAGTCGCTCTTATTATTCTTTCTACCGTGTAGCCGCCTATATTTCCCGGAACTCCGGTATTCGGATAAGCACTACCCTTCCACAAAACTCTTCCGAGATTATGTCCACGCTTGGTTTCCACTACGGCATGGCAGTCCACACCCGCTTCAAATCCCGGTCCTACTCCAATCACTATGGAAGCATCATTTTTCTTTGTTCCGATATTTGTCTTGGCTATAATAGCGTCTATTATTATATCGGGCTTATACTCCCTCATAATATCTCCGCTCTCATCCACAATTACGGCTACACAGTTTGACTTAAGTACGGTATCAACTTCAGATATATCTTTACAAAGTTTTGCCTTTATACCCTCAACAATCTGCTCACCCTCATATATGGCAGGTGAGAACGCTACAGTTCTTCTGACCGTAGTAGGTACGGCAATGTCGGACATTATAACATCAAATCCCGCTCTGAAAAACTTTGCACCTATACCTGTAGCCAGATCTCCGGCACCTCTTATCCAAACTTTCTTATCCATCTTACTTTCCCTCAGTCAAAAAATCAAAGTCACAAAACTCTCTGTTGCTTTCATAAGATGTTATGGCGACTCTGAAATTTTTTAGACCGCTTTCTTTACAATAAAATTCAATATACTTTTTTACTTCCAAAGCTTTTTGCAAATCAGTATCGCTGTCCGCCTTATTTATAACAAAGACGGTTCTTACATTATCGACTCCCTTTAAACCTGCGTATTTGCTTGTCAAAATCCTTGCAGCGTCCTCACAGGTTAATATATGCTCACCACTCCATCCGAATATATCATATGCTCTCTCATATCTGAAGCACTTTTCTTTTAAAGCCTTACCTACAGCGTCAATACCCATACATACTATGCATACATCGCTCTTTGGTATAACCGGCTCGTTTTCTTCTCTTGGTATCTTTATCGGAAGTCTCTTGGCTCCGTCCGCTTCGATAAGCACAATATCGGCATAATCTTTAAATTTCTCAAGTTCAGACACCGGCAGTGAAGAAAGCTTTTTCCCCTCATCTATACCTACAACTACGGGCCCACTGTCAAATGCGATATTGCAAAGTTCCTTTGCCGATTTTATCTCTGCAAATTTTTCGGGTTTTACTATATGTGTGGAAGTGGTGATAATCACCTTCTTTCCCATATTTGCAAAAAAGTTCCCGATATAAAACATGGTGGTGGTCTTTCCACCACCACCAACTAATGAAATCATCATTTACATTCCTGCCAATTTCTTTACATCCATATCCTTAGGTAAAATAAAGTTCATAACCATTGAAAGTACAAACACACCTGCAACAGAGTTTCCTGCAAAAATATCAGCTATTATCTTAGGGAAATAATTGAATATATCAGGTGTCTGTGTAAATCCGATACCTATGCTTATAGAAAGTGCGGCAATTATTGTATTTCTCTGATTGAATCCGCATTTTCCGATCATATTCATACCGCTTACCACTATTGTACCGAACATCATTATTGTACAACCTCCAAGTACAGGCTGCGGCAATGTTGAGAAGAAGGCACCTATCGGCGGGAAAAGTCCTGCCAATATAAGCGTGAGCGCACCGAACATTATAGTAAATCTGTTTACCACCTTTGTCATGGCGATAAGGCCTACATTCTGTGAGAATGATGTTATAGGTGTACATCCAAGAAGTCCCGATACCGAACTCAAAAATCCGTCACATGCAAGTGAACCTGAAATCTCTTTTTCCGTAATATCTCTGTCAAGTCCTCCTGCCACTACAGCTGTAGTATCACCGATTGTCTCTGCTGCAGATACAAAGAACACAACCACTATTGATAAGATAGCGCTTATATTGAATACCGGCTTATACGGCAGTATCCTCGGCAATGCTATAAATCCGACTTCGTTTATAGTCGTAGAAAACTGTTCAAACAGTTGCTTAATAGTAATTATTCCAACTATAAAAGATGTAATATACCCTACTACAAGACCGAACATTACATTAAGCTGCTTTAAAAATCCCTTTGCCAAAGCGCTGAATATAATACATGAAAGCAATGTTATAAGACCCACTATCATATACCTCGGTGCCCCGAAGTCATCCACATATCCTCCGCCGAAGCTCCTCGCGCCTACCGAGAGAAGCGAAAAACCGATAGTTGTAACTACACAGGCTGAAACTATCGGAGATACTATTCTCTTCCAGTACTTATATGTAAGTCCCAGACAACCTTCTACACATCCGCCGACTATTATCGCACCTATCATCGTCTGATAATTAAAATTAGTGGCTATATAGGTCAAAGTCGCCACAAAGGTAAAACTCACACCCATAACTACAGGAAGTTTCGCTCCCACTCTCCACACCGGATACAGCTGTATCAGTGTTCCAAGACCTGCAATAAACATTGCACTTTGTAAAAGTCTTGCAAGCTCCACTCCGCCGATTCCCGTCTGATCGCTTCCAAGCAGCTTTGCAACTCCGCACACCATCGCTATCGGCGCCAAGTTTGACACAAACATTGCCATAACATGCTGCAAACCGAAAGGAATCGCCTTTGCAACAGGAACCCTACCGTCCAGCTTGTAAATATTCTCAATACTTACATCCGGACTACTTGACTTTACACTCATTTCATAATCCTCCTTAAAAAGATATTATTTATCTTATACCTCCGCAGAGATAATATACTAAGGATCTGTAATAATTCCCCTAAAATAAACTATGATAAAAAGTATATAAGCACTTCGCAAATGTGAAGTGCTTATTATATTTTAGACTAATCTTGATTCGATTGTCTAATAAAAAACTTTCTTTACATAATTTCGTATAAAAAACTTCGCTCACGTTTATTTCTTTTTTATATAATATCATTTTTGAGTGTTAAAATCAACACAAGCATTATTCACTATATATGTACCTAAATATTTTTTAGGTTAATGCCATACCTTGCTTGCCTTGTCATACTGAGGTTTTTCATTCTTTATAAGTTCATCCACAACATTTTTCTCTTCAAAAGGCACACACCATGCAAGTCCGCAACCTGATGAAAGCTCCTTAGGAACAGGTATAAGCCTGCCGGGAATCTTTTTTTGTAAGCAAAGACTCTCAAACGCCATTGCGGCGGTAGTTGTCTGAAATGTTACTATATATTTCCAACTTTTCTCTCTCATTTTATCCTTTCCCTAATCAACTAAAGCTTACAGCTATTTCCTTTATTGCTTTTATCGCCTCATCCACTTCGGCCTCGGTGTTGAAGTATGAGAATGAAAATCTGGCTATACCGTCCTTTTTAGTATTAAAGGCCTCATGTATCAAAGGAGCACAGTGCGCACCTGCTCTTATTGCAATGTCATAGTCTTCTCCCAGACAGTCTGCAAGGTCTGCTGAAGGTATTTTACCCAGATTAAAGGATACAATACTTCCATGCCTTATATTTTCAGGCTCACATTCTAAAGACCTTGTATCAAAGTAAAATTTGATTCCTTCAATGTCTCTTATTCCTTCATAGAATCTTTTTATAAGCTGCATCTCTTTTTTATGGATATTTTCCTTGCCGACCTTATTTATAAATTCAATACCTGCCAAAAGGCCTGCAATCCCCATAATATTTAATGTACCCGCCTCAAGTCTGGTAGGATACTCGCTTGGCTGACATTTATTAAACGACTGTACTCCGCTTCCTCCCACCTTGAAAGTATCAAGCAAAATATCACCGTTTATTACAATGCCTCCTGTACCTCCGGGGCCGAACAGTGACTTATGGCCTGTGAAGCAAAGTATATCTATACCAAGCTTGGTCATATCTATGTTTATACTTCCCGCACTCTGTGAGGCGTCAACAATAAGATATATATTATGCTTTTTTGCCACCTTACCTATATACTCTATATCCGCAATCTCACCCGATACATTTGATATATGATTGACAACTATCGCCTTTGTATTCGGGCGTATATACTTTTCAAATTCATCATATTTTAATCTGCCGCATTCATCTATGCCTACAAAGTCAATGCTTACACCCCTGGTACTCTCAAGCTTATAAAGAGGTCTCAGTACACTGTTGTGCTCGGTTACGGTGCTTATCACATGATCTCCTTTATGAACCAGTCCGAACAATGTTATATTGAGTGCTTCCGTAGCATTGGATGTAAATATAACCTTTGACGGATCGTTACTTCCAAAAAAAGCAGCCAGCTTGACTCTGGTTTCATATATCATTCTGCCTGAGTCAAGTGCCGCTCTGTATGCTCCTCTTCCGCTGTTTGTATAGTTAAGCAAAGCATAGTTTATAGCATCTATCACTTCTTTCGGTTTTTTGAATGTGGTAGCCGCATTGTCAAAATAAATCATTACGGTCTCACTACAAGGTCGGCATTAAGCAGATATCCTACGATATCATACATATTTGAGACCTCTCCCACACAAAGTTTTTCAGTTAAACCGTAGTTATTTAAGCAGGCGCCGCATGAGTAAATCTTTGCTCCGGCATTTGCAAGTACCTTCAAATCTTCAATACTCTGTGAGCCCTCTGTAGTCATTCTTACACCTGTATTGTAGAATATTATCTTTGCAGGGGGAATGTCCTGTGAGCTTAGCGCATATATAAAGCCCTTTAAAAGAGTCTTGCCAAACTCCTCATCTCCGTCTCCCATCTTATCGGAGTCAATCACAACTATTGTCTCTCTCAGACTTATTTCATCCTTTTTTGTACCTGATACATTTATATTTGTATCCGCTTTGCTCTCGGAGTTCACGCCCATAGTAACAATGTACTCGTTGTCCGACTTTTTTTCATAGCTGAATTCATAGTTTTTTTGCTTTGCCATCTTGTTTAAGTTTTGTACGGCAATCTCATTATCTACACTTACCTCAACAACTCCGCTGCCGCCAAGTTCTTTGATGGCATTCTTTGTCTTTACTACAGGTATCGGACAAGCGTCACCTAATGCATTTACTTTTATCATATTTACCTCTTTTCTACTTCACTACTTTTATAGCTACATCTGTTTTTTCTATTATCTCTCCGACTATTGAAGCCGGCAGATTTATCTTTTTAAGTTCTTCCAATAAAGAGTCCGCCTCATCCGCACTTACCGCAAACATAAGACCTCCCGAAGTCTGAGGATCGAATAAAATCTCTTCCATTGAAAAAGGAATATTGTCAAAAAACACTTTTTCACCTACATGGTTTCTGTTTCTTTGGCCTCCCGCCGTTATCAAAAACTCGTCTGCAAGTGCCTTGGCTTCTTCAAATACAGGCACTTTATCTGAATATATCACACAGGATTTATCATTATCCATCATCTCTAAAAGGTGACCCAAGAATCCGAATCCGGTAACATCCGTGCAGGCGTGAATATCATAATTTTTTGAGACCTCACAGGCATACTTATTCAAGGTGGTCATGGAATCTATGGCCTCATTCAATGTCTTTTCGTCACACTCACCTATCCTTGCTGCTGTGCAAATGATTCCCACTCCAAGCTTCTTTGTAAAAATCAGCTTATCTCCCACCTTACCGGTATTGTTTGAATATATCTTCTTAGGATTTACCAC
>NZ_CALLVU010000084.1 GCF_938015485.1 uncultured Lachnoanaerobaculum sp. | reverse complement strand
ATGCCTTACCGTCAGGACCGAAGAAGAACCAACCTTCATTGTCGTCATCATCTTTTGTCTGTATCCAACGGTTTGCAGCCATAGCACCGTTAGCATCCAAGTAATAAGAGTTGTCGCCTATGGTAACGATTGAATCTTTTACCATGTTGCCGTCATCACCCAAATAGTACCATACGTCGCCTGACTTACGCCAAGCATCAGACACCACATTGTCGGCACTATCAAGGTATCTCCACTCACCACTTGAGTTATCCCAGCCTTCCGCATGTGCAGTAGTCGGAAACGCTAAAAAGCACAGAGCGAAAACTAACAATATACCGGAGCAACTAAATATACCCCTCTTTTCCATATATCACCTCTATTTGTCTTTTCGTACAAAATAAAATCACTATCTTGTTATCCTCCATTGAATATAAAGAATCTAAAATCATATTTTTCGCACCTTAAACAAGAGTTTCCTACCTAGCCCAAGTAAGTTACCCTTGTTTTTATTCTCCGAATAAGGGATTCTTACCTAGCCCAAGTAATCTGCCCTTGATTTCATATACTTTATTTTACATTTTGTTTGCCCTCTTGCATAGGCAAACTGCCCAATAATATTAAAATTGCTCTTAGCCCTAGAGCACACAACTTCTATAGATCTAGCCCTTATCCATATAAAGTTGTATATTTCCCACTATCTTGCATCGTAGAAAACCATAAAATTAACCGATTAACCCTACACCTCCTTATATCAAAATTTGATTTTAAAAATCCCTACTATTTTACTCTATTTTTTAGGTTTTTGGAACTATCAAATGATACATAGAAAATTATTTTCTTAAAGTTTTATTAAAATTACCACTATCATATCCTTATGTCGTTTTTATACATTAAAAAAGTCGTATGAACTTTAATCCGATTCACACGACTTTTATTATCTTTATAGTTCTGGCAGGAAAATAATATTTATACTGCCTGTCTTTTCATTCTCTATTATTTGAGTATCTATATGGAAAAGCTCTTTTATATTCTCACTTGTAAGCATCTCTCTCGGAGTCCCGATTTTGAATACTTCCCTCTTTTTCATCAGTATGATTCTGTCACAGTAGGTAGCCGCAATATTCAGATCATGAACACAGCAAAGCATTGTAAGCTTTTGCCTTTTTAATATATTCATTATCTGATACTGATAACCGATATCCAGGTGATTGGTCGGCTCATCAAGTATAATAAGCGGTGCTTTTTGACTTAACGCTCTTGCAAGTAATGTTCTTTGCTTTTCACCTCCTGAAAGTGAAAGGAAATGTCTCTTTTCATAGCCTTCAAGGCCTACTTCCTTAAGGTATTCAAGTACAATCTCTCTGTCCTCATCGCTGTCTCCCGAAAACATCTTCTGATGTGCAAATCGTCCAAGCATTGCCATATCATATACCGTCATATCAAAATCCACAAGATTTTCCTGTTGCATTACAGACATTTTCTTTGCAGTCTTTTTGTTGGACA
>NZ_CALLVU010000083.1 GCF_938015485.1 uncultured Lachnoanaerobaculum sp. | reverse complement strand
CAACAAAATTATTTGATCATACAATATTGAAGGCGGACGCCACTAGAAAAGATGTAAAAAGAGTATGTGATGAGGCTATGGCATACAGTTTTTGTTCGGTATGTGTGAACTCATACTATGTACCTTATGTTGCAAATCTTTTGCATGGAAGTGATGTAAAGATTTGCAGCGTGGTAGGATTTCCTTTGGGTGCAATGTCTACAAGAGCCAAGGCGCTTGAGGCAAAGATTGCAGTGATGGACGGTGCCGATGAGATAGATATGGTAATAAATGTCGGCGCACTCAAGGACAGAGATTATTCCGTTGTTTTGGAAGATATTAAGGCTGTAAAAGAAGCTTGTGGAGAAAAGATTTTAAAAGTTATTATAGAGACCTGTCTGCTTACCGACGATGAGAAGGTAAAGGCATGTGAACTTGCAAAGGAAGCCGGAGCCGATTTTGTAAAGACTTCTACAGGTTTCAGTACTGCCGGTGCAAAGGTTGAGGATGTCAGACTTATGAGAGAGACTGTAGGCCCCGATATGGGTGTAAAAGCCAGCGGCGGAATACATGATAAGGAGTTTGCCAAGGAATTGGTGGATGCAGGTGCCAACAGGCTTGGAACAAGCGCAACCATTGAGATAGTGGAATCAGCCTTTTATGATATGGGTTAATTTATGAATAAAGAAGAAATTTTAAAGTTGCCGAAGCTTGACCTTCATTGTCATCTGGACGGCTCACTTTCAAAGACTTTCCTTGAAAATACTCTGGGCAGAAAATTCAGTATGAGTGAACTCTCAGTCAGCATGGAGTGTTCAAGTTTGGTGGAATATCTTGAGAAATTCGATATTCCGCTAAGCGCTATGAATTCAAAGGAAAATATAAAGCAGGCCGCCGTTGAGGTGATGAAGCTTGCGGCAGATGAAAATGTCAGGTATATCGAGATACGATTTGCGCCGCTTTTGTCGGTTACTGACAGCTTAAGCATTGAAGATGTTATAGAGTCGGTACTGGCAGGTATTAATGAGGGCAACAGGCTTTACGGTATATACGGAAATGCCATATGCTGTGCTATGACTCACCATGATATAGAAGCAAGCAAGTCAATGTTTAAGGTCGCAAGAGAGTACTACAATGCAGGTGTTGCAGGACTTGACTTGGCGGGAGATGAGGCAAATCATCCTATAAAAGAGTTTAGTGAGCTTTTTAAGTATGCCAAAGATCTTGGTATGAACTTTACAATTCATGCAGGTGAAGCCGGTCCTAAGTCCAATATAGAGGGTGCTATAGAGTACGGCGCCAAAAGAATCGGGCACGGTATCGCCATGAGAGATGATGAAAGACTTTTAAATCTCGCAAAGGAGAGGCGTATAGGTATTGAGATGTGTCCGATAAGCAATTATCAGACAAAAGCGGTAGGTAAAAAGGATATTTATCCTTACTCGGACTATATAAAAAGAGGTCTGCTTGCCACTGTCAATACCGATAACAGATTGGTGAGCAATACAAGCATTACAGATGAGATATTATTTTTGCAAAACAAAAATATGATAAATGATACAGAGATATTGCAGGGAATAAAGAATGCAATAGAAGTTTCATTTGCAAGTGATGATATTAAAGATATGCTTTTAAAAGAGCTTGGCAAACAGGTATTATTATGAAGAAATATAAGAGAGTTTTTGTTGTTGTTTTGGATTCTTTGGGTATCGGTGCAATGCCTGATGCGGCTAAGTTCGGAGATGCAAATACCGATACCTTCGGACATATAGTAAGAGAATACGGCAAACTGAATATTCCGAATCTAAGGAAGCTCGGAATGTATAATCTTCATCCGGTTGAAGGAGAAAGCGGAGTGGAAAAGCCGCTTGGAAGATTTTGCAGAATGGAAGAGATGAGTAACGGTAAGGATACTATGACCGGTCATTGGGAGATGATGGGTCTTAGAATCGAAAAGCCGTTTCAGACATTTACAGATACAGGTTTCCCGAAGGAGCTTATAGACGAGCTTGAAAAAAGATGCGGTAAGAGAGTAATAGGTAATAAGTCGGCTTCAGGTACAGAGATACTTGAAGAACTCGGAGAAGAAGAGATAAATACGGGAGCGATGATTGTATACACATCTGCCGATTCCGTGCTTCAAATCTGTGGAAATGAAGAGACTTTTGACCTTCAAAATCTGTACAGATGCTGTGAGATTGCCAGAGAGTTGACAATGAAGGATGAGTGGAAGGTCGGAAGGGTTATTGCAAGACCTTATATCGGTAAGAAAAAGGGTGAGTTTAAAAGAACTTCCAACAGACATGACTACGCACTGAAGCCTTTCGGAAGAACCGCTATCAATGTATTAAAGGATAACGGATTTGATGTTATCTCTATCGGAAAGATAAACGATATATTTGTAGGAGAGGGTATTACAAAGGCACTTCACTCAGACTCAAGTGTGCACGGTATGGAACAGACTATTGATATGCTCTCAGAAGATTTTACAGGTCTTTGCTTTACGAATCTTGTGGATTTTGACGCACTTTGGGGTCACAGAAGAGACCCGATAGGCTATGCAAAGGAGATTGAGAAGTTTGATGAAAAGCTTGGTGAGTTCATTGAGAAGATGAATGATGACGATCTTTTGATACTTACGGCAGACCACGGAAATGATCCGACTCACACCGGAACTGATCATACAAGAGAGGCTGTATTCTTTATGTCATACTCAAAGAAGTTTGACGGCGGAAAACTGCTTGATACTACAGATACATTTGCCGTAATAGGCGCAAGTGTTGTGGACAACTTTGATTTAAAGATGCCTGAGGGTACAGTAGGATACAGTATTTTAGACAAGCTATAAGGGAGGTTTTATGAATCCTATTTTTGAAAAAGTGAAAAAAAGTTATGACTACATAAGAACTGTCACGGATTTTACACCTGAGGTTGCACTGGTGCTTGGCTCAGGACTGGGTGAGTTTGCAAAGCATATGGAAGTGGAATGTGAGATACCTTATAGTGATATTGGAGGTTTCCCTGTATCCACTGTAGCAGGTCATGACGGAAGGTTTCTTTTCGGTACTGTAGAGGGTGTAAAGACAGTCATCATGAAGGGTAGAGTACATTACTATGAGGGTTACCCTGTGACAGAGGTTGTACTTCCTACCAGACTTATGATTATGCTCGGCGCAAAGAAGCTTATACTTACAAATGCGGCAGGCGCGGTAAATAAAGAATATAAGCCGGGAGATTTGATGCTTATTACAGACCATATCTCAACTATAGTTCCGTCACCTCTTATCGGTCGCAATATTGAGGAGTTCGGCACAAGATTCCCTGATATGAGTCATGTATATTCACAGAGATTACTTGATGTTGCAAGAAACTCCGCAAAAGAAGTCGGTATTACTTTAAGAGAAGGTGTTTATATGCAGTTTAGCGGACCTGCTTATGAGACACCGGCGGAGGTAAAGCTTGCAAGAATTTTGGGTGCCGATGCGGTAGGTATGTCGACAGCTATTGAAGCGATAGCCGCCAATCATATGGGCGCGGAGATTTGCGGTATCTCATGCTTTACAAATATGGCCGCCGGAATCCTTGATAAGCCGTTAGACCACAAGGAAGTATCGGAAGCTGCAAACAAAGTCTCAAATATCTTTGAAGGACTTGTAAAAAATATAATAAAGAATGCATAAAAAAGGAGGCTGCATTATGAATGCACATGATATTTTGAACAACCCTTTTTTAAATAAGGGAACTGCCTTTACACTTGAAGAGCGTAAAGAAC
>NZ_CALLVU010000082.1 GCF_938015485.1 uncultured Lachnoanaerobaculum sp. | reverse complement strand
TGCAGGAGGTCTGACAGCTTTACTTGATAAAGACGGAAAGCCTGTAATAACACATAACGGTAAAGAAGATTTATAAATAAAAACTGTAGCGGAAGGATAGCTTCTACTACAGTTTTTTTACTTCAAACTTTAGGCTGTTGGATGTATACTTAATATAATATGGCTTAGGATATTTAATATTTTATGGGGAGAAATATGGCTGTTTCATATTTTATTTATGTGACTGATAAAGAAAATACCGGTCTCAATTTGGAGAAGTTTAATAATGACATTAAACAAAGATTTCCTAAAGTCGGTATTTCGGTAAAGGGTGATGAGAAATGTCAGTACAATATTTGTTGGGAGGACTACGAAGATGAGTATGAGTTTGAACTTTGGATGCTAAGGGATAGAAGTGTATTCATGATAAATTACTTTAACTCAAAGAACAGGCTCTATGATTATGCAGAGTTTATAAAATGGCTCAGAAGCTACTTCCCTTATGAAAAGGAAGTTTTATTATGTGATGAGGGATATAATAAAACTATTGTATTAAGTGAGGGAGTAGAGATAGAGGATATTTTGGAGATAATAGAGTAGGGGCATTATGGTTAAAACATACCGGATATATATCATATTATGTATAGGTTTACAGTTGAGAAATTCAGATATATAAAGTATGATAGGAATACCGATTAATATATAAATAAGATTAAATTAATAAATTTATAATGGAGGTAATGGGAATGGAAACAGGCTCTGTAAATGATTTGAAAACTTTTGTGGAGGTGAAATCTTTCGGTGATATTTTACCTAAGAACGGAACGAATATAAGAAGCCCTTATGAGCATCAAAAAAAGGCTATGGAAGCACTTGATAAGATTAATAAAGAAGAATCTTACAGTACTTTGGTAGT
Organism: uncultured Lachnoanaerobaculum sp.; assembly: GCF_938015485.1. Lineage (GTDB taxonomy): Bacteria > Bacillota > Clostridia > Lachnospirales > Lachnospiraceae > Lachnoanaerobaculum. The sequence continues at coordinate 41,317 of NZ_CALLVU010000082.1, read as the reverse complement.
TCTGCCGACAGGAGGAGGAAAGACTTATACAGCTTCTATGTGGCTTTTAAAAAATGCTATTGATAAGAAAAAGAAAATTCTTTGGATAGCACATCGACAGATGTTGCTTGATCAGGCTGCGGAGTCATTTCAAAAGTTTGCCTATACAGAAGTTGTACCGCATATTTCTTCTTTCAGATTCAGAATTGTGTCAGGTGCATCAAGTCATGACAGAACAATAGATATCAAAGCGGATGATAATTTATTGATTATAAGTAAGGACAGCATAGGCAGAAATATCGAAAGACTTGATAAGTGGCTGGAAGGAGAAAAAGAGCTGTACTTGGTTGTGGATGAAGCACATCATTCAACTGCAAAAACTTATAGAAAAGTTATCAACTATGTAAAGGAAAAGGTTCCGAACTTAAAGTTAATAGGTCTGACTGCAACACCGTTTCGAACAGCTGAGGAGGAGCAGGGACTTTTAGGTAAAATCTACTCTGACGGTGTCAGCAATGGTCAGGTTGTACGTGGAGACATAGGAATAACGTATCAAATAGGATTAAAAGAGCTTATAAACAGGCAGATTCTTTCAAAGCCTATTTTTGAAAGCTACTTTACTGAAGAAAACTATGGAGATTCTCTGGGTCTTGAGTCATGGGAAAGGATTCAATATCTTGATAATTTGCCGGAGGGTATTGCGAGTCAGATGGCAGAGAGTGCCTCACGTAATAAACTGATTGTTGAAACATATAAAGAAAAACAGGATGAATATGGTCAGACAATTGTATTTGCAGTCAATGTAATACATGCTATTCAGCTTAGTGCACTTTTTAATAAAGCCGGAATTAAGTCTGATTTTGTTGTATCCGATATCAGAGACGGTGTTACAGGAGTGACAGTAAGCAGAGAGGATAATGAGAGAAAACTTGAAGCCTACAGAAACGGAGAATTACAGGTACTTGTTAATGTAAATATATTGACTGAGGGTGTGGATTTACCGAAAACAAAAACAGTATTTTTGGCAAGACCTACAGTTTCATCTATTTTGATGACACAGATGGTGGGTAGAGCATTGCGAGGAACGGCAGCAGGTGGTACCTCAAGTGCATATATTGTTTCATTTATAGATCATTGGAATGAGCATATTGCATGGGTAAATCCGGAGAGCTTATTTGCAGGAGATAATGAATTTCAGGATAGTAATGATTCCGAGCGTGCTAAAAGAGATATTCAACTGATTGCAATCTCAAAGATTGAGGAGTTTGCAAGAATACTTGACAATTCGGTAGATACATTAGATTTGGAAAGAGTTGCTTTTGAAAAAAGAATTCCTATAGGAATGTACGCATTTAATTATCTGGAAGAAAACGGAATGGACCATTCATATCAGGTAATGGTATATGACAGTACACAGGAAGCTTATAAGAATCTTATGGATTCACTTCCTTCATTGTTCAAGTCATTTGATGTAACAGAGGAGTATCTGACAAAAGAACAGCTTGATGAAATGGAGGAACAGTGCAGGGATTCTTTCTTCTGCGGTGAAATGATTCCGCCATATGAGAGCAGAGATGTCATAAATATAATAAAATACTATGCACAATATGAGGAAGCACCAAGATTCTATACATTTGAAGAGGTGGATAGAAATAAGCTGGATATATCAAAGATTGCACAGCATATTTGGGATGAAGATATGGGGGTACGTAAAAAAGCTGAATACATTGATGAGCTATGGAATTCCGGTGATGATAATATGCTTAGATTGTTCTTTGGCAGAAAGATATATTTTTCAAAGCAGCTTGATATTGAATTGATTAAAATATCAGATCCTAAGATATATGATGGTGGAGAAGGACCAATAGTAATTGATGGAGTTAAGAATCTGGAAGATTTACCGCTCCATAGAATTGGTGAGATTTATCCTGATTATGAAAAATATTTAAGAGATGAAACTTTTAAAAAGTATACTGATGAAGCCGGTAATTACCACTGTGCCTGCTGTGGGTTTACAGACAGATCCAGAGTTCCTTTTCATGTAGACCATATTATTGCTATGAATAATGGCGGTAAATCTGTTGTGGAGAATTTACAGATTCTTTGCCGCAGTTGTAATTATAGGAAGAGTGACAAATAATGTATGGATTGTTTTATTCGGCAATCGACATTGCATTTATCTTACAGGATTTAAAACTTGGATGTAGAGAAGAAAGTAAAATTCTTGATTCAATATGGGAAAATGAAAATAGCTTACTTTCCGAACAGTATAGAGATAATAAGAGAAAATTTCTGTTAGATATATATCAATGGAGTCATTATATATTGGATAAGGATGCAATTGATGAAGAACTTGCTGCCATACAGAGGGATTTGAAGCATTCGGACAGAGCATTGCAATTAGATCAGTTAAGCGGTTACTTCTCTGATTTTGATATCTTCTTTAAAAGTTGCCGTATAAAAATATTATATGGCGGAATAGATTATGTGAGTATAAAGCTCAGAGTACTATTAGAAAGGTATGGATATAAGCGTAGATCATCATTGATTGTCCAATATATAAAACATTGTCTACTATTCTATAAGTTAAAAGTTACTCTGTTTGGAGGATATGCTTGTGATATAGAAACAGTAGACCTTGATGAAATATTGATGTTTAGGGTAAAAAGTTAGTGTATTAAGATAATAAAACAGTCACAAGTTCAGAATAAGCAGGTGAAAAGATGATTACAGGTATCGACTACATCTTATATACAGATAAAGATAAGGATGCTTTTATAGAAAAAATAAAAGAAAGTGTTACGTTTTGGGAAGATCCATATATTGTAATTGATAATGAAGATGAAATAACGGATATTTTTGTTTCTCGAGATGAAGAGATGTTTCAGTTGATGGACAAAAATGGCTTTTATGTAGATGAACTGTCCGGGGAAGGGCCGTTTTTATTGATTTTTAACAGCGGATATTCATCAAAGGAAAATAGAGTGACTTTGGTGCTTCCTGAAGAAACTGACAAGTCAAAATTCTCTAAGCGGGTATTCAACACGATTAAATCTATTTTATAATGTGGAAGGACGGTGAGTTACATTATGGAGAAAAAAGTAGAATTAAAAGAAATTATAAATAACCAAAGAGATTTCTTTAACACAAATGCAACTAAGTCGGTTAAATACAGGATAAAGATGTTACAAAGGTTAAAGGAGGAAATCAGAAATAATGAGGTAGCAATCCTTTCAGCTTTATATAAGGATCTTTTAAAGTCCGGAGCTGAGGCATATATGAGTGAACTGGCAATAGTTTATGCGGAGATAAATGAGGCTTTAAAAAATGTAAGAAAGTGGAGCAGGCCGGAGAAGGTAAAAGGAACAATATCCACATTTCCGGCGAAGAATTATGTATACTCCGAGCCTTATGGAGTAGTGCTTATTATATCACCTTGGAATTACCCCTTCAATTTGGCGATAGCACCGCTTGTAGCGGCGATAGCGGCAGGAAATACAGCCATTATAAAATGCTCAAAAGAGAGTGTTTATACCTCAAAAGTTATTAAAAACATTATAAATAAAGCTTTCGGTTCAAATTATATTTTCTGTGTGGATGAAGATATAGATTATGATGAGCTTCTAAATCAAAGATATGATTATATATTCTTTACAGGAAGTCAAAGAGTAGGAAAGATTGTAATGAATATAGCGAGCAATAACCTTATACCGGTTTCTTTGGAGCTTGGAGGAAAGAGTCCTTGCATTATAGATGAGACAGCCGATATTAAGCTTGCTGCAAGGCGAGTACTGTGGGGGAAACTGCTTAATGCCGGACAGACCTGTGTGTCTGTTGATTATGTGTTAATACATAGCAGTGTTAAGGACAGATTTATAAAGTATTTGCAGAAAGAAATAAAGAGAAGATATCCTAATGCATTAAATAATGATACTTATCCGAGAATAATAAATGAGTATCATTATAAAAGATTGATGAATTTGATAAAATCAGAGGACAGTATAATAGGTGGCAGATGTGATGATGTAGTTAGGAGGATTGAGCCCACTATTTTACCGGATGTGGATTTTGACCATGAAATCATGAAAGAAGAGATATTCGGGCCGGTGCTGCCAATCATAGAATATGAGGATATAGATAAGGTAATAAGTTTAATAAAAGCATATGATAAGCCTTTGGCATGCTATGTATTTACAAGGGATGAAGATACGGCAAAGCATATTATAAAGAGTATTTCATACGGTGGCGGATGCATAAATGATGTTATTCTGCAAGTATCAAATCATTATATGCCGTTTGGAGGAGTAGGAAGTAGCGGAACGGGTTCGTATCATGGGAAGTTCGGATTCGATACATTCAGCCATAAAAAGAGTATTGTTTGGAGTGAAACAAAGATTGATTTGCCGATTAGGTATGCGCCTTTTAGTCCACTAAAGTTTAGAATATTGAAAAAAATATTGGAATAATTTAATGATTCAAAAAATTAGAAAACCGGAGATAAAATATGGCGTATACCAAGGAAAACTTTGAAGAATGGATTATTCTTATAGACTCTAAAATGGAGTATTTTACAGATACATTTGCAAAAGAAAACAATTTAAAACTGGACTATAGTGTAGAGTCACTGGACGAGATTGAAAATTGGATCCTCACTAATTACAGTGAAATAAAGGACTTGATAAATGATACTAAGACTTTAGACTATTTGACGGTATACATAGGTGAGACTTTCAGGAAACATATAGGTGGAGAGTGGTTTATAGATTTAAAAAATAAAAAGAATGCATACTATTCCATGCCTGTTTTGACAAGTCCCGATTACATAGGAGAGAGTTATATAGCACCGATGACATTTGCTACGGCATGTATCAACAGAAAAAAGGGCAATTATATAAGTACGATACTGAAAAACTGTTTGGAAGACATGGGAAAGTAGGGTATAATACTTTAGAAGATATATTACTGCCGGAGCCTTACGTGATCCACATGGGCCTAGTGTGGTTCCGGCAGTATTTATATATTTATTATCTGAATATAGTGCTAAATGAAATTGTATTATTTTTTACAAAGCTCTTTACATCACTGTCTATATCTTTAAGCTTTCCGTTTAAATATTGCTTCAAAACACCTGTTCCTTTACTTTCGTCATAATCCGTTAAAAAATAGGTTTTGTCGAATTTTTCATATTTTGGAAGGAATCCGTTATAATCCTTTACATTTTCAGCAACTATAGTATCTTTGCCGTTTTCCAAAATATGATAGGTATAATTATGATCTTTATATGAAGCTTGAGAGAGTGTGTCAGCATATATAATATAACTCTCAGTACCGTTATTTTCTAAATGTGCCGGTGAATAATACTTGCCTACATTTTCATTGATAATATTTTTATCCAGGAATAAAGAATAATAGTCGTTTCCATCGATTTTTGCTCTATATAACAAACTATTATTTTCTGCTTTAGAGTGCTGTGAGTAAGTAAAATCGGAAAAATTAGTTATATTTTCATTTACAAGTTCAATTCTGCCTTTTTTACCTCCTTCTAAAGCGACCTTCCAAAGCTTCTTATTTTCTTCAGAGAAAAAATACCAATATTTCGATTTGGAAGGTAATGCTTCACTTAGTTTGTCACGGTTTCCCTGTATATCTTTATATTCTCCCAGTATTTTACCGTTTTGTTTTATTTTTAGAATATTTTCTCCTTCAGAATTTTTTTCAGTATATGCCAGTAAATCTTCTTCTATATTAAATTCTACAAAGTCTACAAAGGTATTACTGACTAATTCCTCATTACCGTTAAAGTCAAATCTATAGAGAGATGTAGGCTCATTAGTCTTAGAAGCATAGATGACTTTATCAGAAGCAAAAGTAATGTAATTATATGGTTTTTCAATACCCTTTACTATTACTTTTGAGTTTCCATCTTTTAACTGATATACTGTATTATTCTTAAAATAGCATATTTTATCAAAATCATAAGAATAATCGAAAGAATTAATGTTAACATCTGAGTACACTGTATTAGTACCTTTATATATATCAATTAAATATACATTTGCCAAGTCCTCTTTGCCATAATTACGACTATCTGGAATAATTAAAAGCTTATCCTGAGCCTCGGAAAGTATGTATTCTACTTCTTCCTTTTCTTTAAATAGACTGATTGATTTACCTTTTTTATATAAAAATAACTCTTTATTTGAAAGATAAAGTATATCACCGTTTTTTAAGGCTGAATGTACTGTGACTTTGTCGGCTATCTTAGTTCGCTTTGTAGGTGCTTTAGATGTTGATATATACAGAGTATAGGTTTCACCGTCATAATCTGAAAAGGAACAAAATTGATCTAATTTTTTGTTATATCCTTTTATAGAAAACTTTTTCATAACACTTCCGTTAGTTGTACAAGGTCCAAGATCTATAATTTCAGAGTTATCATAACGAGCCATATATAGATTGTCTCCCTTTACGTAAAGAGAAAAATTATTGGAATCGGATGCAGTTTTATTACCACTCTTATCAGGATTGGATGTATCCGGACCAACATTATTATCTGAATCTGTATTCTCTTGTTGTACTTCTGCAGGCTTTTTACCTGATGAGCAGGCAGATGTAAGTATAGCCAAGAGACATATGGATAAAAAACATAAAACAACCGAAAGTTTTGACGTGATTTTTTTTGACATAAATTTAACCTCCATAAATTTTGATTTAATTTTACTATATATTTGTATAAAAATCTATTTAATATTAACTAAATATACTTAAAAATTTTGGATTTATAAGTTATATTTACTTTAATCTAATGTATAAGAAATATATTGTATTTACATCTATGTATGATTATACTAAATAGGAATAGATATTCAATTATAGAGTATTGAGCGAGTTGGAGAATATTTATATGAATTAAGAAAGTTGGATATAAAAATGGCTTATACGAAAGAAAACTTTGAAGAATGGATTATTCTTATAGACTCTAAAATGGAGTATTTTACAGATACATTTGCAAAAGAAAACAATTTAAAACTGGACTATAGTGTAGAGTCACTGGACGAGATTGAAAATTGGATCCTCACTAATTACAGTGAAATAAAGGACTTGATAAATGATACTAAGACTTTAGACTATTTGACGGTATACATAGGTGAGACTTTCAGGAAACATATAGGTGGAGAGTGGTTTATAGATTTAAAAAATAAAAAGAATGCATACTATTCCATGCCTGTTTTGACAAGTCCCGATTACATAGGAGAGGTATACAAAGCTCCGATGACGTATGCGACTGCATGTATCAACAGAAAAAAGGGCAATTATATAAGCACAATACTGAAAAACTGTATGGAAAATATGAATATTAGATAATCTGATATAAAAAAGGGAAAGCCGTTTAAGCTTTCCGTTTTTTATTCCCATATAGTATGTTGTGCCATAACAGTGTAGTATGAAAGACTGTTGTCGTAGTTAAAATCAGCTTCTATCCGATAACGCTTCCACATAGAATAGTCATGAGTTTGCAATGTAAGTACAAAGTAATAAGGACCTTTCATCTCATCATAATCTATAGGATGCAGTGAAAAAATATCTGTCAAATTTTTATTTTCAAAGTCGTTAAGATCTAAGTCCGACAGCGCTATATTGTTAATCTTTACAGCAGATAAATCTGTATCATCAGGTATAACCTTAAATGATGTTACAGTACAGTTTTTCAGCTCATCCGAGTCCTTCCATGTAGGTGTGACACATACATGACCGAAAGACTTGTCACCAAGATATAATTCCAAATATTCTCCGTAGTAAAAGTGGTCGCTTCGAGGATTTATGATCTCACTGTCTGCATTTTTTTCTTTAAATGTAAAGCCGTTAGCAAGAAGAACGGATGCCTTTGTTGTGCCGATAATCACATTAGTTCCTGCTATCTGTACATTTACAGGCTTAGCAGGAATACCTGCTATAGATATAAAAAAAGTAAATGCAAATGAGTAGAAAAACATAAGTACATCCAACGCATTGGTAGTTGAATAAGAATATTTCGTACGGTATGAGGGTATAAAAAAACGTATAAGCGGTCTGATAATTCCGGAAAGTATTATTGCAGCTATAATTACAGCAAACTGCATTTTTAAACAGGAAAAAATTGCTTTCCCTATATTATGTAATTTGAAATAATTTACACCGGTAACTATTATATTAACTGAAATAATACATAGCATAAAAATACTCGCCTCTATCATTGCGGGCCTATCTGTAATGTCGTCATATTGAACGGCCCTCCTTGTAATCTGGATATGACCTAAAGTATATATCCATTTAGGGAGCTTCTTAAAAGTACAAACAGCTATAAGCAGTCTGAAGTATATAAAAACGGCTAAAATAAAGCATAGCAGTGAAAATATACCAAAGGCTAATGTAGATATAAAAAATCCCATAGTATCCCTCCTGTTTGATTACGGATAAACGGTTATATTATATCATTTTACATAATAATTTGCGATATATTATTGATATTATATATTTAATGGAATAGTATATGATATTAAGGGTAAGAGTGTAAAAGCTGTTGCGAAAACAATAGGAATCTATAATTAGTTTGCTGATGAGTTTCAGACGGAAAGGAAATAAAGTATGAATATATTATTACAGGAAAGTGCCGATATTTTGAAAGAGTACTTTGGAGAGAGACTGGATAAAATGGTAGTTGAAAGGGCGGTGTTCGGACTGTTCTTCTCAGGAGTAAAATTAAGTACAGGTCATGGAGGGCTTTGTTTTACACCTGTTAAGGAGATTCCGGAGGCTGTATGCTGTCCAAGCTCCGCAAAGGCTATGCCTTTATCAGGTAAACTTGGCGGAAGAAGTGTAAAAAGTTATTTGGACGATCTTTCACATACAAATATTCTCAGAAAGACACTGGCTATTGCAACACTTAATGCACTTTCGGCTTGTTACTGGGAAGAAAATAAGAATTTGGAGTATAAGATAGAGACAGATGTAGATTCTTTTGATGTGATGGAAATTCCCAATGGTAAAAAGAGTGTTGTAATAGGTGCTTTGGTACCGATGCTTAAAAAGCTACTTGCGGCAGATGCAGATTTTAAAGTTCTTGAGATGGATTCACGCACTCTAAAGGGCAAGGAGTTGGAGCATTTTGCACCTGCAAAGGATGCAGATATTTATCTGCCGGATTCCGACCTTGATGTTATTACAGGTGTTACTATACTTAATGATACATTACCGGATTTACTGGCTATGTGTAAACCCGGTGCCGATGTTTTGGTTACAGGTCCTACAGCAGGTATGATACCTGATGCATTCTTTAAAAGAGGAGTGACTGTAATGGGCGGTATCTTGGTGACAAAACCTGATGAGCTGCTTGATGTTATAAGTGAGGGAGGCTCAGGTTATCATTTCTTCGGCAAGAGCGCTGAAAGAATAGTAATCTACAATAAGCAGGGAATGTAAAAAAATTTAGATTTATAAGCAGAAAACGATTTTACGGCCTTAAAAGCGCAATAAATTACATTTTTACGGTCTTAAAAATGTTGACGAAATACTTTTAAACCCCTAATATATAAAAAAGAGTATATGTTTTTAGGGAAGTATTTTGGGAGGTAATCTTATGAAGCGTTTTGCACTTGAAAAACTTATAGAATGGAAGGATAAACAAAATAGAAAGCCTTTGATTATCAGAGGGGCAAGACAGGTTGGAAAAACCTGGCTGATGAAGGAGTTCGGAAGAACATGTTTTGAAAAAGTTGCTTATGTAAATTTTGATAATAATAAAAGGTTGGAGCAGGTATTTGAGGGCGATATTAATATAGACAGGATTTTATTGGCAATCAGTATAGAAACAGGAGTTTCTATTGATGCAAAAAATACTTTATTGATATTTGATGAAGTACAAGAGGTACCAAAGGCTCTATCTTCATTGAAATACTTTTGTGAGAATGCACCGGAGTATGCAATAGTAGCTGCAGGTTCATTATTAGGTGTAGCTCTTCATAAAGGTACATCATTTCCTGTAGGCAAGGTTGACTTTATGGATCTTTACCCATTGACTTTTCTTGAGTTTTTGTATGCTTTAGGTGAAGAACGTTTTGCAAATGTACTTCAAAGTGATGATACAGATATGATAACAATGTTTAAGACTAAATATATAGAAAGACTTCGTGAATACTACTATGTAGGTGGAATGCCTGAGGTTGTAAAAACTTATGTTGACAGTAAAGATTTTAAACAAGTGAGAGAAATACAGAAAAACCTTTTGAATTATTATCAACAAGACTTTTCAAAGCATGCTGAAGTTTCACTTGTTCCAAGACTAAATCTTGTGTGGGATTCTATTCCAATGCAGTTGGCAAAAGAAAATAAAAAATACATCTATGGACAAGTTAGAAAGGGCTCAAGAGCAAAGGACTTTGAACTTGCATTACAGTGGCTTTTAGATTGCGGGTTGATTCATAAGGTACAAAGAGTGGGAAAAGTAGCGCTTCCATTGAAAGCGTATCTTGACCTTGATGCATTTAAAGTGTATCTGCTTGATATCGGTTTGTTGATAGCTATGACAGATTTGAATGCTCAAGTGATTATTGACGGCAACAGAATTTTTACTGAATTTAAGGGAGCATTGACAGAGCAGTATGTTTTGCAGCAACTTATTGCATCAGAAGGTATAGAGCCTTATTATTATTCCACATCCAATTCAAGTGGAGAGATAGATTTTATGATTCAGGGCAAAACATCTATAATTCCTCTAGAGGTTAAAGCGGAAGAAAATTTGAGAGCAAAGAGTCTTAAAGCTTTTTGTGAAAAGTATCATCCAAAGTATGCTGTGCGTACATCTATGTCAGATTATCGTGAGCAGGAATGTATGACAAATATTCCTTTATATAATATTTATAAAATCGGAGAATACGTAGATAAATAGCTATTGTACAGTTTATTTTTTCTGTGTTAGAATCATATGGTTCTAAGAGTAAATACTCAATTTTTTAGAATTTAATGGAGGAAATGTGGACTTAAGTTATATAAGACCCAAGATTTTTGAAGCATTAAAAGGCTACAGCGGTGAGCAGTTTGTAAAGGATTTAATTTCAGGTATCATAGTTGCAATTATTGCAATGCCGCTGTCAATAGCGCTTGCAATTGCATCAGGTGTAAACCCCGAGCAGGGACTTTATACGGCAGTGGTTGCAGGATTTTTTATCTCATTTTTAGGTGGAAGTATAGTACAAATAGGTGGACCTACAGCGGCATTTGTTATAATAATCTATGGTATAGTGGCTCAGTATGGCATGGCAGGACTTACAGTTGCCACCATAATGGCGGGATTTATGCTGATACTTATGGGAATCTTTAGACTTGGAGATCTGATAAAGTTTATACCGAAGACTATTACGGTAGGATTCACCTTCGGAATCGCTGTGAGCATAGTGGCAGGACAGATAAAAGACTTTTTCGGACTTGATATGGGAGCGGTGCCGGCAGAATTTGTGGAGAAGATGATTGCTCTTTTTAAGAACTTTCACACATTAAATATCGCCACTTTTTTAGTAGGTCTTTTGGCGCTGCTTATTCAGATATTCTGGCCAAAGGTATCTAAGAAGATTCCGGGATCTTTGATTGCTATTATAATTACAACTCTAATTGTAAAGTTCGGAAATCTACCTGTAAAAACTATAGGGGATTTATATACTATAAAAGCAGGACTTCCAAAGTTCGGTATACCTCATATATCACCTGAGCTTATATCTTTGATGGTTTCACCGGCATTTACCATAGCAATATTGGCTGCCATAGAATCGCTTTTATCCTGTGTGGTTTCAGATACAATGACAGAGAGTCATCACAGTCCTAATGCAGAGCTTATAGGACAGGGAGTCGGTAATATAATGTCTGCGCTCTTTGGAGGAATACCTGCTACCGGAGCTATTGCAAGAACCGCTGCAAATGTTAAAAACGGCGGAAGAACACCGATTGCAGGTATGATTCATGCAATTACACTTATGCTAATATTGTTGTTTTTGATGCCATATGCATCACTTATTCCTATGAGCTGTCTGGCTGCCATTCTTATTATAGTCGGCTACAATATGAGCGGATGGAGAAATGTGGTACACATAATAAAAACAGCACCTAAAAGTGACATTGCAGTTTTATTGATTACTTTATTTTTAACAGTACTCTTTGATTTGGTAATGGCCATAAAATTCGGTATGATTCTTGCCGCATTTCTTTTCCTAAAGCGTATGTCGGATATTGCAAATGTAAGGCAGTGGGTGGACAAATCAGATTCAGACGAGTATGCACTGAATTCCGACTTTAAGGCTGTACCTGAAAATACAATAGTCTATGAGATTTTCGGAGCGTTATTTTTTGGAGCTACAAAAGATTTACTTAATATATCACATGAAGCCAAAAAAAATGTACTGGTTCTTCGTATGAGAAATGTACCGGCAATGGATATTTCAGGACTTGAAGCTTTGGAAGAGTTACTTGAGCTTTGCAAAAAAAGGAACATGACTTTGATATTATCACATGTAAATAAGCAGCCTATGAAAGTAATGGAAAAGGCAGGATTTATAGAAAAAGCGGGAAGAGAAAACTTCTGTGAAAATATCGATAAAGCACTTGAAAGAGCAAAGGCTATTGAGTGCAATTAGTATTTCTGATTTGCAAAAAAAGAGTTATAATCTAAATACTGTTTCATATCAACGCTCAAATATATTGACAGTAATTAAGTAAGAGGAGAATATATGAACGAGAACTTAAAAAAGAGAAATGAAAGTTTGGCGGATACCGTAATCAAAGGTTTGAAATCACGTAATATGACAGGGTATTATGCAAAGGATAAGGAAGAAGCGCTTAAGATTGCTCTTGAGCTTATCCCTGAAAACAGTAAGATTGCAATGGGCGGATGTATGAGTGCGCATGAAATCGGTTTGATTTGTGCACTTGAGCAGGGCAACTATAATTATATGGACAGAGCCAAGATGGAACCTAGAGAAGCTCTTTTGGCGGCTTATGATGCGGATATATTTCTTTCAAGTGCCAATGCTATGACAGATGACGGAGTGCTTGTAAATATTGACGGAAACTCAAACCGTGTATCCTGCATTGCGCAGGGACCGAAAAAGGTTGTGTTTATAGTCGGAATCAATAAGATATGTTCAGACATCGACAGTGCCATGAAGCGTGCCAGAAATGTAGCCGCTACCGCAAATACACAGAGATTTGATATAAAGACTCCGTGCAAGATTACAGGAAAATGCTCAGACTGCAAGTCACCCGACACTATCTGCTGCCAGTTTTTGATTACAAGATATTCACGCCACAAAGACAGAATACATGTAATATTGGTGAACGATAATCTGGGATTTTAAAAGAAGGTTATATGAACAACAAAGAAAGAGCTGACGAGTATTTCAGAGAGAATAAATCAAAAATAAGTGACAGTGACAGACCGGTGTACCATTTTACGCCTGATATCGGTTGGATGAACGACCCTAACGGTTTTTCATTCTTTAACGGCGAATATCATCTGTTCTATCAGTATAATCCATATGATATAAAATGGGGGCCGATGCACTGGGGGCATGCAAAGAGCAAAGACTTTGTAAAATGGGACAGATTGCCGGTAGCATTGGCACCTGATGATGAGATGAAGGGACAGTGCTTTTCAGGTACGGCTATAGTTGAAGGAGATAAGCACATATTGATATATACTCTTCACAATGACAATAAAGAAGAGCAGGTTGTAGCTGTAGGAGACGGAACAGAATATAAATGTATTTCAAAAGAGCCTGTGATTAAGACAGGTGATTTGCCTGAGGGATTTAGCGGAGTTGACTTTAGAGACCCTAAGATTTGGAAGGAAGACGGCATATACTACTGCATAGCAAGTGCCAAAAATGACGAGGGTCTTGGAACTATACTTTTGTTTGAATCAAAGGAACTGCTTGAATGGAAGTATGTAGGAATACTGTTTGAGAATGACGGAAAGTACGGCAAGATGTGGGAATGCCCGGATTTTTTTATGCTTGGCAATAAATATGTACTTGTAATTTCTGTAATGGAGATGAAAGCTAAGAAGAGGAAGTACTTTAACGGACATCAGGTAATATACTTTGTCGGAGATTATGATAAGAAAAGTCATAAGTTTATTCCCGATACCAAGGGAAAGACTCTTGACTTCGGGTTTGACTACTATGCTCCGCAAAGCTTGTATGCAGACGGTAGAACTTTATCTGTTGCGTGGCTTCATGACTGGGGCAATGATTTAACCCCTGAAGGAGCGAAGTGGTGCGGACAGATGACTTACCCAAGGGAGCTTATGCTTAAGGGTAAGAATATTTATCAGATGCCTGCAAAGGAGCTTGAGAGTCATTATAAAAACAGATATAGTACAAGTTTTACTTTAAATAAAAATGAAAAATATGTCGATGAGGATTTGAACTCAAGAGTTGCACGGTTTGACTTTGATATTACAAATGTTGATGCGAACAAGCTTACTATATTCTTGGCGGCTGATGATAATTACAATTCATTTATAAAAATAAATATGAAAAAGCAGACATTAAAGTTTTCAAGGAGATTTTCTTATCTTTCCAAAGATGCAATAGATGAGAGAAAGATAGATATAGATATTTGTGACGGAAAGCTATCTTTGTGTGTTCTGATTGACAGATACAGCATTGAGATTTTTATTAACAACGGAAAACAGGTCCTTACATCAAGGATTTATACACCGCTTGATGCAAATGAGATAAGATTCTTAGCTGACGGCAAGGTAGATATCAATGTATGTAAAAATGAGATAGAGTAATTTATAATAAAAAGAAATCGCTTACAGTACTTGAATATAGTGATACAAAAATGTTAATATAATACATAACAGTATTAAAATCGTTTTGTGATTTTGGAGGTGTTTATGAATTTGATTAAGAAATTATTATGTTCTGTTTCGGCTGTAGCGGTTTCGGCTTTTTTGGCGGTACCTGTTATGGCTGCAGATGCGCAGTGGAAGAGAAATGATAAGGGATGGTGGTATGAGGAAGCAAACGGAGCATATCCTACCAACCAATGGAAACTGATAAACAATAAGTGGTACTACTTTGACAATATCGGTTATATGCTTGAGAATCGTTGGGTAGGAAACTACTATGTAGGTGCTGACGGTGCGATGCTTGTAAGTACATCCACTCCTGACGGTTACTATGTTGATGCCACCGGTAAGTGGGTAGAGGGCATCAAGAGGACTGTAAATATAAGTAAGAGATCAAGTGGAAGCTCAGGCGGCGGCAGAAGCAGCGGATCAGGAGGCGGCAGAAGCTCAGGTAGAAGAAGTTCAGGCGGAAGTTCAGGCAGCTCAACGGTTACAACAAACACAAATACCGACAATGCAGGAAGCAATACAAATGCAAATACTACAGGCGGCAATCATCAGGTAGTTACTCCGAATACATCGAATAATAACAATGCAAACACAAGTACAAATACCGGAAATACTTCTGCAAATACACAAAACGATAATGTGGCAAATACAGGTAATAATACTCCAAGCACAGTGGTTACTCCTAATGCTTCAAACAATGCGGCAAATACCGTTACACAGGTTTCAAGTGAGGAGACAAGAGTTATTGACGCGCTAAAGGCAATGGGAGTGAGTGAAAAGGAAGCAAAATTGTACTATATTATCAATGCTTACAGAGAGAGTAAGGGACTGCAAAAGCTTTCATTCTCAAAGTCACTTACAATTGTTGCAAGAACTCATGTATCTGATTCAAATACCTATACGCCTGAAAAGCAGAGAGATTCAAGAGGTATGCAGGGTAATCTGCACAGCTGGTCAAACCACGGCAGCTGGACACCGGTGGTATACACATCCGATCACGAATATGCAGACAATATGTGGAGTAAGCCGAGAGAGTTGACTTCCTATACCGGAAACGGATATGAGATTTCTTCATGGTACAGCGGCAATATAACTCCTGAGTATGCACTTGATCTATGGAAGAATTCATCAGGACATAATGCCGTAATGACAACACAGGGAGATTGGTCGGATTTAAAGACCATGGGTGTTGCGATAGACGGAAAGTATGCACATGTATGGTTTGGAAGTACTGCGGATCCTGCAGGATATTACGATGTGGCAAATTATCAGGTACTTCATCCGTAATGATATAGGTACCTTACAATACAGTTAATAGTACAACGAGGCTGTCAATTTTGGCAGCCTTATTTTCATAAGGAGAGAAATGAAAAAGCATAAAGGATTTAAAGGTTTATTTTTATGTTTGCTAATATGTATTGTCTTTACCTTTATAGGATGTAGAGGCAGGGCGGCGGTATCAAATACCGAAGTCTCAATGACTGAGGCTGTGGCGGATATTAAAACATCGAAGTTTTCCATGCATTTTATAGATGTGGGACAGGGAGATGCCACGCTTATAGGATGTGACGGTGAATGGATGCTGATAGACGCCGGCGATAATACAAAGGGCAGTGCCGTGCAGCTTTATCTTAAAAAGGCCGGAGTCTTAAAACTTAAATATGTTATCGGAACACATCCCGATGCGGACCATATAGGCGGTATGGATGTTATAATCACAAAATTTGACTGTGAAAATATCTTTTTGCCTGATAAAAAAAGTGACAGCAAAGAATATGAAGAATTAATTGATTCTATAAATTATAGAAATTATAAGATTAGTGTGCCTAAAGTAGGAGAAAAATTCACCTTGGGAAGTGCCGACTTTACAGTACTTGGGCCGATAAGTAAGGCTGAGAGTAACAACAATAACTCCGTTGTAGTTAAGGTAAAATATAAAGATACTTCATTTTTGCTTTCAGGAGATGCCGAGAGTGAGGAGGAACAGGAAATAGCGGATTCCGGGGCGGATTTAAAAGCGGATGTGTATCACGCAGGGCACCACGGCAGCAATACATCATCAAGCAGCGAGTGGTTAAAGAAAATATCACCTAAGTATGTGGTGATAAGTTGCGGCAAGGGTAATACTTACGGACATCCGCACAGGGAAGTGCTGGATGAGTTTAAAAAGCTTGGCGCGAAGGTTTACAGGACTGACGAACAGGGAAGTATAGCGGTAAACTCTGACGGAGTGAAGCTGTCATGGAATGTAAGTCCTTCAGATACATGGAAGTCGGGCTATGAAAATGCAGGTACAAAGGATGTAGTAAAAAATAAAGCCGATACAGTGCCTCAAAGGAATATGGCGGAAGATAAAACGACGGAGCCGGGAAACAGTCTTGAAATGACCTATATACTTAACAATAACTCACTTAGGTTTCACTATCCCGACTGTAAATCGGTACCTAAGATAAAGGATAAGAACAAGGAAGAAGTAAAGACTACAAGGGATGAGCTTATAAAAAGAGGTTATGAGCCTTGTAAGATATGCAATCCTTAGATATCTTAGGCGAATATTGTGATATAATGCAATAAATAATATAAGAATACGGAGACTACAATATATGAGCAAAAATAAACAAATTTTACTGGTTAACGATCTTGCAGGTTACGGAAAGGTGGCACTTTCAGCCATGATGCCGATAATGTCACATATGGGATTTGAGATATTTACACTTCCTACAGCACTTGTATCCAATACTCTTGACTACGGAAAGTTTGAGATACTTGATACTAAGGATTATATTGAAAAGACTGTTAATGTATGGAATGAGCTGGATTTTTCATTTGAGTCTATAGCGATAGGATTTATCGCATCTGATGAAGAGGCCGATATTTTGGCGGACTTTTGTGACAAGCAAAGTAAAAAAGGTACTTTTATATTTGTTGACCCTATAATGGGAGATGACGGCAGACTATATAACGGTATCGCAAAGAATGCTGTAGAAAACAGAAAGAGACTTCTTAAGTTTGCAAATCTTATAAAGCCGAATTTTACAGAGTGCTGCCTGCTTACAGGTATGGAATACAAAAAAGAGGGATTTTCTAAAGAAGAAAATGAGGTTATGTTGAGAAAGCTTATCGGGGAAAATCAATCTTCGGCGGTTATTACATCCGTGCCTTTTGAGGATAAAAAATACTGCCTATGTTATTATGCCGATACCAATAAGATTGCCTATATTGAATATGACGAGATAGATGTCAGATTCCCGGGAACCGGAGATATATTCTCAGCGATATTGGTGGGAGATATATTGGGCGGTAAGCCACTTTTTGATGCGACTTCTCATGCTATAAAAGTAGTAAGAGATATGATAAATGCCAATATAAAAAATGCGGACAAGTATCGCGGCATACCGGTGGAACAGTATCTTGATCTGGTATAGGTTTGATATATGAATATTTTTGATGAGATAGATGAAAATCTGTTCAGACCTCTGACCGGAACCAATAAAAGAAAGTATGCCGATATACTGGCTTTGATTTGGGATAAATGTAAGAGAATGCCGATGTATTCTATAGAAAAAAGTACTGTCTTTGATATGGCGGAGGAATATCTTCTGGGCTTGGGAGAAAGTGTGGAACTTGATAGTGAAGAGCAGGAAGAGGTCAGCGGAAATATCTCGGATATGCGAGTTGTGGCAGGTACTCTTATCAGAAGGCTTAGAGATACAGGCTGGCTCTTGGAAAAGCCCGGTGAATACGAGGATGAGGATAAGCTGGCGCTACAGTATAAGGTTGTGCCTATACTTAAGTCATTTAAAGAGGTTGTCAGTCCGACGATTGTCACATATAAGGGTAAGCTTTTCAAAATATATTCAATGTTTGAGCATATATCCGAGCAGGGGAGTCCGTATGAAGGCGTATTAAAAGAAGCGTCGGAAGACTTTGATAATCTGAATCAGGCGCTTAGAACCTTGTCGGCTTCAATAGAAGACCATATAAACGAGCTGACTATGGGTAAGAGTCCGCAGGAGATATTGGAATTTTTTGAAAAATATGAAGAGAAGATAGTTGTGGGCTCATATCACAGGTTTAAGACAAATGACAATCTATTTTATTACAGGTCAAGTCTGTATGAAAGCCTTGATAAATGTGAAGACAGCCTGTTTGACGCACTGGTGCTTGACTGTATGGATACGGAACGCGTAGAGAAAGACATAGCTGGAGTTAAGATAAGAGAACTGATAACGAAGGTTCGCATGGACATTGAAGAGATGGAAGGTCTTATGAGGGCTATTGACGACAGACATATAATCTACAGGATGAGAGCCGTACAAAGAGCGCAGTTTTTGTTGCTGTCCGACGGAAGCAGTAAGAGTAAAATCAATAATATACTGAGGTTTTATGCAAGTACCATAGATTCAAATGAAGACGGATACAAAGACGATGATACTGTAGGAGCCAAAATCTTTCAGATATTTTGTCAAAACTTTTTTGACAGCGCTTCTATTGCAACACCTGTGAAAAAAAGAAAGCCTACACCTATTGAGCTTATGAGTATATTCGAAGAGCCGGATATGGAGCTTGTGGAAGAGAAAAACAAAAAGATGATGGAGTATATAAAGAATGCTTTGACATCTGAGAATGTAAACAGGTTTGCAAGGGATATTCTTGCAGGAAATCATGCCGTGCAGATAAGCTCGGTATTTGAAAAGGACCCCGATACATTTACAAAGATTATAGGATTATATACATATTCAAAGACATCTGAAAGAGAATACGATATAAGACTGAAGGACAATGTGGTGGAAATAAACGGTGTAAGGTTTAAAGATTTTATTGTTGAGGAAAGAAGATAATGGCGGTTGATATAAAAGAAGAGATAGCCAATTACCTGTTGAATAATTGTTTTTTGATGGGAACTGTGGATACTACAAGAGAGAAGTACTATTATGTTATAAATCATGAAGAAAGCTTTAGACAGATTTTTTTACCTATAGGATATACTTTGGTAGTTCACAGAAATTTGAGGGTTATTCAGCTTATCAATAATCACGGTAGCGGCAGAGTTATATTAAAAAAATATGAGAGTATTATTTTGCTTATACTCAGACTTTTGTATGTAGAAAAAAGAGAAAGTTTATCCACAAGTGAAGACAGCGTGTTTGCAACTGTTGAAGAGATAAAAAATGAATATGAGAAGCTCAACCTCCCGAGAAAATTTGACAGAGTATTGTTGGAAGAGTCTTTAAGGAATATAAAAAGATACAATCTTTTAAAGGTTGAGGACAGACTTTCGGATATGGATGCAAAGATCAGGATTTACCCTTCAGTGATGCTTGCCATGCCTGATGTGGGATTAAATAAGGCCTATGAGGAGACCGCCAAGCTTTTGGCACAGTATGAAAACAGCGAAGACGGAGATGAAGAATGATTAGAATGACGAGGCTTCATCTGATAAATTGGCATAATTTTCAGGATGATATAATAGATTTCAAAAATATCACCTACCTTTTGGGGGTGAACGCTGTAGGAAAGACTACAATAATGGATGCCGTAAGGTATTGTCTTACTACAAATAAGGATTTCAACACGGCGGGAAATAAAAA
This sequence comes from uncultured Lachnoanaerobaculum sp., assembly GCF_938015485.1. GTDB lineage: Bacteria > Bacillota > Clostridia > Lachnospirales > Lachnospiraceae > Lachnoanaerobaculum. The sequence goes on along the minus strand of NZ_CALLVU010000082.1, from coordinate 20,857 downwards.
GAGCGGAAGAACTCTTTTAGGTTCGGTACACCAAAAGCAAAGGGCGGAGGATTCATATCTTCGTCCGGGACATACGGTTTCATATATAGGGATAGAGTTTTTGGATGAGGCTATAAAAAAGAACTTTGTAATAATTGCCCGTATAGAATCTGAGACGCCGAAGCAGGATTTAAAGGGGGTATATCAGGACTGGTACATTACAAAACCGGGATTTGTTCTTGAGGATATTCCTTTTTTTACAAAGAAAAATGATGCTAAGAGACCTACATCAAGAGATGCTTTCAAGCTTGAGAATAAGGGCATGGACAGGGCGTCCAATCAGTCGGATGCAAAAAGAAGGATTTGCAGAGTGCTGGGTATAGGTGAGGCAAACTCGCCTATCGGAAAGAAGTTTAATGAGGTGTTCCACATGGGCACGGGACTTGATGATATAAAGGATATCAGAGAGTTTATCTATACATATATTTTGCCTGAGCCGGAAGTGAATATAGAGTTTTTACAAAAGGATATGCTTGAACTTGAGAGATTGCAGGAGATACTGCAGGAGGCAAGTGACAGAGAAGAACTTTTAAAAGAAATCAATGAAAGAATAAAATCGGCAAAAGAGCTCCTTAGCAAAGTCAAAATAAATGAGAGTTTGGTTGCTTATGCAAATCTTCAGGAAAATATCGAAGAGACAAATGAGAAAAAGTATCTTATAGAGGAATGGAATAAAAGCCTTGAGATGCTTGATAAGAGATTACTTGAACTTTCAGAGAGTGAGAATAAGGCATCAGCTCTTTTGTATGAAGCACAAAGAGCGGCGGAAGAAAATGTGGAAAATAAGGAAATGCTCTCACTTGAAAGTGAAAATAAGAACAATAAACTTGAAAATGAGAAGCTTATATTGGAAGCGGGTATATTTGAAGATGTGCTTCAAAAGCTGTTTTTTCTTATTGACAGGCTGAATAAGGTAGGATTTTATGTCAAAGTAGACGACTCTATAAAAGATGAAAATGCCGACAAGGATGACAGGATAAGAGAAATTAAAAACAGTGCAAAGCTTTTTGCAGACATGGAAGAAGAAATCAAAAATCATGATGCGAAGATAAGAAATGATATTGCAGAGCTTAATGATAAAAGTGATGTACTTTCAAAAAAGATAAAGAGTTTGGAAGCAGGCGTGATGTGTTATCCTGATGAAGCGATATTTGTAAGAGATAAGATAAATGCTTTCTTGAGTGAGCAAAGTAAAAGAGCGGATGCCAAGCTGCTTTGTGAACTTTTATATATGACGGATAACAGCTGGCAGGACGCTGTTGAGAGCTATTTGAATACTCAGAGGTTTAATATTATTGTTGAGCCGGAAAATTATCTTGCGGCAAAAAAGGTCTTTGTATCTCTGGGAGATAAAGTTAAAGGAGTAGGACTTATAGATACAAGAAAGATAAAGGAGGCTGAGTACAAGTCTTTGAATGAGGTTTATCTTGGAGATAAGATTGATTCTGAAAATATCTACGCAAAGGCATATGCAAGATATGTTATGAAAAATGTCATTTGCTGTGAGTCTTCGGATGATTTGGAGAAATTTTCAAAGAGTGTAACAAGAGACAGGCTCAGATTTCAAAACTTCTGCTTACAGAGGATGGCAAAAAAAGAACATTTCATAGGTGTGGATGCCATAGCAAAGCAATTAAAGAGTGCAAAAGAAGAGTTTGCAGGCGTCAAAAAAGAACTTACAAAACTTGAAGAAGCCAAGAAAAACTTTGACTCTATTTATAACGGATATACAAAGTTCAGAGCGGGTGACAACTTCGGAAAACTTGAAAACTACTGTGAATCAAAGGCAAAGTCAAAAGTACTATCAGCTAAGATAGAAGATATAGCAAAGAAGATAGAGGAGTTTAAGAAAAATCCTATTCTGCTTGCTATGTATGACAGAGTGAAAGAATGTAAGAAGAACTTAAATGCTATAAGAGATGAGATAACTGATAACAAGGCAAAAAAGCAAAACATTAATGCTGATATAAACAGGGCAAAAAATTTGCTTGAGGAGCTTGAAGCGAACCTTTCAAATTTGCAGGATATATACGAGAAAAGTGTAGAGGAGTATCCGGAGTTTATAAATGACGTTGAGAAGAAGTATCAAAATGAAAGAAAATCAAAGAAGGCTTCAGCCATTGCCTACAACTTTTCAAATCGTGTAATTCAGGACAATATCGCGTTGAACAACTACTTAAATCAGGAACTTATACCGCTGCAACAAAGATATATGGCTACATATACCTGTGATTACGCTATAGGCCTCGGAGGAGCAAACAGGTATATGCAGGAATTTCTGACATTGCAGAATATAGAGCTTGAAAGACATAAGAGCGAACTTGTAAATGCACAGATAAGATGTAAGGACAGATTCCGTAAGGAAGTGCTGTTTAGAATGAAGGATGATATTTTAAGAGCAAAGCAGCAGTTTAAGCAGATAAATCGTGTTATGGAAAATCTCGAGTACGGTGAAGAAAGCTACAGATTCGGAATTGACAAGAGTAAGGACAGGGAACTTGGAATGTTCTATGATATCATCATGGACAAAGATAATATGCAGATTGACAGAGAAAATGAAATGCTTATGCTTATTGCAGAAAGTAACAAGTCTGAAATATTTGAAAGTCAGATTGATGATTTTATGCAAAGGATTATGATTGATGTTGAGGAACATGCAAGGCAGAATCTTTCAGGTCAAAAGTCAGGTGCCAAAAGTATGGGAATGTATGTGGATTACAGAACATATCTGGACTATGACATAATTGTAAAAAATTGTGTGACGGGAAATGAGGTGGGACTTTCAAAGGTCAACGCGGAAGGCAGCGGGGGTGAGAATCAGGCTCCTTTTTATGTGGCTATCTGTGCATCTCTTTTACAGATTTATGAGCAGAGCAAGGAAGGTTCTATAAGGCTGATACTGCTTGATGAAGCATTCAACAATATGACAAGTGACAGAATAGAGCCGATGATGAATATGTTCAAGAAGCTTAATTTGCAGCTTGTTCTGATAGCAACGGCTGAAAAGGCTACAGCCATATTGCCGTACTGTGATATTACATATTCTATTGTAAAGTCCGGAAACAGGAATGCGATAGGAGTGTTTGAGAGGATTGAGGATGGACTACATTAAGGATGTTTTGAACAGATTGATAGATATGTATGAAAGAAGAGAAGGCTTTAAAAAAGAGCCTTCTTCTTTGCGTGTGATACAGGCGGATATAAAAAAGACCTACCCTGAATATGTGGACAGATACAATCACAATGTGTATAAGGATATCAATACGGCAATAGAAAAGTTGATAAGTGAAAATCTTATTGAATCAAAGGCGGATGAGACGGGCAAATATGAAAAGGTAAAATTAAATGTCGAAAGTATTGCAGAATGCTATAAGAGAGTAAAAAGAACCGATATACCACAGCAGTGTGAGAAAATAAAAGAGGTTTTGGATTTATTTAAAGATAAAAATCTGCCTGTACTGAGAGGTATTATATCCGATTGGAGTAAACTTATATCAAACTATAAAAAGCTGCCATATGATATAAAATATGACAAAGAAAGACTTTTTAATATACTGAAAATACTTGAAGCAATACTTGAGCTTGGTCGAGAGAGCTATATAAGAAATTTTTCAACCGCAATGTTTAAGGACTCAAAGAGATTTCAAAGGGAGTTTAAATCAACTGTGGAGAGCATACTTTTTGATTATACGGATGAGATAGTGGAAAAGGATAAGATACTTGAGTACTACAACCTCTATGAGAATCCCACATATGTATATATAAAAGGTGATATAGCAATTAAGTTTGAAGATTCGGTTATTTATGTAAGGGAAATTAACGGAGGTATTGCACTCTCAAATTCAGCACTTGAAAAGATAAAGGAGATAAAGGTAATTGCAAAGTCTGTAATCACTGTGGAAAACCTGACCACCTATCACGATGAAGATGAGAAAGACAGTGTGTACATTTATCTTGGAGGTTATCACAACAAATCAAAGCAGGTAATATTAAAAAAGATATATGATGAGAATGAGCACTGTGAATATCTGCATGAGGGAGATATAGATGTATACGGATTTTTGATACTTGAAAACTTAAAAGAAAAAACAGGAATACCTTTCAGACCTTTGAATATGGGGGTTGATACTTTAAAGAGGTTTTTTGATGCGAAAATATATAAAGAGCTTACAGCTTCAGATATAAATATGATAGAGAAAAAGAAAGGAAAGCTTGGAGAGTATAGACAAGTGTTGGAATTTATGCTCTTACATAACTGTAAGGTGGAACAGGAATCCATAAGGGCGGTTGAGATTTTAAATTAGATTGATTTTGCCTGTCAAGTCTGAAATTTTATAATAAGTACAAAACGGCAAAGTGCATAAAAATTGTGTTTAAAAATACTTATCCACATTATCCACATTTTTATCCACAAAAAAGGTGAGTTATTGGGTGCCTACGAAGCTTATAAATAGGCTGTTTGTGGGTTATAAACGAAGTTATCCACATTATCCACATTTTATCCCCATATCGGGTAGCTTTGACTTGGTGGATAAATAATAGAGTTTATGAGATAAAATATATAAAAGTGCAATTTTTTCATCAAAAATACAATTGGCTAACAACTTAACTAAAATCACAAAAATTCTAAAAAATAATGAAATTGACAGTACAATTATAAAATTAAATTGAATTTATAGTAAAAAAGTGCTATACTATAGCTAAATAAAAAGAAAAGGAGCTTATACATATGCGTTATACAATTACTGGAAGAAATATCGAAATAACTGATGGTTTGAAGAAGGCGGTAGAGGAGAAGCTTCATAAATTAGGAAAGTATTTTACAGAAGAGACGGAGGCGAAGATTACACTCAGTGTGCAAAAGGAGGCACATAAGATAGAAGTTACCATCCCGACCAAGCAGGGGCTTATCAGAGCCGAAGAAGTAAGCGGAGATATGTACGTAAGCATAGATAAGGTCGAGGATATCATAGAGAGACAGATAAAGAAGTTCAAAAACAAGCTTGTAGATAAGAAGCAGTCAAGTGTATCTTTCTCAGATTTCTTTATAAGAGAAGATTATTCGGATTTGGATGAAGAAGATGAGATCAAGATTGTAAAGACCAAGAGATTCAGTATCAAGCCTATGGACCCTGAGGAGGCATGCTTACAGATGGAACTTTTGGGACATGATTTCTATGTATTCAGAAATGCGCTAAGTGATGAGATTTGTGTAGTATATAAGAGAAAAGACGGCAAGTACGGTATCATAGAGCCGGAAGTATAAAACACATTATCGGGAGTCTTCGGACTCCTTTTTTATTTGAAAATAATATCAAAAAATTTGAATATATATTATAATAAGGTTAGTATTGTGAAAGCATAAAGTGTTTAGCAAGCCATTATTTTGAGGGTGCTTTCTGTGATGTGAAAAGAGCGGCAGTTTGTTTTAAAGGAGGAAAATGAAACATAGAGATATTATAGAAAAAATGACATTGGAAGAAAAATGTGCCTATCTCTCAGGTAAGAACGCCTGGGATACAAGGTCATTTACCTCCATAGGTGTTGATGTACTTCACCACGCGGACGGTCCTACCGGCGTAAGAAAGCAGGCGGGAAAGGGAGACCATTTGGGACTTAATGCAAGCGTACCCGCCACATGCTTTCCTACTGCCGCCACACTTGCAAACAGCTGGGATGAGAAGCTGCTTGAAAAGGTCGGAGAGGGACTTGGAGCGGAGGCTGCCGCTGAAGATGTGAATGTGCTTTTGGGTCCTGGAATCAATATTAAGAGAAATCCGCTCTGTGGAAGAAACTTTGAGTACTATTCTGAAGACCCGTATTTAAGCGGAAAACTGGCAGCCGCCATGATTAGAGGTATTCAAAGCAACGGAATAGCTTCCTGTGTAAAGCATTTTGCCGTAAACTCACAGGAGCTTAGAAGAATGGCTATGGATGCGGTGCTTGATGAGAGAACTTTAAGAGAAATATACATCACAGCCTTTGAGATAGCAGTAAAAGAAGGACATCCGAAGTCTGTAATGACAAGCTACAACATGGTAAACGGAGTATATGCCAATGAGAACGAGCATCTTTTGATGGATATTCTAAGAAAGGATCTCGGATTTGACGGCATGGTTGTCACAGACTGGGGTGCTTCAAACGACCATGCACTTGGTGTAAAAAACGGCTCAAGTTTGGAGATGCCGGCTCCCGGACTTGACAGTGCAAGAGAACTCTTGGATGCTGTAAAAATAGGCAAGATAAAGGAAAGCGATATAGATGCCAGAGTTGATGAGCTTATAGAGATAACTTTGTCAACCAAGGATAAGAAAAAGCCGAAAGATAAGGCAAAGATGTTTGAGGACAATCACGAACTTGCAAAAGAGGCTGCCAAAAAGAGTATTGTACTTTTAAAAAATGAGGACAGTATTTTGCCGCTAAACTCTAAGAAAAAGATTGCCATAATAGGAGATTTTGCCTTCAATCCGAGATATCAGGGCGCAGGTTCTTCAATGGTAAATGCCACCGTGGTTGAGGATGCAAAGAAGCTTTTTGAGAAGTTGAATATTGATTCAAAAAAGGTGCAAAAACTTGAAAACAAGATAGAATCAAGACTTGAGAAGGTTGAAGATAGGCTTGATAAACTTGATATGAATCCTACTTATGCAGGAGCAGGCATTACAAAAGTAAATCCTACCAAGGTGGATACTTTACAAAGAATCCTTGAAGAGTCGGATTTGGAAGTGATAGGAACTGCGAGAGGATATTCAAGGCTTGATAAGGAAGATGATGCCGTTATGACAGATGAGGCGATGACACTTGCAAGGAAGGCTGATATTGTGCTTTACTTCTTCGGACTGAATGAGGCAAGCGAGTCTGAGGGTCTTGACAGGACACATCTTCGTATTCCGAAAAATCAGATAGATTTGATGGAGCAGCTCTCAAATGAAAACCAAAATATAGTAGGTATTATAAGTGCAGGCTCATGTATCGAGATGCCTTGGGAAAAGCATCTAAAGGCTATACTACACGGCTATCTTTTCGGACAGGCAGGTATGGGAGCGGTATTTGAACTGCTTACAGGTAAATTGAGTCCAAGCGGAAAGCTTGCCGAGACCATAGTAAAAAAATATGAAGATGAGCCGAATGTAAGATATTATCCTTCAAAGGAGAGAACTTCCGAGTACAGAGAGAGCATCTTTGTAGGGTACAGATATTTTACAACAAGGAATGTGGATGTACTTTATCCTTTCGGATACGGACTTTCCTATACCGAATTTAAGTATAGCGATATAGAGGCGGACGATGAAAAGGTAAGTTTCTGTATTGAAAATATCGGAAAGACGGCAGGAGAGGAAGTTGCACAGCTTTATATAGGTTTGAAAAATTCAAATATCTTCAGAGCAAAGTATGAGTTAAAGGGATTTAAAAAGGTAGCATTGTCCCTTGGAGAGAAGAAAAAAGTCACCATAAGCTTTGACGACAAGTCTTTCAGATTTTATAATGTGATGACAAATGCCTTTGAGGTGGAGAGCGGTGAGTATGATATATATATCGGCAGCAGCTGTGAGGATATCAGATTGCAGACTACACTTAAGGTAAACGGAAATGCAAAGGTTTTCCCGTACAATAAAAAAGAACTCCCTTCATACTACAGCGGTGATATAAAAAGAGTAGACGATTCCGAGTATAAGGTTTTGCTTGGAAGGGATATACCGGACGGTCATTGGAGCGGTGAACTTGGTATCAATGACGCACTTTGTCAAATGTATTATGCAAAGAGTTTTATTGCAAGATTTGCCTACAGAATACTGGATAAGAGATTGAAAAAATCGTTGGAAGCAGGTGTGCCGGACCTTAATACTTTATTTCAGTTCAATATGCCTTTCAGAGCTATAGGAAAGATGAGCAACGGGCAGGTAAGCATGGAGATGGTGGATTCCATTGTGCTTTTGGTAAACGGACATTTCTTTAAGGGAATATTCGGAATAATATCCGGATATTTTAAAAACAAAAAGGCAAATAAAAAATACAAAAAAGAATTCTTACAAAGAGAAGATTGAGAAGGTTTATGATGTTTTTAAAGGAATGGATAGACAGCCATCCGAACATATGGGAGTTTATCAAGTTTAATATACTCTCAAATGTGGCAACGATAGTGAACTTTATCGTGATGTGGATAGCCACATCCGCTTTTACAGGTTTCGGATGGCATCTTATCCCTTTTAAGTTTTTTATATTTAACTATGCTGACAATATTGAGCAAAATCTTGGAACGGCAGGTTTTCTAAGCTTCCTTATAGCTACCGCACTTGCGCAGACTGTAAACTTCTTTGTACAAAAACAGTTTGTGTTTAAGTCAAATGCGGCTTTTAAGGATGCAATACCCAAGTATATAATTCTTGCCGTAGTTTTGGTTATAGTTTCCGCGGCACTGCCTGCATATTCACAGAAGTTTTTTAGGGATATAGGGGTGAGTGCAAGTCTTGTACCTACGCTGGCAAATGCACTTAATATCATAGTACAGGTGGTTATCAGCTACCCTGCAATGAAATTTATAGTGATGCCGGAGAAAAAATAAATATATCGGAGGAATATTATGTTAGCTATCAATATGGCGGATGTGGTAAGTGTGATAAAGTCGATTGCTCCACAGCTCATAGCTATAGTGACACTTTTGGTGTGTGCGCTTGTAGTTATGTTTATCACAAGGAACAGAGAACTTGCCTTTAAAAAGTTATCAAGGTCGGCTGCCTGGATTCTTTTTATGGTAGGTACGGTTATCAGTGTCAATATGATGTTGAACGGTCCGCTAAAGACCATGATTACATTGGCAACGGGAAGAGGTGTCATAACTGATAAGTCACTTGATGAAGCGAAGACTTTGGGAGAGGATATCGCAGGAGAAGGAATTGTACTTTTAAAGAATGATTCGGCACTGCCGCTAAAGAAAGGTACAAAGATCAATCTGTTCGGATGGTCGTCTACAAACCCGCTTTACGGCAGTACAGGTTCAGGCGGACTTAACGACTCATTCCCTACAGTTTCACTGATTGACGGCATCAAGAATGCAGGATTTGAGGTAAATGAGGACCTTGTTAAGTTCTATACCGATTTCAGAGCGAAGAGACCTACAGTAGGAATGTGGGGTCAGGACTGGACAATACCTGAGCCTTCAATCGATCAGTATAAAGAGGCAAATGTTTTTGAAAATGCCAGAAAGTATTCGGATAAGGCTGTAGTGGTTATCGCAAGATCGGGTGGAGAAGGTGCGGACCTTCCGAAGAGCCTTGACCCGAATACCGAGGACAACTTTACAGATGGAGGTACATTCGGTTCAAAGGGCCTTAGATACAGTGACCAAAAAGATGACCTTGATGCAAACAAGAGCTACTTACAGCTTTCAAACAGAGAAGCTGCAATGCTTGATGCGGTAAATAAGACATTTAAGGACATTGTGGTCATTATAAATTCCGCAAATCCTATGGAGCTTGGATTTGTAAATGATTATGAGAATATTTCAAGTGTGGTTTGGTGCCCGGGACCTGGACAGACCGGATTTAACGCACTTGGAAAGATTTTGGACGGTGAAATCAATCCTTCAGGTAAGACAAGTGATATATTTGTATATGATTTGAAGAAAAGCCCAAGCTACAACAACTTCGGAGATTTTCAGTATACAAATATGGACGAGTTTTCTACAGACGACAGAGGTACAAAGCATAAACCCAGCTTTGTAAACTATGCCGAGGGTATCTATGTAGGATATAAATTCTATGAGACAGCCGCCAAGGAAAACGCTATCAACTATGCAGGTTATGTGCAGTATCCTTTCGGCTACGGACTCTCATACACCAATTTCACAAAGGAGATGGGTGAGATTGTTGCAAATGACGGCAAGATAAGCATTGATGTACTTGTAACCAATACGGGAAATGTTGCCGGAAAAGATGTGGTGGAGATTTATTATAATCCGCCTTATAAAAACGGCGGAATCGAAAAGGCGAGTACAAATCTTGTCGGATTCGGAAAGACAAAGCTGTTAGAGCCGGGGGAAAGTGAGACTGTAAAAGTTACCTTCAATTTGGAGGATATGGCATCATATGACGAGAAGGATAAAAAAGCATATGTGCTTGAAGCGGGAACATATGAGATAAGCCTTCAGGAAGATTCACATAATATCCTTGATACAAGAACATTCCCGATTGAAAAGGATATTGTATACAACGTGGATAACAAAAGAAGCGGCGACAAGGAAGTTGCAACAAACAAGCTTGACGATATGAGAGGAAACTTCACCGTACTTTCAAGAAAGGACAAGTTTGCAAACCTTGAAGAGGCTACAAAAGCACCTACAGATTTTACATTGCCTGAGGATAAAAAGGCCGCATTCTTAAATAACAGCAACTACGATGCTTCAAAGTTTGATGTGGAGTCGGATAAGATGCCTACAACAGGTGCAAACAATAAGCTTAAGTTAAAGGACCTTCGCGGACTTGAATATGACGACCCTAAGTGGGATGCTCTTCTTGACGAGATGACCTTTAACGATATGTCAAAGCTTGTAGCACTTGGAGGATATCAGACTGTAGCTATCGGCAGAATAGGAAAGGTACAGACTGTAGACTGTGACGGACCTTCATCTATCAACAACAACTTCACAAAGAAGGGTTCAATAGGTCTGCCTGCAACTATAATGCTTGCAAATACCTTCAATACCGAGCTTGCACATTCATTCGGCGACAGTATAGGAAAGATGGCAAATGAGATGCAGGTATCAGGTTGGTACGCACCTGCCATGAACACTCATAGAAGCGCTTTTGCAGGAAGAAATTTCGAGTACTACTCTGAAGATTCGATACTTTCGGGAAAGATTGCGTCAGAGGCTGTAAAGGGTGCCGCTGACAACGGAGTATATGCTTATATCAAGCACTTTGCGTTAAACGATCAGGAGACCAACAGAACTTATCAGCTTATGACATGGGCGGACGAACAAACGGTAAGAGAAGTATATCTTCGTCCTTTTGAAATCTGTGTAAAGGAAGGCAATGCCAAGGCTGTGATGGCGGCTTTCAACCACTACGGAACCACTCCGGCGTATGCATCGGATAATGTATTGAATAAAATTCTTCGTGATGAGTGGGGATTTAGAGGAATGGTTTTGACAGACTACTTCGGCGCCGGCGGATACGGATATTTGGATGCAAACAGAGCCACAAGAAACGGTACGGACTTCTGCCTTACAGCTATTGATGCAGGTTTCAACTATGTAAAGGATAAGAGCGCCACAGCAACACTCGCACTCAGAAAAGCGTCACATAATATACTTTATACTACGGTAAACAGCAGAGCATATGCACCTGAGAACTTAAACTTGGGGTTGATGGGATGGCAGATTGCCACTATTATAGTAGATATTATTTGTGCCGCAGCTGTTGTACTCCTGCTTATGAAGACATGGAAAAACTTCAAGTTCAGAAAAGAGCTTGAAAGAAGAGAAGATATTATAAGCCCTGTAGTGGAGGTTGCAGACGGTGATGCCTCGGAGGCAAAATCAGATAAAATAGTGGAAGATAAAAATACAGAAAATGAATAAAGATTGTTTAGCATATAAATTAAAAGAATATGTCAGCTCCGGTATATTGCCTATGCATATGCCGGGGCATAAAAGAAAAGTGCCGAAAGCAATAGAAGAGATGATGACGGACATTTATAAGATGGATTTGACGGAAGTGGAAGGCACCGACAATTTGCATGATGCTACAGGCATCATAAGAGACTCTATGGAGTTTGCAAAGCATGTATACAAAAGTAATAAAACATACTACTTAATAAACGGCTCAAGCTGTGGTATACTTTCAAGTATAAGGGCTTGTGCTTGCACAGGAAATTATAAAAATGAAAAGTCATATATAGTAGTGGTACCGAATGCACATTTTAGTGTATACAATGCCATCGAACTGCTTAATTTGACACCTATATATTTAGATGTTTATTATAATGAACTTGATATTGCAGAAAGTTGTGATATTAAGGCATTAAAAAGTATCTTAAAGGCTAACAGAGAAAAAAATATAGTGGCTGCAGTGATAACTTCACCGACTTATGAGGGAGTGGTATCCGATATAGAAAAGATTGCAAAACTTCTGCATGACAGTGACATACCTCTTATAGTGGACGAAGCACATGGCGGTCACCTTAATTATATAAATAATATTGATTACGGTAAAAGTAAAAATAAATTTTGTGTATCTGCACTTGATTTGGGTGCAGATATTGTGGTGCAAAGTCTTCATAAAACATTGCCGGCACTTACACAGACAGCACTTTGTCATATAAGATCCGAGATTGTAAGTGAAAAATATTTGGAAGAGTCGCTGCATATATTTGAGACAAGTTCACCTTCATATATTCTTATGGCAAGTATTGATGCCTGTATAAGATATATGGCAGACTGTGATGAAGAAATCAAAAATTATTTGAATAATTTATTTGAATTCAGACGTGCTGTGAAAAAATTAAAACATATACGTTTGTGGGAAGATAAGAAGAAACTCGGATATGATTTTACCAAGCTTGTAATCTGCTGCGATATGTTTGACGGAGTCACATTGGCGCAGATACTCAGAGACTCTTACAATATTGAGACGGAGATGAGTAAGCTTGATTATGTACTTGCTTACAGCACGCTTTGTGACGGCAAAGATGATTTTGACAAACTTTATAATGCTTTAAAAGATATTGACAATAACTTCTTATATATGGAAAAAAAGCCTTTGGCAGGTCTTGATAAAAAGTTTCTGGGAACGGTTGCCAAGGAAAATATCTACATATATCCTCCCGGAGTTCCTGTATTAAAAAAGGGAGAGATAATGGAGAAAAGACATTTTGATGTCTTGGATGAATATATTAAAAAAGGAAAAAAAGTCTACGGATTAGACTTATAAGATACAATGGGAAAAATTTATTATGTTATGGGCAAGAGTGCTTCCGGTAAAGATACTATCTTTAACAGGCTTCACGATGAATGTCCCAGAACAAAAAAGATTATAACATATACTACCAGACCCAAAAGGAGTGAGGATGTAGAAGGTGTAAGCTATCACTTTGTGGACGAGTCTGTTATAGAAGACTACAGAAGGCAGGGTAAGCTTATAGAGATGAGAACATATAATACAGTTCAGGGAAGGTGGACTTATGCCACAATTGACGACGGTTCAGTGCATCTTGAGAGTAAGAACTATCTCATAATAGGGACTCTTGAGTCTTATAAAAAGATACGAGAGTATTTCGGTGCCGAAAATGTTGTGCCTATCTATATAGACCTTGGTGACGGTATCAGGCTTCAAAGGGCTGTGAACAGAGAGATGATGGAGGAAAAACCCAACTATGCCGAGCTTTGCAGGAGATATTTGGCTGACAGTGAAGATTTCTCGGATGCAAGGCTTGAGGCTGCAGGTATTACCAAGAGATATTTGAATGAAGATTTGAATAAATGTATCTTGGAAATAAAAAAAGATATGGGAATCATATAAGATGAGTGAATTTATTCTTGGAAACGAGAAGGTGAGAAATCATCTGAAAGAATCAATAATAAAAAATACGGTTTCACATGCGTATATCCTGGCAGGAGATAAAGGGATAGGCAAAGAGAAAATCGCAAGAGAGTTTGCCATGAGACTTATATGTGAAAATAATCATATCGGATGCGGAAGGTGTCCGTCCTGCAGGCAGTTTCTGGCAAATGCGTATCCTGATTTTTTTTATATGGATGCGGAGAGTAAGGAGAGTATAGGAATAGACAGAATCAGAGAGAATGTTGTATCCGATGTGGCTATAAGACCTTACCACGGCAAATATAAAATATATGTTATAGATGAAGCCGATAAGATGACTGTCGGGGCACAGAATGCACTTTTAAAGACTATAGAGGAGCCTCCGGAGTACGTTGTTATTTTGCTTTTGGTAAGAAATATGAGTATGCTGCTTGAGACTATAAGGAGCAGGTGCTTGAAACTTTTATTAAGTCCTGTAAGTAATGACAGGATTAAAGGCTGGCTTTGTGAAAGCGGAGTAAGTGAGAAAATTGCCGGTGTGCTTGCGTCGTACTCAAACGGTGCGCCGGGGGTTGCAAAGGCTATGGCGGAGTCGGAGGACTTTGCCTCAATATATGAAAAAAATGTAGAGTTTTTAAAGAACATTTGTGAAGTGGGTATAAATGAGATACTTAACTTTATTGAGGAGCTGAAGAAAAGAACCGGCGGCTTTAAAGATTTTATAAATTTTCTCAGGCTTTGGTATAGAGATATCTGTATCATAAAGCTTACAAAGAAGAAGGAAAATCTTATATTTATAAGAGAAGAAAGCATTATTTTTAGGCTTTCAAGGGAATATACACTGCAAAAGATAAATAGTATAATAGACTTGATAGATGAGACGGAGATTAGACTGAATTCCAATGTAAGTGGGGACACGGTTATGGAATTGCTTTTTATCGGACTTAGAAAATAGGAGAATATGATGAAGATAATCGGCGTTAGGTTTAGGGAAGTGGGAAAAATCTGCTACTATGATCCTGATGATATTGATATAGATGTAAACGACAGAGTTATAGCTGAGACCGACCGAGGTGTGGAATGCGGAAGAGTAATATTGGGGCCGAGAGAACTCAGTGAAAACTATACTAATCCCATAAAGAAGATAATTAAAAAGGCTGATATAGAGGATGTTGTCAGATTTGAGGAGAATCTGAAAAAGGAAAAGGAAGCTTTTGATATATGTAAGGCAAAGATAATAGAACTTGATTTGCCTATGAAGCTTATTTCGGCCGAGTATACATTTGACAATGCAAAGGTGCTGTTTTATTTTACGGCCGAGTGCAGAGTGGACTTCAGAGAGCTTGTAAAGATACTGGCATCTATTTTCAGAGTGAGAATAGAACTCAGACAAGTAGGTGTAAGAGATGAAACCAAGATGGTAGGCGGCATGGGGTCATGCGGCAGAGCACTTTGTTGTCACAGCTACCTTTCAGACTTTGTGCCTGTATCTATAAAGATGGCAAAGGAGCAGAGTCTTTCACTGAATCCGGCAAAGATAAGCGGAGTGTGCGGCAGGCTGATGTGCTGCTTAAAAAACGAGGCGGAGACTTATGAGTATTTGAACGGAAAGATGCCGAGAGAAGGAGTAAGTGTACGCACGCCTCTGGGAGAAGCCGGCGTGATAGTTTCCACAAGTGTACTTAGGCAGACTGTGAAGGTGCTTGTAACCAAGTCTGAGGATGCAAAGGAAATAGAGGAATATTCACTAAGTGAGATAAGGATACAAGCTTAAGCCATGGGTGAATTATTAAGAGAAGAATGTAGAGAGCGGCTTGATGATTTGCAGTGCAACGGGCTTTACCTTATACAGGATCCCGATAAGTTTTGTTTCGGTATAGATGCCGTACTTTTATCGAATTTTGTAAAGGTAAAGAAAAACGGTCATGTTGTGGATCTTTGCACAGGAAGCGGTATAGTGCCTATACTTTTAAGTGCGAAGACCGATGCAAAGAAGATAACCGGCATTGAGATACAAAGTGATATTGCAGATATGGCAAGGCGAAGTGTAAGTTACAATAAGCTGGATGAAAAAATAGATATTGTAAATGACGATATTTCAAATGCGTTAAAATATATAAATAATTGCAGTGTGGACAGTGTCTGTGTAAATCCGCCGTACATGAAGGATACGACAGCTATAAAAAATCCGGATTTGCCTATGGCAATTGCAAGACATGAGTTACTTACAGATCTTGAGACTGTAATAAATATTGCAAGTAAGCTGTTAAAAGAGAGCGGAAAGTTTTTTATGATACACAGACCGAACAGACTTTCTGAAATATTTGCATCAATGAGGCAAAACAGGATTGAACCCAAAAGGTTAAGATTTATTCATCCTTATATTGAAAGTAAGGCAAATCTTGTACTCATAGAGGGTGCAAAGGGTTCCGGAGTCTGGATGGATGTGGAACCTCCTTTGGTGGTATATAAGGATAAAAATGTTTATACGGATGAGGTGTTAAAAATATATGGCAGGTAAGATATATTTGGTGGCTACACCTATCGGTAATCTTTCGGATATGAGTATAAGGGCAATAGACACTCTGAAAAATGTGGATATTATTGCCTGTGAAGATACCAGAAATACAATAAGGCTTTTGAATCATTTTGACATAAAGGCGCCTTTGACATCGTATCATGAGTACAACAAGATAGACAAGGCTTATGAACTGTGTGAGAAGGTAAAGGCAGGTAAGAATATTGCATTTGTGTCGGATGCCGGTATGCCTGCGATATCGGACCCCGGATATGAGCTTGTGGATATTGCATACAAAGAGGGACTTTGTGTTACCGTTATACCGGGAGCAAGTGCTGTGGTATCCGCACTTGCAATAAGCGGTATCAGTTCAAGGAGATTTTCGTTTGAAGGTTTTTTACCAAGCGATAAGAATGAGAAAAAACAGATACTAAAAGAGCTTTCCGATGAAAGCAGAACAATTATACTTTATGAGGCACCGCACAGGCTGATAAAGACATTAAAGGAGCTTTTTGAGTACCTTGGAGACAGGAAGATTTCTATAGTAAGGGAGCTTACAAAGCTTCATGAAGAGGTGCTTAGAGGAAACTTAGGCAAGATAATAGATGACTATGAGCTGGGTAGAGTTGCAGTCAGAGGGGAGTATGTGCTGGTAATAGAGGGCAAAAGTCTTCTTGAAAAAAGAAATGAAAGACAAAAATCCTTTGAAGAAATCGGTATAAAGGAGCATTTCGATAAATATATATCGGAAGGGCTTGATAAAAAAGAGGCTATGAAGGCTGTAGCAAAGGATAGAGGAATACAAAAGAGGGAAGTTTATAAAGAACTTCTGGGATAGTAAGGAGAGAATATGAGAATCGGAGTAGGAAACGACCATGCGGCTGTGGAGCTTAGAGAGGTTATAATAGAGCATCTGAAAAATGCAGGCCATGAGGTGTTTGAGTTCGGAGCTAAAGAAGGTGAAAAGTGTGATTACCCTGTACCGGGAAGAGATGTGGCTGAGGCAATAGTTGCGGGAAAGCTTGACAAGGGCGTACTTATTTGCGGTACAGGTATCGGTATTTCTTTGGCGGCGAACAAGGTGCCGGGAATCAGAGCGGCTGTATGTTCGGAGCCTTATTCGGCAAAAATGGCGGCACTTCATAACAATGCTCAGATTATCGCATTCGGTGCCAGAGTGGTAGGCTCGGAGATGGCAAAGATGATTGTGGATACATTCCTAGCTACAGAGTATGAGGGCGGCAGACATCAAAACAGACTTGATATCATCACTGAAATAGAAGAAAAGTACTCAAGGTAAAGATATGGGAATAGCGGATTGGTTCAATTTTGAAACTGCAAAGCAGAAAAAGAAAAAAATGGACAGATATTATAAAAAGCTGTATCCGTTCGGTGAAGAGCAAAAGAGTTGGGAAGAAAACAGGTTGAATGAAGTATTTCCTAAGAATAAAAAGACAAAGAGTTATCATTTTGAACTTTTGGTTTTGCGTGAGAGCATTGCAAATCTGTCAGATCCCGATATATACGATGAGGATGAAGAACGCCCGAGTCTTGACGAAGTAATAAAGAATTGGAAAGAAAAAGAGACTGTATACAGACTGAAGCCTGAAGAAAAGCAGGCGATAATCGATATCGCATTTGAAGAAATGAAAAGGTTTACAAAAAGTTGAAATATTAAACTAAAATTTATATATTTTTTAAAGCTGTCAGGTATTTTGTGGTATAATAGAATGCAAAGAATTGTGGCTGAGCATTTTTGCTATAATTTTATATAATAAAATAAATTTAGGGGGTTTTTTATGGACAAAAAGGTATTAACGGTACAGGACATCTCATGTTACGGACAGTGCTCTATTACAGTGGCACTGCCTATTCTTTCGGCTTGCGGAGTGGAGACGGCGATAATGCCGTCCGCTATTTTGTCAACACATACAGGCGGATTTAGCGGATTTACTTTCAGAGATTTGACTGAAGATTTACCGAAGATTATGGAACATTGGCTAAAGGAAGGTATCAGCTTTGATGCAATATATACCGGATATCTCGGAAGTAAGAGACAGATTGATATTGTAAAGGATTTATTCAATAATCTGTTAAAGCCTGAAGGTAAGAGAATAGTTGACCCTGCTATGGCGGACAACGGAAAACTGTATACAGGTTTTGACGATGCGTTTGTTAAGGAAATGAAGACTCTTATCTCTGTAGCGGATATAATTTTGCCGAATATGACAGAGGCGGCTCTTCTTACAGACAGCGATATAATCCTTGAAAATCAAAGCGGTGAATATATAATGAGCATTATTCATAAGCTTAGAGAGCTTGGTGCAAAGAATGTAATATTAAAGGGCATCAAGAATATGGAGGGTAAGCTCGGAATTGCCGTATATGAGGGTGAAACCGACAATATGGAGATTTTCTATATTGACAGAATAAAGAAAGATGCACATGGTACAGGTGATTGCTATGCTGCGGCATTTACAGGAAGTCTTATGAAGGGTAAGACTATGAGAGAGGCCGTGGAGACAGCTGCAAAATTTGTTTCAGAGGCTATATTAAAGACAATAGATGACGACAGCCACTGGTATGGCGTAAAGTTTGAAAAGGCTATACCTGTGCTTGTGAGAGAGTTGGATAAATGATAAAAATTGATGTAGGGGATATACTTACATTGAAAAAGCCACATCCATGTGGCTCATATGAGTGGGAAGTACTTAGAATCGGACAGGATTTGCGACTGAAATGCGTTGGTTGTAACCATCAGATGATGATTGCAAGAAAGAGTATAGAAAAAAGCATTAAATCACAAGAAAAAGGAAAAGATATACAATGAGTATTTTGAATGTGGAAAATTTGAGCCACGGTTTCGGCGATAGAGCTATTTTTGACAATGTTTCCTTCAGAATGCTAAAAGGTGAGCATATAGGACTTGTAGGTGCCAACGGAGAGGGTAAGTCTACATTTATGAGCGTGGTGACCGGTAAGCTTATGCCGGATGAGGGCAAAATAGAGTGGGCGAAGAATGTTCAGATAGGATACCTTGACCAGCATTCAGTGCTACAGGAGGGTATCAGTATCAGAGATGCCCTAAAGCAGGCGTTTGATCATCTTTTTGATATGGAAAAAAGGATGAATGAGATCTGCGATATGCTTACAACGGCTGATGAAAGTGTGATGGATGAGCTTATGGAGGAGCTTGGCACTATTCAGGAACTCTTGATGGCACATGATTTCTATACTATAGACGCAAAGGTGGAAGAGGTTGCAAATGCACTGGGACTTAGCGATATTGGACTTGACAGGGATGTGACCGAGCTTAGCGGAGGACAGAGGACAAAGATCCTTTTGGCTAAGCTTTTACTTCAAAAACCTGATATTTTACTTCTGGACGAGCCTACAAACTATTTGGATGCCGAGCATATAGAGTGGTTGAAAAGATATTTACAGGATTATGAAAATGCTTTTGTACTTATCTCACATGATATACCTTTCCTCAATTCGGTGGTAAATATCATATACCATATGGAAAATCAGGAGCTTAACAGATATGTTGGAGACTATGACAAATTCCTTGAGGTATATGAGGTAAAGAAAAAGCAGCTTGAGGCTGCCTACAATCGTCAGCAAAGGGAAAGAGAAGAGTTGGCTGATTTTGTTGCCAGAAATAAGGCCAGAGTCGCAACAAGAAATATGGCGATGAGCAGACAAAAAAAGCTTGATAAGATGGATATAATAGAGCTTGCGGCAGAAAAACCGAAGCCTGAATTTAACTTTAAAGAGGCGAGAACACCGGGTAAGACTATTTTTGAGACTACAGACCTTGTTATAGGATATGACACACCGCTGTCAAAACCTATCAATGTAAGAATGGAAAGAGGCGAAAAGATAGCCATGTTCGGTGTAAACGGTATAGGAAAGTCTACCCTGTTAAAAAGTATCTTGGGTTTGACACCGGCACTTTCAGGGAAGACTGTACTTGGAGACTATCTTGAGATAGGCTACTTTGAGCAGGAGAGTGACAATAAGTCAAAGAATACCTGCATAGAGGAACTTTGGAGTGAGTTTCCGGGATTCAGTCAGTATGAGGTAAGATCGGCTCTGGCAAAATGCGGTTTGACTACAAAGCATATTGAGAGCTTATTCAGAGTGCTTTCAGGTGGAGAGCAGGCTAAGGTGAGGCTGTGTAAAATCATAAACAGGGCTACCAATGTACTGTTTTTGGATGAGCCTACAAACCATCTGGATGTGGATGCAAAGGAAGAGTTAAAAAGAGCGTTGAAAGCGTATAAGGGAAGTATACTTTTGATTTGCCATGAACCTGATTTCTATGAGGATTTTATAACAAGAAGTATAGACTGTAGGGAATGGTCACTGAGGGTATAATAAGGTTTTAAGGAATATCGTTTCGGTATTCCTTTTTAGTTTTAAAAATCACAAAAAATTTCAAAAAATGGGAAAGAAAGGTTGACAGGACAGTGTGTAAGGTGTAGAATAGCGTCACTGTCCTAAAAGACAGAAAAACAAAAACAAACTTTTTTGAAAAATAATAGAAAAACACTATTGACAATAAATAGAAAGTTTGATATTATATCAAAGTTGCTCAAAAAGAACAACTCGAGTTCAGAAAAAACCTTAAAATAACCTAAAAAAGTTGTTGACAAGACTAAATGAACTTGATATAATAGCTGAGCTGTTTGAGACAGCGAAACGATGAACCATGATAATTTAAGATTAAACAGTACACACAACCCTGAAAATTCACATA